>PXSD01000117.1 GCA_003023165.1 Halobacteriales archaeon QS_9_67_15 | reverse complement strand
CCTGCTGGGTCATTCGTTCGGCGCGCTCACCGCTATCGAGACCGCCCGAGCGCTCACCGCCGACGGCGCATCGGACGCTATCGAAGCCGTCGCCGCCTACGAACCCGCGATCCTCCCCGAGAACTTCCGCGAACACGCCGACCTCGCCGACCGGATGCAGGCGCTCGTCGACGAGGGAGAACGAGAGGAAGCCGTCAAGCGGTACGTCGAACAGGTCGTCCACGCCAGTGAGGTCGACGACCTCGACGCGTGGCTCGACGACTGGCCGGTCTGGCCCGCGTGCGTCGACCTCGTCGAGGAAGTGATCCGGATGAACCGCGCCGTCGAGCGCTACGAACTGGCCGACCGGCTAGACGTGAACGTTCCCGTGCTCGTGCTCACGGGCACCGAGGGACCGCAATTCCTCCGCGAGAGCGCTCGTGCTGTCCACGAAGCGCTCCCGAACAGTCGACTCGTGGACTTCGACGGCGTCAGCCACTCCGGTCCCGGCGAGGCACCCGAGCGAACTGTCGCTGAGATGAATTCGTTCCTTCGAGGGCAGTAACCGTCGTCGCTCGGAGAGACGGCGACTCCGGGAGGGAGACAGTCGAGACCGCAAACGGCGTGAAAGATAGCGGTCCGATGACCCGTTCCGACGACACGCCGAACCCCTCGCCTATTTTTCCGACCCGCTCCACCACACGCACATGGCCGACACCATCGTCGCCGTCGTCCTCGCGGGCGGCACCGGCACCCGGCTCTACCCGGCCAGTCGAAGCGACCGCCCGAAGCAGTTCCTCTCGTTCGGCGGCGACCGGTCGTTGCTCGCCGAGACCATCGACCGCGCCGGCTTCGCCGACGAGGTGTACGTCCTCACGCGCCCGAGCCTGGCGGACCAGGTCCGCGAACACGCTCCCGGTGCGGCCGTCCTCACCGAGCCCGAGCCGAAGGACACCGGTCCCGCGCTCACCTACGCGGCCCACCGCGTCCGCGAACAGGTCGGCGACTGTATGCTGGTCTGTCTGCCGAGCGACCACCACGTGGAGCGTGAGGGCGCGACCGAAGGGAGCGACCGCAGAACGAGCGAGCGGACCCTGCCCGCGAGCAGCGACTTCACCGAGACGATGACCGACGCCGCCGGGGTCGCCGCCGAGACCGACGCGCTGGTCACCGTCGGCGTCGAGCCCACCCGCCCCGAGACCGGCTACGGCTACGTCAAGCCCGGCGAGGAGGCGACCACCGACGATGGCCGCACCTACTACCCGGTCGAGACGTTCACCGAGAAGCCCGACCAGGGCGCGGCGATGCGGTACCGCCACCACGGCTACTACTGGAACGCGGGCATGTTCGCGTGGACGCCCGACGCCTTCCTCCGCGAGGCCGCCGACACGGAACTGGCACCGCTCGTCGACGCCCTCGACGACGGCGACCCCGAGCGAGGGTTCGCGGCCGTCGACCCGGTCAGCGTCGACTACGCCGTCCTCGAATCGACCGAGAGCGCCGCGGTCGTCGCCGCCGACTTCGAGTGGGACGACCTCGGTGCGTGGGACGCCGTCGAGCGCGTCCGCGAGAGCGACGAGGACGGCAACGTCGTGCTCGGCGATGGACTCACGGTCGACACCGAGAACACCGTCATCGCGACAGACGGCCACGTCAGCGTCGTCGGCGTCTCCGACCTCGTCGTCGCGTCCTACGGCGACCGGACGCTCGTGGTCCCGAAACGACAGGCCCAGCGCGTGCGAGAGGTCGTCTCCGAACTCGACGCAAAGGGGCTGTTCTGAGGGGAGGCGCGGAGTCGAGCAACCGGCTCCGCGGCCTCAGGGCCGCGAGAGGCCGTCGACGAGCGTCAAGAACTCCTTGCCGTCCGGTTCCGCCGACGCGCCGGCGACGACGGCGTAGGTCACGCCGTCTTCGGCCCAGACCGCCTCCCACGCGCCGTGCTCCTCGGTCAGCGCCCCGTAGTGGACGGTCCCCCCGCGCGACTCGACTGCCTCGCGCGTCTCGGCCGGCTGTCGGGCCGGCTCCGGCGGAATCTCGGGACCCAGGTCGCTCTCGGGAGTTGCGACGGTGATCCACAGGTGGTCGCTCCCGTTGGTTCCGTGCCGATACACCGCCTCGACGGCGTTCGCCTCGGGGAACGTTACCGCCGAATCGAAGCGGTACTGCCGTCCGAGGCGGTCGTCCCCGGGCACGAGCGGGCGCGGCGTCGCGTCGCACAACGCCGCCGGCGAGCAGGGGACGCTCTCGTGGTACGGCCGTTCGACGCCGTGTTGCCACACGCCGTGTGGCACTCCCGGCGACTCACAGCGGAACCGCGCCCAGTAGTTGAGCCGGTGGAACGGCACCTGCCGGACGGCCGTCGCCCCGGTGCCCGACGAGTCGGGGTCAACAGCGGGTTCGAGCCCGTCGAGCAGGGCTTCGAGTTCGTCGTCCGTGAACTCGCCGTCGAGGACAGAGACCTCGACCTGCGTCCGCGCTCGCTGGACGCAGGCACCCCGGTTGCGCTTGTAGTCGGTGCCGAGGAACCCGACCGCGTCCCCGGCTTCGACTGGTGTCGGGTCGTCGGTCCCCCACAGCGGCGCGACGCTCGCCGCCGGCGGTGCCCAGTCGTACAGGAACTCCTTGAGACGGAGTCGCCGGTCGTCGCCCGTGACCACGACGCGGAGCGACGACGGGTTCCCGTCGCTCCACGGCGTCTGTCCGATCTCCGTCGCGTCGAGGCCCTCGGGCCGCCCCGGCGGTTGCTCCGGTCGGAGCGTCGTCTCCGTGACCTCGCAGTCCTCCGGGAGCCACTCAGGGTCAAAGACGACGAAGTTCGCCCCGTCCTGTGCGTCCGCGACGGTCGTCTCGCTCGGCGGTCGAGCCGCGTCGGCGTCGGTCAATCGGGTCTCCGGGCCGGCGGTCCGCCAGTCGAGCGTCGCCGGTCGGTCGTTCGACATACCGGATCGACGGGTGCGACCGCAAAAACCGTTCGCTGAACGCCATTTTGGTACGGGAGCCGACAGTTCGTCGCGGGCGGTGCTCGCGACTGCCGGAACGCTCATACCCTGCGGCGGCCAACTGGGTCACAGCATGGACCCCGCAGTCCGATTCTGGTTGCTCGTTCTCGCCACAGCGGGGACGCTCTCGGAGTCGCCCTGCTCGTCGTCTCGGCGTTTCTGCCCGGTGCGATCCTCGGCGAGGCCGACCTACGGCTACGTCCTCTCCATCTTCGTCGCGCTCGCGTCGCTCGGACTGCTCGTCCGGTCGCTTAGCGCCGACGGCGACGGCGTGACGGGCGGTTCGCCCGGGACCCGGTGACGAGACGCGACCGGCTCAGCTCCGCATCGACCCGCCGTCGATGGGCAGCGCCGTCCCGGTTACGTAGCTTGCCCGCGGACTGGCGAGGAACGCCACCACGTCACCGAGTTCCGCCGGGTCGCCCATCCGACCGAGCGGCGCGTCCTCGCCCCAGTCGTCCAGCCCCGCCTGGTAGTCCTCGTACTCGCCGCGTTCGACCGCGTCGGAGATGAGTTCCTCCATCCGCGCCGTCTCGTGCACACCGGGCAGGACCGCGTTCACGCGCACGTCCGGCGCGAACTCCCTGGCCTGGGTCTTCACCATCCCGATGACCGCTCGCCGCACCGCGTTCGAGAGCACGAGGTCGTCGATGACCTCTCGCACCGACCGCGAGGTGACCGCGGTGATCGACCCCTGGTCGGACTCCGTCAGGTGCGGGTAGGCGAAGCGGGTCGTCCACACGGCGGACATGACGAGCGTGTCGTAGGCGCCGTACCAGTCCTCGTCGTCCATCTCGAGAAAGGCCCCGCTGGGCGGCCCGCCAGCGCTCATGACGACCTGGTCGATACCGCCGAACTCCTCGGCCACCTGCTCGACGTACGCCTCGACCTCCGCGCGGTCCGTGAGGTCGACCTGAACGGTCAGGACGTCGCCGTCACCGAGCGACCGGAGTTCGTCCTCGGCCGATTCGAGACGGGACTCCGTGCGG
>PXSD01000116.1 GCA_003023165.1 Halobacteriales archaeon QS_9_67_15 | reverse complement strand
CGGTCTCGGCGTCGATGCGGACGCGAACACGGGCACCCTCCGCCGCGTACTCGCGGAGCCACTTGCCGGACTCGGCGCTCACCCCCAGCCCGGGGATCGCGGCCTCGCCGTCGAACCGGAGCGAGCCGGTCGGTGGGAGCTGGCCGGGGACGTGGTTGGTGAAGACGAACGCCTCCGCGCCCGCGGCCGCCGCGTGGCCGACCTTCTCCGCGCGGTGGTACGGTCGCCCGAAGTCCGGTGGGGTCGCGGTCTTCGTCACGGCGACCGCCCCCGATACGTCCGCCTCGTCGAGTTCCGCCGGGGTTCCGTGGCCCACGTCGACGAGCGGTGCCTCGCCCTCGAAGGGTGGGGAGTAGGGCAGTGCGACCGTCTCGAAGGACCGTTCGACGCCGCGGTCGGGGACGGTGACTGCCAGCTCCGTCGTCCCGCGCGTCCAGCGATTCAGTTCGAATCGCTCCGCGTGGACGTTCCGGATACCGGCGGTCTCAAAGGCGTCGGCCACCAGTTCGGCCGCGCGGCGGTCGCCGGGGTGGCCGCCAAGTCGGTCGTCGAGTTCGGTCAGTCGTGTGAGGAGCTGCCAGGGCCGGTCGTCGAGCCAGGTCCGCCCGAGCGCGCCCGCGACCTGGTCTCCGACGTCGAAATCGTCCATGCAGGTGCCATCGGACTCCGCCGGCAAAAACCGTGGAGTCACAGTCCCGTGAGTGCGCTTTGCGCTCGTCGGACCGGCCGTCGTCGCCCGTCGCGTCGCGGGACTGGCCCGTTGCGTCCGCGACTGCGGCGGGGTCAGCTACCACCTTGCAGGCCGAGTCCGAATCTCCGTCTCCCGGCCCCGAACAGACTGTCCCTGCTGATCCGGGTCCGGACCACTCCTCGCGCTCTCCTCGGCGACCCCACCGGATGAAACACACTTACGGCGGTCCGCTTCAAACCAGGGGCCATGAGTTCGGTGCCCGAACGAAGCGATATCGCCGAGGAGTACAAGTGGGATCTGGCGTCCCTCTACGCCGACGACGAGGAGTGGGAGGCCGCCTTCGAGTCCGTCCGGGAGCGACTCGACGACCTCCGGGCCTTCGAGGGGCGCGCGACCGACGACCCCGAGACCCTCCAGGCGACGCTGGAGACCTACGAAGCGATCATGCGCGCGCCCGCCTGCGCCGCGACGAGGACACCGCCGACAGCCACTACCAGGCGCTGGCCTCCCGCGCCCAGTCGCTCTCCTCCGAGGCCTCCAGCGCCGGGAGCTTCCTCGACCCCGAGATCCAGGAACTCGACCGCGAGACCGTCGCGGAGTACGTCGACGAGAACCCCGACCTCGACGTGTACGAGCACTACTTCGACGACGTGCTCCGGATGAAACCACACACCCGCTCGGCCGAAGTCGAGAACCTGCTCGCCGAACTCGGCGAGGTGCTCGGCTCGACCGGCGAGGTGTACAACATGCTCACGAACGCGGACGTGGAGTTCCCGACTGTCGAAGACCCAGACGGCGATCCCCAGCCGATCACCCTCAACAACTTCACGACGCTTCAGGAGGACCCGAACCGCGAGTTCCGTCGGGACGTGTACGAAACCTTCTACGACGAGTGGGAGGCGTACAGGAATTCCATCGCCGCCGCCTACAAGAACAGCGTCAAGACCGACGTGAAACTCGCCCGCGCTCGCAACTACGACACCGCCCGCGAAGCCGCCCTCGACGGCCCGAACGTCCCCGTCGAGGTGTACGATACCCTCGTGGATACCGTCGACGAGAACCTCGACGTGCTCCAGCGCCACGCCGACCTCAAGCGCCAGTCCATCGGCGTCCGCGAGTCGTCAGACTCGCGGAGCAGTCAGACGGGGTCTGACTCGCCGGACGAACTGAAGATGTGGGACCTCTACGTCCCGATGGTCGAGGGCGAGAGCCCCGACGTGGCGTACGACCAGGCCCGCGAGTGGGTGACCGGCGCCGTCGAACCGCTCGGCGAGGAGTACCAGTCATGGCTCGCCGACGGGCTGGACTCCCGGTGGGTCGATGTCTACGAGACCGACAACAAGCGGTCCGGAGCCTACTCGGGCGGGACCTACGACTCCCAGCCGTTCATCCTGCTGAACTACCAGGACGACGTGGCCTCGATGTACACGCTCGCCCACGAGCTGGGCCACTCGCTGCACTCGGAGTACACCAGCGAACACCAGCCGTACATCTACAGCTCCTACGAGATATTCGTGGCCGAGGTGGCCAGCACCGTCAACGAGACGCTGTTGACCCACCACCTGCTGGACGTCGTGGAGGACGAGACGCTCCGCCGACACGTCCTCAATCAGTACCTCGAGCGATTCCGCTCGACGCTGTTCCGCCAGACCATGTTCGCGGAGTTCGAGCACGAGACCCACAGGCTCGAGGAGAACGGCGAAGCGCTGACCGCCGACCGACTGGACGAGGTGTACGGCGACCTCAAGCGGAAGTACTACGCCGACGCGGACGTCGACGACCGGATCGCCCGCGAGTGGATGCGCATCCCGCACTTCTACCGGGCGTTCTACGTCTACCAGTACTCGACCGGTATCTCGGCGGCCGTCGCGCTCGCTCGGAACATCCTCGAAGAGGGCGGACCCGCCGCCGAACGCTACCGCGAGTTCCTCGCCAGCGGGTCCCGGGAGTACCCGCTCGAACTGCTGGAGACGGCCGGCGTCGACATGACGAGCTCCGACCCCATCGAGGCCGCTATCGGCACGTACGACGAGTTCCTCGACGAGTTCGCCGAACTGCTCTGACGCGATAGCGGCGTCGTCGGACCGTCCTTCGAACCGTCGCACTCGCTCTCGCTCCCTTCGACACCTCCGTTTCGACTCGAACCCACTCGACAGAATCCCTTTCCGCGTCACGCTCCTATCCCGTGTCATGAACGCACCGGACCGAACGCCGACCGGCGACACCGTCGAGACGGCCACCGAGATCATCGTCTCGTACCCCTCGGACCTCAGCACGTGGGGTCGGGATATCGTCGAGGGACGGCCCTACCGCGCCTATCTCCGGAAGACGCTGGGCCGCGTCGAGGAGGGACAGGTCACGGAGGAGTTTACGGGCGTCGGCTGTTGCGGTGACACGCTCGACGTACCGCTGCGGATCGAATCGGTCGACGGCGGCGACCGTGTCGACGAGTCGACGGCTATCGAGTACACGGTCCGCGAAGCCTGTGGGATCGAGGGCGGCTGGCGCGTCCAGAGCGCGGGCGGCCCGACGGAGTGAGGCCGGTCGAAATCGTCCGAGAAGCGCTCCGCACGGTGCCGGTCACTACTGGTCCGGGGGACTGGTTGGCGGGCTGGCGGACTCGTTGACGACCTCGACGCTGTCGTCGGAGCGCACCGAGACCGTGCACTCGTCAACCGAGAACTGGACGCTCACAGACGACTCCTGCTCGCTCGCGTGTTCGAGGAGGTTCTGCAGGGCGGTCGTATCGACGTGCTCGTAGAGGGGGTCCAGTTCGAGTTCGTCGACGCCCTTGGCCGCGGCGACGCCGCGGAGAATCGTCTGTATCGTCGGCTCCTCGGCCGTCGAGTCGAGGACGACCCCACTCCCGCCGTCAGTCATCGTGTGAGTACACGTGTCTTTCTCAGTCATTCTCCGTCCAGGGCCAGGAGACGTAGTCGGATGAGTGCGATACCCGTATAGTTGGGCTGTAGCGATACGAGTGCCACTTCCACCCGGTCGGTGTCGTCAGTCCTCGTCGCTCTCAGGGTAGATAGCGAACGCTGACGACGCCCGGTTCCGACCGGATCTCGACGCGCTCGACGCCGATGCGGGCGGCGCGTTCGACGGTGGCGTCGTCGTCGAGCACGTCAGCGACGGCGGCCTCGGTGTTCTCCTCGGGGACGGTCAGGACGTGGACCTCGCCGGTCCCGGCGCGTTCGCGGGTGGCCACCTCGCCGACGGGCTGGTCGGCGGCCAGGTCGAGCGCCTGCTGGGTCGGCGGTTCGGCGCTCTCCTCGACGGAGACGCTGAACTGGCGAGTGGTCTCCTCGACGTTCCAGACGACCTCCATCGGGGGCTCGGCGGCCAGCGTCGCCTCGACGGCGTCGCCGACCGAGAGGTCGGGGTTCGACCCGAGCGTGTGGATCTGTCCGTCGTTTACGTCGCGCAGGATCGCCGACTCCTCGTCGGCCTCCGTGACGACGAAGGTGCCCTCTTTCATGCGCAGGTGTAACCGACCGGGGCTTTTCCCCGTTTCGACGGCGACTCGGCGTTCTCCGTGCCGTCGATGCGGCCGCCGAGTCAGCGGAACCAACGGTACGCGAGGTACATGACGACGGCGGCGAGCACCGGTGGGACGGCGGCCGCAGGTCTCGGCAGGCCGTAGAGGAACGCCGCGACCGCGCCGAACGGGCCGCCCGGCTCTTCCCGCAACGCGGCGGGCGTCGTGATCACGAGACTCAGGTACAGCGCGACGAGGAAGCCGTAGCCCGAGAGCGCGAGCGCGCGCTCGTAGCGAACGTCGGGTTCCGTCCTGCGGTGGCGGTGAGCCACGAGCAACACGGGCGCGACCAGCGGTGCGACGACCAGGAACATGAGGAAGATGAAGAACGCTCGCGAGAAGGTGAACGAGCCACCGGGTGCGCTGGCGGTCCCGCCCAGCAGGGTGACGACTGCGAACGCGAACAGCAGGACGATCAGGGCCGCAAAGAGGGCGCTGACCGCGGCGTAGGTCTGGAACACGCGCGAGTCGCTCGCTCGGATCGCGTAGGGGAAGGCGGTCAGGATACCGCCGTAGCTGTCCTCGGCGTCCGACTCGCCGCCCGACGCCGGTGTCGCGACGTCTCCGTCCGCGGCGACCTCGCCGTCCGTGGCGTCGCTCATCTGCCGACGCTTCGGCTCGGTCGGGAATAAACCACCCGTTCGCCGTCGAAGAGCCGTGTCTGTTTCTGCTGGAGTGACTGAGAGGGGGACCGCGAACGGCGTGAAAGCCCCGACCCGTTCGACTCGCGCGCCTCGCTGTCGCCGAAAATCGGAGATTTCTAGATGACGAGAGAGCTTCGCTCTCTCGTACCACGCGCTTCGCTCGCTCACGGCTCCCGTCGGTCGCCGTCTGTATCGAGACCTCCCTTCGGTCTCGCATCGCTCGCTCCAGTGCTTGCGTCGTCGCACTTCGTCGAACGGGTCGTCCCTTTCAGTCCCACCCGCACAGGACGTGGCAACAGCAGAAACGCGCGGACCCTTACGCCGTTCCCGCTCTTAGCTGTACTGACGGACGCACCGCTACTGACCCGGAACTCCACGCCCGCACTTCGGCGGTAAGACAGGCATATCACACGTCAGTTCGACTGTCGAACTATGCGAGTAGACATCGGGAACGCGCTGGCGAGCGAGGCCGACCCCGGCATCACGCGGGACGCCCTCGACGCCCTCGACGAGCGCGTGGCAGACGCCCGCGACCGGATCGCGAACGGAATGGCAGACGACGAGTTCGGCTACGCCGCGCTGAACCTCCCCGAACGCACAGACGCGGATAAGATCGAGGCCGCGGTCGAGGGGTTCGACCCCGAGGCGGTCCTGACCGTCGGCATCGGCGGAAGCGCGCTGGGCGCGGTCACTATCACCGAAGCGCTCGCGAGCGACTCCCCCATCGACCACTACGCGCTGGACAACGTCGACCCGGCGCACGTCGACCGCTTGCTCGACGACCTGCCGCTGGCGGAGACGGTCGTCCACGTCGTCTCGCGGTCGGGGACGACCGCCGAGACGCTCGCGAACTTCCTCGTCGTCCGCGACGCAATGGACGCGGCCGGCGTCGACTGGGCCGACCAGACGGTCGTCACCACCGGCGAATCGGGACCGCTCCGCGACCTCGCCGAGTCCGAGGGCCTGCCGGCGCTCGACGTACCCGACGGCGTCCCGGGTCGCTTCTCCGCGCTCTCGACGGTCGGTCTCGTCCCCGCGGCGATGATGGACGTCGACCTCGACGGCCTGCTGGCCGGCGGACGGGCGGGCGCCGACGCGCTCTCGGACTCGCTGTACGACTGCCCGGCCTACGCCTACGGTGCGGTCGCCTACGCGCTCGACGAACGCGGCGCGAGCGTGAACGCGATGATGCCCTACGTCGAGGGGCTGGAGTCGTTCGCGGAGTGGTTCGCACAGCTCTGGGCGGAGAGCCTCGGCAAGGGCGGCGGCGGACAGACGCCCGTCCGCGCGCTCGGTGCGACCGACCAGCACTCCCAGCTCCAGCTCTACCGCGCCGGGCCGCGCGACAAACTCGTCACCGTCGTCCGCCCCCGCGAACGTCCGGACTGTCCGATCCCCGAGACCGATGTCGCAGACTTCGAATACCTCGGCGGACAGGACCTCGGGACGCTGCTGGACGCGGAGTTCGAGGCGACCGAGGCGAGCCTCGCTGCCGCCGACCGCCCCTCGGTTCGGGTGGAACTCGACCGGATGGACGCAGAAAGCGTCGGGCGACTGCTCTTCGACGTGGAGGCGGCCTGTATCCTCGCGGGCGAACTCTACGGCGTGGAGACGTTCACGCAGCCGGCGGTCGAGTGGGGCAAGAACGCCGCGCGCGGCCTGCTCGACGGGGGCGACTTCGCGGAGGCCGAGGCGGTCCGCGAGAAGACGAAACTGGTCGTCGAGTAGCGAGGTCGCGGTCGCCGGACGCTCGCCCGCCCGTGCAGACCGGTGCAGTCAAACCCGTGGGACGCTAATCGGCGGGCACTCAGATGGAGACGGAGTACTATCGCGTCGCCGATACGCGGACGCGCCTCAGGAGCGTGGTGCACTCGGTCGGGCTGGTCGTCGCGGCGTTCGTCTTCGGGACGCTGCTGTATCTCAGCGCCGGGTCGCTCTTCCAGGCCGCGGGCTACGCGGTCGAGGACACGGCGTCGCTCCCGCCGCTGCCTTACGCCGTCCTGACGGCGACGCAGTTCGTCGGTTTCTTCGCCGTCATCGGGTTCTACATCCAGTTCGAGCGCGGCGACGACCTGTTTTCGGCCGACGTGCCGTCGCTGCGCGACGCGGCGTGGGTCGTCGCCGGGTTCGTCGGGCTGTTCGCCGTCGCGGCCGCGCTCACGGCCGCTCTCCAGTCCATCGGCGTCGACACCGCGACCAATCAGGTCATCACACAGGGGCAACAGGACCCGGTCCGGTTCCTCTACCTGATCCCCATCACGCTCCTGTTCGTCGCACCCGCCGAGGAGCTGCTGTTTCGCGGCCTCGTGCAGGGACTGTTCCGCCGGGCGTACGGTGCCGTTCCCGCCGTCCTGTTCGCGAGTGTCCTCTTCGGCGCGCCCCACTACTTCGCGCTCCTCGGATCGGACGGCAGTATCGGGCCGAAACTCGCGGTCATCGCGGTGCTCGGTGTCGTCCTCGGGACGCTCTACGAGGTGACTGAGAACCTCGCGGTGCCGATACTCGTCCACGGTTGCTGGAACGCGTTCAGTTTCGTCAGCCAGTACGCGGAGGCGACCGGACTCCTCGGCGTCTAAATTGCTGTAAGTCATTTCCAGACCGACCACACGACGACGGACGGTCGTACCGGTAAACAGTTACAGCAATCCGTATGACCCGAAATTTCGGCCGACAGCGGCCGTCCGACGACCGTCTGACGGGTTATTAAGCATAGTGGCGGGTAACTCAAGGGGTATGCCGACCCGCTACACGGTCGTCTACGACGATGACCGCGCCCGGGAGATCAGGGCGATCGCTCGGAAGAACGACCTCACGGAGGAGGAAGTGATCCGGCAGCTCGTCGACACCGGGCTCGACCAACTGGAAGAACACGCGCCATAGCGGGTGGGGACGGGGGGAGCGCGCCGTCCAGCGTCTGCTATCGCCGCAGTCGGGCTACGCGCTCGAGGGGTTCTTCCGCGTGAGATCGCTGCCACAGATCGGACAGCGGTCGTGGTTCTCGTCGAACTCGCGGCCACAGCCCGCACACTGGAACAGCCAGTCCCGTTGCTCGCTGATCCCCTCGCGAGCGATGAGTTCGACGGCGACCTCCAGCTTCTCGGCGACGTTCTGCATGGCGTAGTCGTCGGTGACGAGGCGACCGTCGAGCTCGAAGGCGACGGCGACCAGCCTGATGTCGGTCTCGGAGAGCGTCTCGAGGTCGCCCGTCTCGCGGGCGGCGCGCTCGATGCGCTCGACCGTCTCCTCGTCGGGGATGTGGATGTGCATGCCCGACCCCTCCATGGCGTCGTAGCGGTAGGCGCTCTCGTCTTCGAGCTCCTCCCGGACCATGGGGACCGTCGCTTGTTGTTCGGTCGTGTGATACTCGTTGATAAAAGCAGACGCGTCGAGGACGTACATTTAACGCTGGACGATCATGTGGTCTTTGACTGCCTGCACGCGGTCGACGGGCACGAGGAGGTGTCCCTGCTCGTTGACTTCGAACTGCGTGTTATCGAGGTGCTCATTGGGGTCGATGACGAGGTTGCGGAGTCGGCCCGTCTCGAGGTCCATCGTGATGTTGTACAGCATCCCTATCTCGGCGCCGTCGCTGCCGGTGACGGCCTTGCCGGAGAGGTTCTCGGCGAGTATCTCGGCCATACCACCGAGTACCGAGTCTGGCCCTATAAACGCCACGGGGACGTCTGACGACCGCGTGACAGGAGCCAGCGCCCCCTCTCCGTGGGTTTATCAGATGTCGGACCAATAACCCGTCATGGAACGCCGACGCTACCTCCGACTGAGCGGCGCGGCGCTCGCCGCGGCCGTGGCCGGGTGTGGACAGGGCGACGGCGAGCCGACCCCGTCGCCGACGTCCACCGAGGCGATGGCGACGACCGAACCGCTCGAAACGTCCGAACCCGAGGACACGCCCACGCCTGATGCGACGCCGACGACCACGCCCGACCCGGACGCGACACCGACCGAGACGTCCACACCGACGGCCACGCCGACACCCTCGCCGACGCCGCGGCAGGCCGCACAGGTCGTCGACGTCGCCGACGGCGCGCTCGCGTTCGCGCCCGACTCCTTCGAGGTTTCGAGGGGCGAGACCGTCGTCTGGGTCTGGCACAGTTCGGGCCACAACGTCGTCCCCGACTCGACACCGAGCGGCTCGGACTTCTCCGGGACGCCGGGCGGCGAGGGGGACCGCTACGACGAGGGCTACGAGTTCTCGCACACCCTCGAGGTCGCGGGCGAGTACGAGTACTACTGCAACCCCCACCGGAGCGCGGGCATGGTCGGGTCGTTCACGGTCACGGAGACCGGGTAGTTCCCGCGGGAACGCCCTTCGAGCGGGACGGCCACGCGGGAGATGAATGCACTTATCCGGCGTGGCTGGCTGATCATAGACAACTGAACTTCTGCAGGTGATACGATGGCAGACTCACACCCAGACACCGACGACTCCGCCGGAGAGACGCTCCGGACACCGATAGTCGCCGTACTCGGCCACGTCGACCACGGCAAGACGAGCCTGCTCGACGAGATCCGCGGTTCCGCGGTCACCGAGGGCGAGTCCGGCGCGATCACCCAGCACATCGGCGCGACGGCCGTCCCGCTCGACGTCATCTCGGAGATCGCGGGCGACCTCGTCGACCCGACCGACTTCGACCTCCCCGGCCTCCTGTTCATCGACACGCCGGGCCACCACTCGTTCTCGACGCTCCGCTCGCGCGGCGGCGC
Source organism: Halobacteriales archaeon QS_9_67_15 (assembly GCA_003023165.1). Lineage (GTDB taxonomy): Archaea > Halobacteriota > Halobacteria > Halobacteriales > Haloarculaceae > Halosimplex. The sequence goes on along the minus strand of PXSD01000116.1, from coordinate 18,522 downwards.
GCTCGCGGACATCGCGATCCTCGTCGTCGATGTCAACGACGGCTTCCAGCCCCAGACGCTCGAAGCGGTCGACATCCTCGCGCGCACCCAGACGCCGTTCATCGTCGCCGCGAACAAGATCGATACCGTCCCCGGCTGGAACCCGAACCCGGACACGCCCGCCCGACAGACCATCGACGCCCAGACCGACCGCGTTGAGCGCGACCTCAACGAAAACCTCTACGAACTCATCGGCGACCTCTCGGACAACGGCTTCTCCGCGGATATGTACTGGCGCGTCCAGGACTTCCAGAACAACATCGGGGTCGTCCCCGTCTCCGCCGAGACCGGCGAGGGGATCCCCGACCTGCTGACCGTCATGATGGGCCTCTCCCAGCGCTACATGAAAGACGAGATGGCCGTCGACGTCGGCGGCGCGGCCGCCGGCACGGTCCTCGAAGTGGCCGACACGCAGGGGTTCGGCGCCACCATCGATGCCATCATCTACGACGGGACGATCCGCTCGGACGACCGGATCGTCGTCGGCGGCGTCGAAAGCCCCATCATCACCGAGGTCCGCGCGCTGCTCCGACCGCGCCCGCTCGAAGAGATCCGCACCGAAGGCCAGTTCGAGCAGGTCGACTCCGTCGCGGCCGCCGACGGCATCAAGGTCGCCGCGCCGGACCTCGACGACGCGATGGCCGGGGCGCCTGTTCGCGTCGTCGGCGACCGCGACGTGGACGAGGTCATCGAGGAAGTGCAGGCGGAACTCGCGGACATCGCCGTCCAGACTCAGGAGGAGGGCGTCGTCGTCAAGGCCGACACGCTCGGTAGTCTGGAGGCGCTCGCCTCCACGCTCGAGGAGGAGGAGATCCCCATCGTCCGCGCCGAGGTCGGCGACATCGCGCCGCGGGACGTGCGCGTCGCCGAGACGGCCAACGAGGGGAAACACCGGACTATCCTCGGCTTCGGCGTCGAGGTGCTGGACGACGCGAGCGACCTCGCAGAGCAGCAGGACGTTCGCATCTTCGAGCACGACATCATCTATCGCCTCGTCGAGGAGTACGAGGAGTTCATCGCGGAGCGCGAGCGCGCCCAGCAGGACCAGGTGCTGGAGAACATCACCCGGCCCGCGCGCTTCCAGATCCTCGACGACCACACCTTCCGCCAGTCCGACCCCGCCGTGGTCGGCGTCGAGATCCTCGGCGGGTCGCTCCGCCGCAACTCCAACGTCGCGAAGTTCGAGGGCGACGAACCCGAACGCGTCGGCCTCCTCAAATCGATCCAGGACGAGGGCGAGGACGTCGACGAGGCCCGGACCGGCGAACGCGTCGCCGTCGAACAGGAGCTCACCGACGACATCCCCGCCGACGAGATCGAGACGCTGAACATGTACCTCGACAAGCGACGCAACCGCGACCCCTTCTGGGGGAAGTAATTGGTATTGTGCTTAATAGAGGCCGATCCGGGTTGACTGGACCGCTCGCTACAGGGTCTTACGCAACGAGCGGCCGAGCGCTGTCCCATAGCATGTCGAACATCGTCGAGAGCGTCGCGTAGAGATGTGGACTGGTCATCGAGACGCCGACGAAGCCGTCCGTGTTCGGCGTTCGGTACGTGAAGAGGATACGCTCGCCGTCGTACGTGTAGAATCGGCCGTGAATCTCGTCGACGAATCGGAGCCGCATCACCTCTCTCGCACGCTCCTGAACCGGCCCCTTGAGGTCCCGTTCCGAAGAGACGACAGCACGGATATCCGCGCCGGCACTGGCGGCGTCGTCGAGCCGTTCGACGTGGTGATTGACGACGCGTTCGAAACTCGTGGGCGTAGTCACCAGCAGCACCTCCGAGGAAGCGTCGGCCGCCAGCCCCTCCATCTGGTCGAGAACACGGTGCCTGTCCGGGTGTGACCAGTTGATATCCACGTCGGCGTAGCTATCTCGCCAGGTGGAGCGGTCGAACTCCCGGATGAACTCGTCGCCGAGGCTCTGTATCTCCTCGACGTGGCTGACGTGTTGCCGGCGCGTGAACTCGCAGAACTGTCTGATCGCCTGCCGCGGTTCGACGGGACCGAACTTCTGTGGTCTCCCCTGCTGGACCATCACAAACCCCTTCGTCTCAAGTCGCTCTAAGATATCGTACACCCTGGGCTGTGGGACATCGGCGTCCGAGGCGATCGTTCCGGCGGTGGCCGTCCCTGTCCGAAGTAGTGCCATGTAGACGGCCACCTCGTACTCCGACAATCCCATTTCTTTTAAATATGTCCGTATATTATCGCCCATGCGTCAGCGTTTGGTGCGAACAATCTAATACGTATCCTAACACAAGGCTGAATACCTGAAAGACATTATATTCTTCTCCACAACTCTTAAATCCCGGGTACCATCGTCCGGTTGTCAATCACTATTATTCACCGGAAGATGCCAGATGAGAACGTGACTCACAGCATGGTTGCAGGTGAAAGCCGATGACAGGGTCAGTCGAACTGCGACAAGAGGAGGGAGCATGGCAACGCTAACCGAACCGGCCGTCGACCATCCATTGGAGCCGCTGACGGGTGTCGAGATAGAGACGGCGGTGGACGTACTGGAGGCCGAGTACGACATCGCCAATGGTGCCGTCTACCACACCGTCGTTCTGGACGAACCCTCGAAGTCAGTCGTCGACGACTTCGAGACGGGCGATGTGTTCGACCGCGAGGCGTTCATCGTTTTCCGGCAAGACGGCGACACCTACGAAGCAACGGTCTCCGTCACGGATGAGGAGTTGCTGGAAATCGAGCACATCCCGGGCGTCCAGCCAGCGATAACGCCCGAGGAGGTCGACAAGTCGATGGAGGTCGTCAAGAACGACCCCGAGTGGCAGGCCGCGGCCGCCAGGCGCGGCGTCGAGAACTTCGACCTCGCCATCGTCGACCCGTGGCCAGCGAGCGGATTCGAGCCGCCCGAGTACGAGAACCGACGACTCGTGCGTGCAATCTCGTGGATCCGCACTGAGGAGGAAGGCAACGGCTACGCCCGTCCAATCGAGGGTGTGTTCGCCTTTGTCGACCTCGACGAGATGGAGGTCGTGAAAGTCGAGGACAACGGCGTTGTCGACGAGGACCAGCCGCTCCCCCCGAATGACGCTGACTTCCGGGCGGACCGTGTAGACACGCGGGACGACTTCGACCATCTCGACGTCGTGCAACCGGACGGCCCGAGTTTCGACGTTGACGGGCACACCGTTGAGTGGCTCGACTGGGAGTTTCAGGTAGGCTGGACCCCTCGCGAGGGGTTGGTGTTCCACGATGTCCGCTTCGAGGACGACGGCGAAAGCCGGAAAGTGCTACATCGGGCGTCTGCTTCCGAGATGGCCGTACCGTACGGAGACAGCGACCCGAACCACTCCTGGAAGGACGCGTTCGACATCGGCGAGTTCCACGTCGGTCGAATGGCGAACGTACTCACCGAAGGCTGTGACTGCCTCGGCGAGATGTATTACTTCGACGCGATGATGAACAGCGTCGACGGCGAACCGGAGGTGTTGCCGAACGCCATCTGCATGCACGAAGAGGACGACGGCGTCCTCTGGAAGCACACGGAGTGGCGCAAGGGGCACACTGAGGTGCGTCGTCGTCGTCGCCTCGTGGTTTCATTCATCGCGACGGTGTACAACTACGACTACGGGTTCTACTGGTACTTCTACCCTGATGGGTCCATCGAGGGAGAGGTCCGACTGACCGGCATCGACTCCAACGGGGCAGTGTCGGCCGACACCGACGCGACCGACACGAACGGCGAGTTCGCCGTGGTCGGGGAGGGTGTCAAGACCCCGATCCACCAGCACCACTTCAATTTCCGATTGGACTTCGACATCGACGAGTCCTCCAGTCGAGTCAAGGAGGTACACAACGAACCTGTTGGGAGTGATCGCAAGAACGGGTTCAAGGCCAGTGAGACGCTCCTCGAAACCGAGCAGGAGGCACGAGACGATATCGACCCGCTCAAGGGCAAGTATTGGCGCATCGAGAGTACGGAGACGACGAACTCGTACGGCCGGCCCTGCGGGTACAAACTCGAACCGCACAGCAACGTCAACTCACCGGCAAAACCCACCTCAAGCGTCAAGCGACGTGCTGGATTCCTGCAGCACAACTTCTGGGCCACGCCCTACGACGAGGACGAACAGTACGCGGCCGGTGACTACCCGAACGAGAACGGCGACACGACCGGTCTGACCGAGTGGACCGAACAGGACCGCAGTCTCGTCGACGAGGATAACGTCCTGTGGTACACGCTGGGGGTCAACCACGTCACCAGGGCGGAAGACTGGCCCGTGCTCCCGGTAGAGGTAGCGAGTTTCCACCTCAAGCCCGAAGGGTTCCTCGACGAGAACCCGGCGATCACGCTCCCGCCGGAACCGGCAGCGTGTGAACACGACCGGACCACAACCGGGGACGACTGAGATGAGCGACGTTCAGATGGCCGTCGGGGCCGTTCGCCCGGACAAACTCGGTGACATGAAAGAATCACCGGCGCAAGTGGGCGCGCCCTCGCTGACGGTGACCAACGTTTCCGGGCGTGGCTCCCGGCCCGCCAAGACGGGTCAGTGGCGCGGCGAGGAGTACGTCGTCGACTTCCACCAGAAGGTCAAAGTCAAGTGTGTTGTCGCGGACATCCCCGCCGCCGACGTGGTCGAGGCGATCAAAGAGGGGGCACATACCGGCGAACCCGGCGACGGCAAGGTCTTCGTTATCGATGTCGAAGACGCCGTCCAGATTCGAACCGACGAGAGCGGTCCAGCGGCCGTCTGAGTGGCCATGTCAGTCATCACGCCGAACCGGTCGACGTTCGTCTGTCGGGCGCTCGAAGCAGTGGGCCTCGTTAGCTTGCTGTTGCTTGCCCGCCCAGCCGTTGCACATGGGCTCGTGCCGACCGGAGTGAACGGAGTCGACACGCCTCTCGTCCTCGCCGTCGTGGTCGCTCTCGGCATGCTGAGTGGAGTCGCCGTGATTGTCATCCGAAAACACGCGTCGACCGAGCGGTGCGCATGGGTCGGCAGTCGCGTCCTCGGACCCTTGCTTGTCATAATTGGAGGGCTAGCAGCGCTCTCCGCGACGGCTCGCCGGCCGGCCCTCGCCGTCGGTGGAATCGCAGCGGGTGGAGCCGCCGCCGTGTTGCTCGTCGCGTGGGCAGGCCACAACACCAGGACAGGCGTGACGACCGGTGCGATCGCGCTCCACCGATTTCTGGAGGGGGTCGCACTCGCTGCACTGTCGCTCGTTAGTCCGTCCGTGACCGTGTTCGGCGTACTTGTTCTCGCGGGGCATACAGTGCTTGAGTGTGTCGTCGTTGCTGGACAACGAGCACGTCCGATGGCGGCCCTGCTGGCGGTCTGTGGTGTGTCAGGGATGTTCGTCCTTGGAGCGGCCGCGGGAACCGCGGGTATCGCGACCATCCCCGGTTCGAAGGTCGTATCGACTGCCGTTCTGGGCAGCGTGTTGCTCGTGTTCGGCCTCAGTGAAGCACGTCCGAATCGTCCAGTCCCGGACGGGGAACGAACGACTGCCTGATACAGATTATTGTCGCGATGTACCGGGACGCGCCGACCCCCAGGCGCTATCCGGACATACTCCATAATAATCCGTATCAAAACGGGCCATCCCGACGATTGTCACGAGACAACCGCGGGCCGATACTCGATGGAGACACTTGACCTGTACGTCGTTCGCAACGAGGTAAACGAGGAGTGCCGGTACCACTGTGACGCGCTGGCTGCACTGTTCCCGGACGCCACGGTAGTCGATTTCCCGGCGGGCGAGCGCGTCCCGCTTGAGGAGGCGGACGGCGTGGTCCTAACCGGCAGTACTGCGGGGGTGTACGAGGCCGACGAGCGTCCCTGGATTCACGAGCAAAAGAAGCTGGTCAGGGACGTGATCAACCGTGATATACCGACGCTGGGTGTGTGTTTCGGCCATCAAGTAATCAACGCTGCCCTGGATGGCACCGTCGAGGCGGTTGGAACGACGGCAGCCCTCGTCAGGGCGTCACTCGACGACGACCCACTGTTCAAAGGGGTCAACGATATAGTCGTCTCGCTTCACGGCGACGCGGTCGTTGAGACGGGCCGAGAGATGGAGGTCATTGCGTCGGCGGACCACGCCAGCGTGTTCGGCACACGACACCGCTCGGCCCCTGTCTGGACCGTTCAGTTCCACCCAGAAATAGACGCGTTACACGAGGACCGGCTCGTTGAGGACTTCGATTGGGATGTCCGCGACCGCTCGTTCGACGCGGTCACGGGACACCGGGTGTCGGATAACTTCCGGTCGCTAGTCAGGGAGTGGTGGCGGGTCCGGGCACCGGAGAACACCGAACGCGGGGAGTGATGACGTCAGCCGTCCAGCGCGTCGACCGCTGCCTCGAAGCAGGCCATAGGCGCTTCCAGGCAACCGGCTCCGATTTGCCCACCCTGTGAGCCGGGAATGCCCATGTTCATCACCGGCGTTACCCCCTCGTCGACGACCCGACGAACGTCGATGCCGACCGGGACACCGCGGAACTGGAAGTACGGGATCTCATAGTATGGATGCTCGCCGTGCGTGATACGGTACATCGCCTCATTGCGCTCGACTATCTGGTCGGGGGAGCCCCCTTGATACTCAATGAGCGAGAACGCCGCCGCCTGTGCGAGGCCACCGAGTCCCATGGTCGCGTTGATGACGCTATCCCCGCCCATATACTCAAGGTCGTCTTCAGAAAAGCCGTCGAAGTACTTCCCTTCGATAGGTGCCATCGGTGCTCTAAACCAACGGTCGCCCAGTCCACTCACACGGATGGCGAACTCCTGACAGTTGAATGTCATCGCAGAGACGATGCTGGAGCCGTCGATGCCATGAGCGGAGTCGGCTGTCGCCTTCGACGCGGCCATCGCTGGCCGCAGGAAGACGTAGTGGCAGTTTCGCAGATGCTCAAGGGTCTGGTCGACCTGCGTTGGCGTGAGTGTGCCCGACCGCTCCAGGTTTAACATGGCTGGGATCAGCTCCTGGGCTAACAGCGGCGTCGCGGCGTGGTTTCGGCTGTGCATATCGTCACCCATCGTAAGCGCCTCCTGAACTATCGGCCGGAGTTCGATGCCGCCGACGTGATCGAGTGTTGCGCCGATGACGGGTGCCATGACCTCGTCGATGAACGTCAGTTGCTCGTGGACGGCTTCGTTGTACGACCCGTAGTTCAACCGGTGGCGCGAGCCCCCCTCGTAGAAGTGACAGCGGCCGACTTCGCCCGACGCCGCGTCCTCGACGACGAATACCGGCATCGATGCCGTCGTGATACCGGCAATAGAACCGACACAGCCGTGTTCGTGGCAGGTCCGGACCGCGATGTCACCCGCTTTGAGTTTCTCGATAGCCTCCGCTCTGGAGTCGGCGAGCCCCTCGTAGAGAGCGCCGCCGACGATGGCACCCGCCTGACCGGAGTCATACTCGTCGAACTCGAGGGGTGGTCCGGAGGTCAGCACTGTCTCTGTGGTCATACCCGGGAGTGTATCGATCGCCCGCTCGACGCCGACCAACACCGGGTCAGCAGTCCGTATACGTTCGACGACACGTTCGTTGGCGGTACTGGTGGCTCCACTCATCACCAGATTTTGACGTACCGCTCGTGTTCCCAGTCGGAGATGGTGTGGTGCCAGTCCCACCACTCCTGTTTCTTGAACTCCGCGTACTCCTCGCTCAGTTTCTCCCCGAGAATACGGTCGGTGATAGAATCGTCCTCGAACGCCTCGACCGCTTCGAGGAGCGTCCGTGGGAGCGTCTCGATACCGCGGTCATCGAGTTCGTCTTCATCGAGTTCCCACATATTGTCCGCAATCGGTTCGCCCGGATCCAGCCCCTTCTCGATGCCTTCGAGACCAGCCCCGAGGAACATCGCGGAGGCCAGGTACGGATTGACGGTCAAGTCAACGGACCGGACTTCCATGCGCGGGCTCTTCGTCGGCACCCGGACCGCGTGCGAGCGGTTGTTATCCCCGTAGGAGATGTACACCGGGGCCCACGTGTAACCGGTCATCGACCCGGAGGCGACCAGCCGCTTGTAGGAGTTGACGGTCGGTGCGGCGACGGCCGTAATCGCGGGTAAGTGTTCCATGATGCCCGCAATGAACTGGTAGGCCGTCTCGGAGAGACCGAGGCCACGCTCGTCGCTCTCGTCCTGAAACACGTTCTCACCGGTCTCGACGTTGGCAAGGGACATGTTGAAGTGACCGCCAGTCCCGGTCCGCTCGCCGAACGGCTTGGGCATGAACGTGACATCGAATCCGGCCTGCTTGGCCACGCGACGTGCCATCATCCGCAAGAGGACGAGACGGTCTGACGTGGTCATACAGTCGTCGTAATGCAGGTCGAACTCGAACTGGTTGTCAGCGTCCTCGTGGACCAGCGAGACCACCTCCCACCCCATCTCGTCGAGGTACTCACGCATCTGCTCCTGGTAGTCGAACTGGTCGAGCAGTGCATCGACATCGTAGCACGCACGTTCAATGTCATCTTCGGGGTTTGCGCCGACTATCTCACCGTCCTCGGTTTCACGAACGAGGAAGTACTCCACTTCGATGCCAAGGTTCATTTCGAACCCCATCTCCAGTGCCCGTTTTACCTGCTTCTGGAGGACGTTTCGGCTCCCCAATCGGTAAGGGTTGCCGTGCAGGTGCAGATGACTCGGTGCCCACGCGACGTTGTCCTTCCAGGGAAGCACGGTGATAGCGTCGTTGTCGGGCCACGCCGAAATCTCGTCGTCTATTGGTTCCTGTTCGCCCACGATACCCCCCAATCCGTCGTTAGCTGCCCCGGTGTACAGCTCCGACCCTTTCATCATGTCGACGAATCTCGACTTGTCCGAAATCGGGACGGCCTTTGACTTCATGCGGCCGTGGATGTCCACAAACGCGGCTAAACAGTACTCGACTCCCTGGTCGACGAGGTCGGCATGCGTCTCTTCCCAAGCGGCTAGTTGCGCGTCGGTGGGTTCTCGGGTCGATTGTCGGTGAAAGCCCTCCTCGGACCACACGCCCTCATCGGCTTCCACGTTATCAGTAGGCATGATGGCTGCAGATTTAATTGCGAATGCATTAAAACTACCGACATATCCAAACACTCAGACAAAATGAGACCCTTAGATGTCGCAAACGTTGTACTGTAATCGATATTCCGTGAATATGTTTGTTTTAGGTCTGCTAAAGAGACCTTATGCTTCAATGACCCTGAATCAGGTGGTAATGTATCTTATTCCAACAATCAAGTTCAAAGAAACGGTTAATTAGCGGGCCTTTTCCTTTAGAGATGAAGTATGAAGTCGACCAGAAGCAATCCTAAAATGAGATATTCGCAGAAAAAGCATACGATCTTCAATCGAATGCGTCTGTCGACGGGGTCGATAGACGCAAACCGAGGTGCCGTGGGGGCCGTGGACGGCTGTGCGAGCGTCGCTGTAGGTGTCACGGGCACTGACAGACTGTCCAGAGTACACGCCACCATCGGGGAGAGAAAGAATGCAAATTGACCCACAGACGCTCGTCGACAGCATCAATCAAATCTGGATCCTATACGCCGCGTCGCTCGTGTTCTTCATGCACGCAGGGTTTGGGATGTTCGAGGTCGGTCAGTATCGCTCGAAGAACTCCTCGCATCAGCTCTCGAAGAACGTGCTGACGTGGGCAGCCGGGATTATCGGATACTTCGTCTTCGGTGGTGCTGTCTCGGCCATCGTCGCAGGCCTCACCGGTCCAGAGTCGCTGGATATCGCCGCTGCGTTCGCCTATCAGAGTGGCTCGTCGGTTGACTTCACGTACTGGCTCTTCGGTGGCACCTTCGCAATGGCGACGGCGAGCATCGTCTCTGGTGCAATCGGCGGCCGGTCGAAGCTGTCGGGCTACGTTGTGTACGCGCTCGCCGTCGGTACCGTTGTGTATCCGGTAGCGGTCGGGCTCGTGTGGGGCGGTGGTTGGCTGGCCCAGATGGGGTTCATCGACTTCGCAGGTGCCGGTGTCGTCCACCTGGTCGGCGGTACCGCCGCAATCGTTGCCGTCTATATCATTGGCCCGCGCATGGACAAGTTCGACGAAGACGGTACGCCGAACGTCATCCGTGGTCACTCGACGAGTCTGATGGTCCTCGGAACGCTGATGCTGGCCTTCGGCTGGTTCGGCTTCATGACCGGTACCGTGGGGACTGTGTTCAATCTGGCCGAGGGCGGGAGCGGGGTCGCCCTCGGCGGATTCGAGATGGTCGGCCGTGTCGCGATGAACACGGCGCTGGCTTCGGGAGCCGGTGTCGTCGGCGCTGCTCTCTACCCGATTATCAAGGGACGCCGGCCGGACCCTGACCTGATGTCGATGGGGATGCTCTGTGGCCTCGTCTGCGTGTGTGCGTTTGGCCACATCGCGGGCGGGTACGGCACCATCGTCGTGTCCGTCATCGCGGGTTTCCAGGCCCCAGTCATCGAAAACATTCAGGAGCGCCTGGGTCTCGACGATGTCGTGCTAGCGTTCCCCGTTCACGGCACTGCGGGAATCATTGGCCTCCTGGCTGTCCCGTTCTTCGTTCCCGGTGGATTCACGTTAGCGCAATTGGGGCTGCAGGCTCTCGGCATCGTGGTCTTGGGTGGCTGGGCCGCCATGAGCTGTGGTCTCATCTACGGTGCGTTGAAACTGGTCGGGATGGCCCGTGTGGACCGAGAGACCGAAATCAACGGGCTCGACAAACACCACACTGACATGACGAACTACCCCGAGTTCATGGGCCAGTCGTCGGTTCCGGCCCAGGAAGCCAGAACGGAGAGGATCGCTGACGGTGGGGAGAGCGCACAGACATCGGACGACTGAATCGAGCCGCTCCGTCCCCGCGAGCACAGTAATAATATTTAATTAGATCACGCTCGACAGTCGACACGTGCTTCGACCAGTCACGGATGAGGCGCGAGAGATGGTGTCGGTCCACGACGCGATACTCGCGCTGATCCCGATTATCATGCTGGCCGCGGCGCTGGTGGGCGCGGTGCTCTCCTGGTCGTGGGGGATGGCGATGGCCATCGGGAGCGTCCCGGCCAGCGGGACCATCGGCTACGCGCTCTTCTACAATCCGCCCGAGGGCGCCGGCGAGAAGTGACGTGAGAACGCGACGGCGCGGCGACCGTGTGCTATCGGGCCGCGGGGTTCGTGTTGTTCGACAGCGCCTGCTTGACCTGCAGGGCGGCGCTGGCAGCGAGTCCCTGCGCGAGGTCGGCCTGTTCGTCTTCGCCGATCGTCTCGTCTGCGCTCTGGGGCGTGTAGCCGGCGGAGACGACGGGGCCGATGGGGGGTCGGACGGCGACCGTCGCCTGCGGACCGTCGGAGCCGGCGGTCAGGTCCGACCCGACGGCGAACTCGGGCGGCAGGAGTTCGCGGGTCTGCTGGGCGACCTGTGAGAGGTCGCGCTCGAGGCGGCGGCGCTGGTCCGGGGTCAACGTCTCCGGATCCAACCTCTCGTCACTGAACTGCGTATTTCCGTACATGAGGTACCTCCCCATCGGTAAGCGTCGGAGGGTCTTAACGGCTTGGTGTCGGTAAGTGTTACCACTGGTCGGGATACACGGACGCTATCTTGATTCAGCGAGAGAATCCCGGCGTTCACGCCGGGGAGGATGTCATTTCTCGTTCACTCGAGTAGCGGCTCGCTATCGCCGTAGGCGGCGACGACCACTGCGGTGGCGTGTTGGGCGTCGTCGGCCGGGATCGACTCGATGACGACCTCGGGGTCGGCGGTGAACGCCCACTCGCGGAGTTCCATCCCGCGCCGGAGGCCGGATTCGACCGCCCGTTCGACCGCGTCCGGGTCGGTGCCGCCGGCTTCGTAGAAGAGGCCGCGGCCCGACTCGCTGCGGACCCATCCGAGTCCCGCTGCGGCGTCGCCGTCGACGCCGGGGATCAGCGTCTCCCGGCCGACGACGGCGTGGAGCGCTTCGCCGGCGGGGCCGAGGTCGGACGTGGTCCCGACGCGCTCGACGTGTGCGTCGGCGGGGATGACCGAGGAAAGTGTGACGAGATTGTAGTTGTGGACGCCGGCGTCGGCCAGCGCCGCGTCGAACGAGGACATCGCGGTCGGGCCGGTGGCCGACCCCCACGCGACCCGGATCGTCTTCATATCTCCCGTTCGTCGACTCGCGCGCTAAGGGGTTTCGTTTCGGGTCGAGAAGCGTAGCATCCGACGAGGAGCGAAGCGAACGAGTCGGTTCGACCGCGCCGAGCGAAACGAGGCGCGGCCTTTTTCACCCATGTTTTTGCGCCGAGTGGTGCCCGCAGCGCCGCTACGCGGCGCGAGGACACCCCTCTCGGAAAAAGATGGTTTAGTAGAACGCGACCGGCTGGCCCTCGGTCTGGTCGCCGTCTTCGACCTTCTCGAGGGCGTCCTCGAAGTCGGCGGTGCGGACGTCGGTGCGGCCGTCGCGGATGGCGAACATGCCGGCCTCGGTGGCGAGCGAGGCGAGTTCCGCGCCGGAGAAGCCCTCAGTCTCGCCGGCGAGGTACTCGAAGTCGACCTCGTCGGCGAGGTTCATGTCCTCGGTGTGGATCTCGAGGATGCGTTTGCGGCCCTCGCTGTCGGGTTCGGGGACTTCGATGAGGCGGTCGAAGCGGCCGGGGCGGAGGATGGCCCGGTCCAGCATGTCGAAGCGGTTGGTCGCGGCGATGATGCGGATCTCGCCGCGGTCCTCGAAGCCGTCCATCTCCGAGAGCAACTGCATCATCGTCCGCTGGACCTCGGCGTCGCCGGAGGTCTTCGATTCGGTGCGTTTCGCGGCGACGGCGTCGATCTCGTCGATGAAGATGATGGCGGGCTCGCGCTCGCTGGCGAGCTCAAACAGGTCGCGGACGAGCCGCGACCCCTCGCCGATGAACTTGCGGACGAGTTCGGAGCCGGCCATCTTGACGAACGTGGCGTCGGTCTTGTCGGCGACGGCGCGGGCGACCATTGTCTTGCCGGTGCCCGGCGGGCCGTGGAGCAGGACGCCGCTCGGCGGGTCGATACCCACTTCGGCGAACTGCTCGGCGTTGACCAGTGGCTCCTCGACGGCCTCGCGGACCTCCTGGATCTGTTCCTCGAGCCCGCCGATGTCGGCGTAAGTCACGTCGGGGGAGTCTTCGACCTCCATCGCCTGCGCGCGGGCGTCGGTTTCGGTTTCGAGCTCGGACTGGATCGAAAAGGAGTCGTTGATCGCGACGCGGTCGCCGGCTTCGAGCCCCTCGCGCAGTTGCGTCGGGAGCTCGGTGAGGACCTCCTGGTTGTTACCGTGCTGTTTGACGACGACGCCCTCGTCGGTGATCTCCTCGGCGGTCGCGACGTACAGCGAGGAGGTCTTGAGCGTCTCGTTCTCTCGCTCCAACTGGTCGACTTCGTCCGTGAGTGTCGAGCGGCGCTCGCGGGCGTCCGCCAGCTGTTCCTCGAGCTCTCGGTTCACCTGGACGAGCTGTTCGTGGTGCTCGCTGAGCGCCCCCAGTCGCTCCGAGGGAGACATATCCGGGTCGAGTTCGAGCCGGGGGCGTTCTGGGAGAGAGGGACTGCGTGACATCGGGTTAGTGGATGGTAACGAGCGAACGAAAAAGTCTCTTTGGGTATGGCGACCCCGCGATCCCCGGTCCATCGGGCGGTCCCGCGCCCGCTCGCTCGCCCGACGGGAGCGTCGCTCCGGTGTTCCCGGCGCTGTCGGCACCGTCAGGTGGGGTGCCGGAGCCGACTGGACGCATCCCGGCTGGCCCGGCCGCATCGGAAGTGAATGGAGAAGGCTTATCGGGGGCCGTCGCACACCCACCGGCATGGTCGAGTTCGTAGTACCGGAACCCGAGTACGACCGGTACTCAAACCGCCAGCTCGCGGCCGTTCCACTGGCCGTACTGGCGCTGGCGTTGCTGGTCCTCGCGGGGTGGTACCTCATGACGGGGGCGCCCGTCACGCCGGGGATCGAATTCACAGGCGGGACCGAGATACAGATCGCGACCGGCGACTCACAGGCCGAGATCGAACAGGCCTTCGCGTTCCAGCCCGACGAGATCCAGCCCGTCGCCGGCTCGAACGAGTACATCGTCGCGACGCAGGTGACCGATACCGACGCCGTCCGTTCGCAAGCGGAGGCGGCCGGGTACGAGGTCGTCTCCATCCAGACGCGGTCGGCGAGCTTCGGTGCCGACTCCCAGCGGCTCGCGCTGATGGGGGTCGGCGTCGCGTTCGTGGGGATGAGCATCTTCACCTTCGCGCTGTTCCGGTCGTTCGTGCCCTCGCTCGCAGTCGTCCTCTCGGCGTTCTCCGACATCGTCATCCCGCTCGCGCTGATGAACGTCCTGGGGATCCCGCTCTCGCTCGGGTCGGTGGCCGCGCTCCTGATGCTGATCGGGTACTCCGTCGACTCCGACATCCTCCTGAACAATCACATCCTCAGGCGGCGCGGGAGTTTCTACGAGAGCACCTACCGGGCGATGGAGACCGGTGTGACGATGACGGTCACGTCCATCTCGGCGATGACCGTGATGTACATCGTCTCGTCGCTGTTCCAGATCCCGCTGTTGCCGGACTTGGCGATCGTGCTCGTGTTCGGGCTGGTCGCCGACCTGATGAACACCTACATGATGAACCTGAGTCTGCTCCGCTGGTACAGGTTCGAGGGGGTGAACCGATGAATCTCCGCGACAACTGGCGGATCGTCATGCTCGTCGTGTTCGTCCTCGCGTCGACGGCCGCGCTGTTCGCACCAGCCACCTCACCGGCCGCAGGCGCCAACAACACGACCGCGGTCGACGGAGCGTCGACGGACCCGACGAACCTCAAGTACGGACTCCAGCTCGCGGGTGGGACGCGCATCCGCGCACCGCTCGTGGGGACGACCGCGGAGAACCTGGATATCGGCCAGGACGAACGGACGAGCGTCCGCCAGACGGTCGTCGAGGAGATGGACGTGGAGAGCGGTGACGTGAACGTCCGGCTGAACACCGGAAACGGCGACGCCGTCGAAGTGCTGACGCGCAACGTCAGCGAGCAGCGGTTCCGGTCCGCACTCGAGACCGCGGGCGTTGACGCCGACGAGGCGACGATCCGGCCGGGCGTCACCGCAGAGACGCGCCAGCAGACCGTCGAGACCATCCAGGCGAAGATCAACCGCGGCGGACTGAGCGGCGGGAGCGTGACCGACCAGCGGTCCGCGACCGGAGAACACTACGTCGTCGTCGACGTCCCCAACGCCAACACGACACAGGTGCTCAACCTCATCGGCGACCAGGGCGAAGTCAGCATCGTCGCGCACTACCCCGTCGAGACGGACAACGGGACCGAGTACCGCAACGAGACGGTCCTCACGAACCGCCAGCTCGAGCGCGCACAGATCGGCGTCGCCGACACCACCGACAGCGGCACACCACACGTCCCGGCCACGCTGACCGAGGCGGACGGCGAGAACTACTCGGAGGCGCTCGTGGACCTGGGCTTCACGTCAAGCGAGGCGACGGGGAGCCAGCGCTGTCGCTACCGTGACAACCCCGAGGACGCGGGCTACTGTCTGTACACCGTGCTGGACGGCGACGTGGTCTACGCGGCGTCCCTGACGCCGGGCCTCGCCGAGTCCATAGAGTCCGGCGAGTTCGAGAAGGCGCCGACGTTCCTGATGCAGACCACGTCGCTGGACGAGGCACAGGCGCTGCAGGTCAACCTGCGCGCCGGTGCGCTCCCGGCCGAACTCGCGGTCGACGACGGGACAGTCCTCTTCCTTCAGCAGAGCCTCGGTGACCGGTTCAAATCGCGAGCGCTCCTGACGGGCCTCGTCGCGTGGCTCGCCGTCAGCGGGATGGTGTTCCTGCGCTACAAGAGCCCCCGCGTCGCCCTGCCGATGCTGGCGACCGCCGCCGCGGAGGTGTACCTGTTGCTCGGGTTCGCGGCCGCCATCGGCCTGCCGCTGAACCTCTCGTACATCGCGGGGTTCATCGCCGTCATCGGGACGGGGGTCGATGACCTGCTGATCATCGCCGACGAGATCCTGAACGAGGGTGAGATCGCGACCGGCAGGGTGTTCCAGAACCGCTTCCGCAAGGCGTTCTGGGTCATCGGCGCCGCCGCCGTGACGACCATCATCGCGATGAGCCCGCTCGCGTTTCTCTCGCTGGGGGACCTGCAGGGCTTCGCCATCGTCACCATCGTCGGCGTCCTCATCGGCGTGCTCGTCACCCGCCCGGCCTACGGTGACGTGCTCCGGAACCTGATGCTGAACCAGCAACAGCGAGACTGACGCCTCCGTCCGTTCTCGCCGTCGCGTCCGTCCTATCGGCTCTCTGTCTGTCCCTCCGGACGAACGCCGCCAGGTACTTTCCCTGCCGAGACGACGAGCGGACATGTCCTACCTCGCCGTTCGTATCGGCGTTCCGGACGAGACGACCGCACACAGACTCGCTCGGATGCTCGTCGAGGAGCGGGTCGTCGCGGGGACCCGGATGTCCTCGGGCACGAGTCACTACTGGTGGAACAGTGAGGTGAACGAACGACGGTACTGGACGATCACGGCCTTCACTACGGCCGAGAATCTGGAACTGCTGTACGAACTCGTCGACGACGACCACCCCGACGAGTTGCCCGGTATCACGCACACCGAGATCGACGCGAGCGACGAGTACCTGGCGTGGATCGAGACCCAGACCGTGTGACGACCGGTCACGGGTTTGGTCTGTCACATCGGTCCTCGTCCGTCTCCTCTGTCCCGCTGTCCACTGCTCCTTGTTCATTCGGTGGCGTCAAACTCGAAGGCCCGCTGCAACTCCAGTTCGATCCGGTCGACGAACTCCTGCAGGACGGCGTCGAACGTCTCGTCGTCGACGGGGAGGGATCCGACTCGGTCGCGCGGATTCTCGGGGAGTTCGACTCGAAAATCCCCATCGCCTTTGTAGAACGGTTCGCTCCCGTCGAGCACCTGTCGGTCGATCGCCTTGAGCAACGTCAAGTCGTACCGGCCGTGGAAGTGCTGGTACGCGTTCTTGTACGCGGTCTGGAGCTCGTCCATGTAATAGATGTACTTGTCTTCGAATTTTTCGGGGTCGAAGGCGGTCATGGCTTGCTGTTTTAATTGCGCGACGGTAAACGACTTCGTTGACCTGAGTATCCGCGCCGAGCGAAGCGAGGCGCGGTTCACCGCATCGAGGCCGAGGGCCGAGATGCGGCCTTTTTCACCCATGTTTTTGTCGACCGGGTTCCCGCAGCGAGCGAAGCGAGCGAGGAAACCCGGTCGGGAAAAAGATGGTCTAGAAGTCGTCGAGAGTCGTTCGTTCGAGCCCGCCGCCGTCCGGGCGCACTTCTGTCTCTTCGTCGGAGTCGCCGACCGTTCCGCCGTCTGGTTCGAACTCGCCCAGTGAGGCTTGTGAGGCGGCCGCGAGCACGTCCTTGCTGGTCTGCCACGACTCGCGGGCACAGGCGGGCAACTCCTCGTGGTCGGCGACGTACGACTCGAGGAAGTCGCGGGTCGTCGTGTCGCCGGGGTAGCCGCTGCCCACCTCGCCGTACTCGTCGGCCAACCGGTCGATATGGGCGTCGCGTGCCACCTTCGCGACGACGCTCGCCGCGCCGACCACGTCGTAGGTCTCGTCGGCACCGTGTTCGGCGCGCAGGTCGACGGCCGCGTCGACGCCGTCCTCGACCCGACGCTCGAAGCGGACGGCGTTGGTGTCGCCGGCGTCGACGTAGCCCGGGTGCGGGTCTTCGGGGTCGAGCGGTTCGTCGGTCGCCGCCACGAGCGCCTCGACGGCCTCGGCGTGGGCGGCGACCGTCAGCGAGTTCATGTCCGTCTCCTCGTCGTCGATGCGGTCGACGGGGACCTCCGCGACCCCGACGGTCCCGACCTCGCGGATGGTCGCGGCGAGCTCCCGCCGGCGCTCGGGAGCGATCTCCTTCGAGTCGTCGACGTCGTCGGGCAACTCGGCGGGGTCGACCGCGACCGCCGCCGCGAACATCGAGCCCAACACCGGCCCCTTGCCGGCCTCGTCGACGCCGAACTCGTGCATGACGGCGGCTTGTGCCTACTGATATATAAGTGATCGCGGTCGCGACGCCAGCCTTCAGACGCGCGTCTGTCGATTCGCGGCCGCTGCGGCGGGTTTTGTCGGATTATCTGGGTTGGTTGGCCGGTCACGGAATTGCGAGGAGAAAGCCCCGTGCGTTAGCGCGGAGATGAATCCGACAAATCCTAACCAACCGAAAGCTACAGTGTTCTTGACATCGTACCGTCTTGCAAGCCAATCGCGTAAAGTTTCAATCGGAAGACATGGGGGCGCTTCCCACCGAAACGGACGGTTCCACGCCCTCCGACGGGGTAACAACCGCTCGGGGAGTACGTGGTTCAGATTCGTTCGCCGTCCTCGCAGAACCCTTAACTCCGCTGGAATCAGGCGGTAACGCCTGTGTACGAGAGGGGGTGACGGCTAAATCAAAACACGCCCCGTTCGCGGTTGCACTTCGCCATCATCGGCGGAGTACGGTCGATGGCACGACCCGTGTCCGCCCGCGTTCCA
>PXSD01000115.1 GCA_003023165.1 Halobacteriales archaeon QS_9_67_15 | reverse complement strand
CGTCCCAGTCCCACCCGGCGTTGACCAGCGGCGTGAGCGACGAGGTGGCCCACGTGTCGAAGACGTCTTCCTCCGGGCTGAAGTCACTCCCGCCGCACTCCGGGCAGGTGTCGACCGGCGGGTCGTCCGAGAGCGGGTCGACGGGGAGGGCTGCCTTCTCGGCCATGATCGTCTCGCCGCAGTCGTCGCAGTACCAGACCGGAATCGGGATGCCGGAGTCGCGCTGGCGGGAGATACACCAGTCCCACTCCAGGCCCTCGATCCAGTGCCGGTACCTGGTGAACATCTTCTCGGGGTACCAGTCCATCTCGCGGCCTGCTTCGAGGTACTCGTCGGTCTTGTCGAGCATCTCGACGTACCACTGCTCGGTGACGAGATACTCGACCTCGACCCCGCAGCGCTCGTGGACCTGGACGGTGTGGTCGTGGTCGCGGCTCTCGACGAGCGCGCCGACCTCGTCCAAGTCCTCGATGATGGCCTCGCGGGCCTCCTCGGTGGTCACGCCCTGGTAGTCGCCGGCGAGACCGGTCATGGTGCCCGACTCGTCGATGGCGATCCGGAGCGGCAGGTCGTGGGCCTGGTACCACTCGATGTCGTTCCGGTCGCCGAACGTACAGGACATGACGATGCCGCTGCCGGTCTCCATGTCGACCCGCTCGTCGGCGATGATCGGGACCTCCTGCCCGAAGAGAGGGACCGTCGCCGGGTCGTGTCGTCGAGATGGTGAGAGTGGCGTCGTCGTCGGCCGGCCCCTCACTGGTCTCCAGCAGGTCGAAATCGATGTCGTTGAACTTCGTGTGTTTGTCCCTGTCCTCCTGTTCGACCTGTGAGATGGCCGTCTCGCAGTTGGGACACCAGATCGTCGGCGCGCGCTGGCGGTACTCGCGGCCCTGCTCGTACAGACCGATGAACGAGAGCTGTGAGATCCGCTGGACGCGCGGCTCGATGGTCTTGTAGGTGTTGTCCCAGTCGATAGAGACCGCGAGCGACTGGACGTCTTCGGTGAACGCGCTCTCGTAGTCCGCACAGACGTCGCGGCACTTCTCCTGAAACTCCCGCCGCGTGAAGTTCTGGTGGCGGATGCCGAGTTCGCGCTCGGTCAGGCGTTCGGACGCGATGCCGTTGTCGTCGTAGCCGAACGGGAAGTAGACGGCGGGGTCGGCCATCCGGTGGTAGCGGGCGACGAAGTCCTGGAGGGTGAACTGGTAGAGGTGGCCCATGTGGAGGTCGCCGGAGACCGTCGGCGGCGGTGTGTCGATGCTGAAGGCCGTGTCGGGGGTCGTACTCGCTGGGGAGCGCGTCGTCGGACTCGGGCGTGCTGTCCGCTTCCGCGTCGGCGCTTTCGGATTCGCTGTCGGTACTCATCGCGACGCACCTCTCTCGTGTGCCGGGGCTGATCCGGCCCCGACTGTCGGTGCGTGCGGTCGATGCGTGCGGCCTGTCGTGTCTTCGGTGTCGTCCATAGGTCTGTATCGGTGATGGTCGGCTGCACGGTGCGAACGCGGCGTCAGAATGGGGATTGTGGTGGGGCTAAGAGGCCCCTACGCGTGTGGCGTCGGGTACTGAACGCGGGGGCTCGTTCGCAGCGCGAGCGTCGGTCCCGTCGAACGGCCCTGTCATCAGTAGAGAGTCAACGAGGCGTGAAAATAACTCTTACGTCATCGTGGTAGCCGTCCGCACCTCCGACCGGACACTACTCGCCGTCGTTCGCCAGTGCTGTTCGCCGTCGGTCATCGGCGCTACTCCCCCTCGGTCACCGGCGGCTGATCGACGTGTTGGCCCCAGAAGCCGGGGAATTTCTCGACGGACAGGTCGCCTTCGACGCGTGTCTGGCAGGCGAGCCGAAGTCCCGAGTCGGCGTCGTGGGGCGGGAAGTCCAGCCGCCACCGTTCCCGCCGCGTCCGGTCGCTCGTCTCCCCCTCGACCGCGACGGCACAGGTCCCACAGGTCCCGTTGCCGCGACAGTTGAGCTGCTTCGCGCCCCCGTTGTGCGGGAGGACCCCGGCGTCGAGCAACGCGTCGCGGAGGATCGCCTCGCGGTCGCACTCGACCGTCCGGTCGCCGTACTGGACCCTGGGCATACCCGACCGTACGGAAACCATCGGCATACAGGTTTGGACGCAGTCCGCCTCTGGGTCGGCGGCGGATCGGGGGGATCGGGTAGTGTGGGTGGGACTACTCCCGGTCGAGCTTTCGTCGGCGAGCGACGAATACCACCCCCACGCCGGAGATGATGCTCTGACGCCGTCGGTCCATCGTCAGTCGTCAGAGTGCGCGCGGACCCACAGCTCACCGATCCGGGAGAGTCCAGTCCGGTAGGACTTCCCATGTTCCTCCTGCTCGATGTAGCCTTTCCCGCCCGGACCGAGTCGGTCGACGTTGTAGATGACCTTCGAGCGGAACGAGTCGGTGTACTCCTCGCCGAGTTCGCGGGCCAGCTCCTGCGCTAACTCCGAGACCGACTCGAATTCGCCGTGTTCGCCGAGGGTGAACAGGATCAGTTCCTCGAACGGTTTGACGTTGGAGAACGAGGCGACGGGGAGCTCGAGGATGTGCGTGCCGTCGAACTCCTTTGCGCCGATGGTCGTCCCGCGCTCGTCGAACTCCGAGAGCAGTTCCTCGGCGGCGTCGAGTCGCTCGGTCACGCGCTCGGTCAACTCGGAGTCGTCGACGGCCCCCTGGAGGTCGGAGAGCAGGTCGATGCCGCGGCGGAGCTCCTCGGCCAGTTCGGTTTCGAGGTACTTCTCGGGGACGGTGTAGTAGGTGTGGATGCGTTGGCGGTCCTCCTCGCGCTCGACCATGATGGAGTGGGCGGCGGTGGCGAAGGCGAAGGAGACGGTGCGGGGCATCGCGGAGATGTTGACCCACACGTGGGCGTCGTCCTCGCGGTCGAGTTCGGCGTTGATGAGCTCGAACGCCTGCTCGAACGCCTCGTCGTAGTCGTAGACGTCTTCGACGACGACCCGCTCGGTGGTCGCGCCGAGCAGGTTGCGGTAGTCCTTCTCGAGTTTCTCGGCGAGGTTCCGGGAGTACTCGACGTTGGCCTCGCTCCCGACCGCGCCCTCCAGCAAGATGACGCGGTCCACGTCCAGTCTGTCGCGCACGAGCGGCGCGATCAGCCGGTCGTAGTCGAAGCCGACCGGGACGATGTGCGTCTGCATGTCCGGTACGTGACGCCGCGGCGTATAAAAACCAGGAGACTCGTCACCTCCGGGCGGACGCCCGATACGCCGTCGTGGTCAGTCAGCGCCGGTCGCATACACCGAGGCGTCCGCCGCCGCGCTGGCGCTCGTGACCAGCGAGACGCCGACGGTCACGACCAGTCCGACCACTATCCCGACCACGGAGGAGGACCAGCCGCCGAGATAGCTCCGGGGGACGACGGCCAGGAAGACGCTGGCGAGGTAGAACAGCTGACTCCCGCCGACGCCGGCGTACATGCCCCAGCGAGTCGTCTTCGGCCAGTAGAGCGCGACCCCGACGGGGAGGGCGAGCTGTGCGAACCCGCCGAACGCGGTGTCGCCGATCTCCAGCAGCGTCGCGGGCTGGAACAGGCTCGCGACGAACGAGAGGGTGGCGAAGACGGCGACGCCCACGCGACCGAGAAACGCCTCGCGCTGTTCCGTTGCCTCCTCGACGAGCGGGCGGTAGAGGTCCCGGGTGAAATAGGACGACCCCGAGAGCAGCATCGAGTCGCTCGAACTCATCATCGCGGCCATCGCGCCCGCGACGACGAGCGCGGCGAACCACGCGGGCGTGTACTCCGCGAGCAGCAGCGGGAGGACGTTCTCCTGCGGCCCGGCCTGGATGCCCAGTCCCTTCGCCCACGCGCCGAGCATGAACGCGGGGACGAACAGCAGCAGAACGAGTACGGGCCACAGCGGGAGCGTCCGCTTGATGACCGCTTTCGACTCGGCGACGAAAAAGCGCTGGTTGACCTGCGGGAACATCGTGATGCCGAACGCGATCGAGACCGCCGTCGAGAGGACGTACTGGGGCGTGTAGAGGCCACCACCGAGCGCGAGGAAGTTCCCCTCCACGTCGCCCAGCGTCGCGGTCGCGCTCCCGACGCCGCCGGCCGCGCTGGCGACCCAGACGAACGCGACCCAGACCATCACGAGCATGAACGCGCCCTGCAGCGTGTCGGTCCAGGCGACGCCGCGCATCCCCGAAAGGGCGACGTAGGCGATCATGAACAGGGTGAGCCCACCGGCACCGGCCCAGTAGGGGACCGCGCCGCCGGTCAGCGCTTCGATAGCCGTGCCCGCGCCCTGTTGCTGGAGCATCACGTAGGGGAACAGCCAGAAGATGCTGATCGCGGCGACCAGCACGCGCAACCCGACCGACCCGAATCGGTCACCGAGCATCTCTCCGAGCGTGACGTAGCCGTTCGCCTTCCCGACGAGCCACTGCTTGTAGCCCAGCACGTACCAGAGGACAGCGAAGATGACGCCGTCCATCAGCCCCATGACGAGGATCCACTCCGGGCCAGCGCCGTAGCTGATGTTCGGCCCGGCGAAGAACGTGAACGCCGACAGGAGCGTCGCGAACGTCGTGAACAGGAGCACGACGGTCCCGAGCGTGCGCGAGGCCAGGTAGTAGTCCTCGGCGGACCGCTCGGTCAGTCGATAGGCGACGACGCCGATTGCCAGCGCCACTGCCACGTAGCCGAGGATGATACCGACCTGGAGCCCGACCTCAGCCATCGCCGCCCACCCCCTCGACTCCGAGCCCCCACGCGGTTCGCGTGAAGACCCAGAAGGCGACCGCGGTCAGGCAGAGCCAGCCGACGTGCCACCAGACCCACACCGGCAGACCGACCGCGACGGTGTCCGTCCCCCAGAGAAACCACGGGACCGACAGCGCCGCGAGCACGACTGCCGCGACCGACCACCCGATCAGACGTATCCGCTCGCTCACACACCGCGTGTTCGTCTACAGACTGGTTAACCTTTCGTCGAGTGCGAATGGTTCGGTCAATCGAAAATAATATCTCTTCAACCTAGCGTGTCTGATCGCGCCTCAGGCCGATTGGTTGCCGTGCGTTCGTAGTGATAGCACGAAAACGGTGGTATCGGCAGATATTACAGTGTTCCAGTGACAAGTTACGACTAGTTCCATGAGACCGTTCATGGACGGACATTCACCATCACCATCACGCCCCTGTCGGGGGCAGTTCACCAATGTACGATTCAGCGAAATATCTCGTTCACGCGGACATCAGGACCAGCGGGGTGGTCGAGCGCAGTGACGTGGTCGGTGCGGTCTTCGGTCAGACCGAAGGCCTGCTCGGCGACGAACTCGACCTGCGTGAC
>PXSD01000114.1:5082-10624 GCA_003023165.1 Halobacteriales archaeon QS_9_67_15 | reverse complement strand
GGTGACCGTCGGCGTCCTGGCGGTCGCCGGCGGTTAGAGGAGGTTTTGGTCGTCGAGCTGCTCGATTACGTCGTCGACGAACGCGTCGACGTTGTCGTACGGGAAGTTTCCGCCCCCGAGCTTCGTGTTGAGCTCCATCGCCGTCATCGAGAAGTCGCCCGATTCGAACTTCGTCCCCGGCCCGTTCGGCAGTGCCGGCACCAAGTCCATCGGACTGGAGATCGGGTAGTCCGCACCCTCGAACGCGTCCGTGAACTGCTCTCGGAGGTCTTGCCTGTCAACCATACGCGAACCATGTTCGCAACACCGTAAAAAAGATTCGAGATTGACACCGATAAACTCGTTTCTCGTTTGCTTCAGCCCTACGCCGGTTTCGACTCATACTGCCGGCTGTACGTCTGTCACGAATTTCGCCGCCCCGGGGCGGCGAATATCTTCACGAAGTTACAGCCGGCAGTATCAGTCCGCGGTGATCGGTTCACCGTGCTGGATGTCGGTGCCGAGCACGTCGAGGAACTCGGCTATCCAGCCCGGATGGTCGGGCCACGCTTGTGCTGTCACGAGGTTCCCGTCGCGGACGACGCCCTCGTCCCACTCGCCGCCCGCTTCGCGCACGTCGGCTTCCAGCGCCGGATAGGCGGTACAGGACCGACCCTCTACGACCGCCGCCGCGACGAGGATCTGGCTCGCGTGACAGATAGCCGCCACGGGCTTGTCCTCGTCGAAGAAGTGCCGGACGGTGTCGAGGACGGCGTCGTAGTTCCGGAGGTACTCCGGCGCGCGACCGCCCGGCAGGACGAGCGCGTCGTACTCGGACGGGTCAATCTCGTCGAGCGAGGCCGTCAGCTCGAAGTCGTGGCCGCGGGACTCGACGTACGTCTGGTCGCCCCGGAAGTCGTGGACGGCGGTTTTGACCGTCTCGCCCGCCTCTCTGTCCGGACAGACGGCGTCGACTTCGTGGCCGACCGCTTGGAGCGCCTGGAACGGCACCATTACCTCGTAGTCTTCGCCGAAGTCACCGGTGACGAGTAGGATCTGTCTCCCAGTCATGTGTTCTGGACCCCGCTGGAGTCGTCCGCTGGTTAGTAGTCCGACAGCAAAAGCCTGTCTCGACCTATCTGGTCGTCGTCACGAATCGACAGACACGCAGGTCAGGTCAGTATCGACGGCAGGTCCGCGAGCGAATCGAGGACGGAGTCGGGCTCGACGTCGCTGTCCGGCACGTCCGCGCGGCGAGCGATGCCGGTGTGGACGAGCGCGGTCCCCATTCCGAAGCGTGCGCCCATCGCGAGGTCGGTGTCGAGGCGGTCGCCGACGACGAGGCAGTGCTCGGCCGAGACGTCCAACCGGTCGAGTGCGGTCTCGGCGGCCTCCGACGAGGGCTTTCCGAGGACGTGGTCGGGTTCGCGACCGACCGTCCGGGCGATAGAGCCGGTTATGGCTCCGGACCCGGGCATGAGACCGTCGCCAGTCGGGACCGTTCGGTCCGGGTCCGTCCCGAGGAAGGTCGTCCCGTCGTCGACCCCTGCGAGGGCGTCGTTCAGTGTGTCGTAGTCGAAGGCGTCGTCCCACGAGGAGACGAACACCGACGCCTCGCGCGGGTCGTCGACGAGTCGCTGCCCCGACTCCCGGAGATAGGAACCGAGCGACGGCGACCCGACGAGGTACGTGAGGTCCTCCGGATGGTTCTCCCGGAGGTAGTCTCGCGTCACGGTCGAGGCCGGGAGGATCAGCGACTCGTCCGCCTCGATACCCATACCCGCGAGTCGCTCGACGTACTCCGCCGGCGTCTTCGTCGGGTTGTTGGAGCAGAAGCAGACCCGGATCCCACGGTCGCGAAGCGACCGGATCGCATCGCCGGCGCCTGGGACGAGTGTATCGCCGCGGTAGACGGTCCCGTCGAGGTCCACGATGACGCCGCGTACGTCCGCGGTCGCCGCCGAGGTGTCGTCAGTGTCCGTCATTCGGAGGTTCGACGGGGATTAGGACCATGTCCCTAATAGCCCACCGGTCAGTCGCTGCTGGACCCGCTTACACCGTCCGGCCCATCGGGGGAGTGGTCCTGTCCGGCGGCGTCCCAAGCGGCACGTCTGCGGCGCGCCAGCGCACCGTAGAGTTCGTCGGGCACCTGTTCGCGGATCCGTTCGGCCGTCCCGGTGTCCACGTCGACTGCCTCCGGGTCGTCGCCGGTGATGCTCTGGGAGCCGGCGGTGTCGATGGTGACCGTGGCGAGGTCGCGACGTCGCTGGAAGACCGTTTCGGTCGTGAAGACGGCCTGAACCCGGTGATACGGGACGATCTTCTGCTTGCGGTTCCAGAACCCGTTCCGCGTGACGACGTGGTCGGCTCCGAGCGCGTAGCCCCGGTTGGCCCACTTGAGATGCGCCGCGACGGGGATCAGGGGGACGGCGACCAGCGGCACGTACCAGTAGAGCCGGAAGTTCGTGAATCGCGTCCCGAGGTACAGCAGCGCCACGACCAGGGCGAGCCCGATGGCGTAGCGGAACCCGTAGCGCAGTCGCGCCCGTTTCGGTGGCCGCTCGAATCCGGTCGCGTCGAACGCCTCCAGCGACCGGGCGAGCGAGACGACGCGGTCACGCTCTGCGACCGGGATGGCGGATTGAGACCCGTTTGACTCCCCGCTGGTCGGGGTGTACCCCGCGGTCTCGATGGTTAGCCCGGCGTATCCGAGCAGTCGGGCGATGACGTTCTCTTTCACCGTCAGCGTCTGCACCTTCGAGAGCGGGATCGTGCCGCTGAACTTCTGCAGGAGGCCGCGCTCGTACCGTAGCTCATCGTCGCCGCGGTCGAGCGTGAACCCGTAGTACCGGGCGGCGCTCAGCGCACCGGAGACGAGCGCGAGCGCGACGACAGCCGCGAGCGCCGCCGCGGGCCCGAGCACCGCACGCACGAGCGACTCGAACCCGAACCCGTACTCGTACCACGACTGGGGGTCGAACATCGAGCCGGCGGACGGCGCGAACACCGACGCGCCGAACAGCAGGAACGACGCGATCCGCAGGTCCATCGAGACGAGCGCCAGCACGCCCAGCTCGCGCTCGCTCATCTCGAAGACCGTCTCGAATCGCTCCTCGTCGGCGACCGTCGGCTCGCCGTCGGCGGCGTCGGCCGCTCGGCTCAGCCGGCTGATCTCCGCCTGGAGGCGCTCGGCCTGCTCCACACCGACGTAGCGGAGTTGGGCTTCGGTCCCGCCGCCGCCGGCCGTCTCCAGCCCGACCTGCGCGACCCCCACCAGCCGCTGGACCACGTTCTGGCTGATGTCCACGTTCTGGATCCGACGGAGCGGGATCTCTCGCTGTCGGCGTGAGAGGACGCCCGAGCGGATGTCGAACGTGTCGGGCGTGAGCTCGTACTCGAAGCGTCGATAGCGCGCAAGGAAGTAGCCGATCATCGCCGCGATCCCGAGGACGACCGCCAGTGTGGCGCCGACTGCAAGCAGACTGCGGCCGGAGCCGAACAGGGACGACACCCCCGGAACGCCGAAGACGACCAGGGCGACGGCGATGCTGAGTCCCTGCTGTGCGAGCTGGTAGGGCACCGTCAGGACGTGGAGCGACTGCGTTCCCTCGATGCGCGACGTGGTCGCCACTGACGCCGTCGCGGCCTCGGTGTGGTCCGCCGGGGTGTCGGACTGCGGGTGGCTGTCCTCGTTCATACGGCGTCCTCGTCCTCGGATTCGATCGCGAGTCGTTCCAGCCGGGACTGCAGGTCTTCGGCGGTGTCGGGCAGCAGGCCCGGGACCGTCACGTCCGCGCCGCGTGACCCGGCGGTGTAGACGACGAGCGTCGAGAGCCCGAGGACCCGCTCGAAGGCCGACCGCCGCGTGTCGATGTGCTGGACGCGGACGTACGGGACTACCGTCTGGACCTTCGTGAAGACGCCGCGAGTCAGGTAGAGCGACTCGGTACGAACCACGTACCGCCACGACCGATAGAGATAGACCGCCTTGAATACCCCGTACGCCGCGAAGAGCAGGCGACGAGCGCCGCCGCGACCGCACCGATCAGCGGCCCGACGACCCAGCTGTAGCGGACTCTCGGGTCGAGCGTCCGGGGCTCGCCCGGCGTCTCGACGGACTCGGAGACGACCGTCCGCTCGTCGGGAGTGTCCGCCGAGTCGTCGGCACCTGCGTCCCGAGGCGGAGCAGCGGTGACCGACTGACCGCCGTCTCGTTCCTCCTCGGTCGCGTTCGTCGGCTCCCCTATCGAGTCGTTCGCCGAGACCCAGTCAGTCTCGTCCGACCCATCGTCGACGGTCGAGGTCGAATCGTCCGCAATTGGGCCCTCCTCGGTCGGGTCGCCGTCGGACGGAGGGTCAGTTCCGTCGGCGTCGTCGCGGGGATCTGTCATTGCTTCAGCCGTGGGCCGGGCGCGGTTTAGCTGTTTTGAGACGCTAATCTCCCTTCCTCAAGGGGCGATCGAAGGGAGCGAGTAGGTAGGGTAGTTCACTGGTATCGACGCCCTACTCGTGGCCGGAGACAGGGACCGGCTCGGACGGTTCTTCGAGGTATTCGGTGTCAGAGTCCGACAGCGAGATGTCCAGCGCCGCGACGGCCTGTTCGAGGTGTTCGATGCTCGTCGTGCCGACGATGGGCGCGTCGACCCAGTCCTTGTCCAGCAGCCACGCCAGCCCGATCTGTGCCATCGTCGCGCCGTACTCGTCGGCCAACTCCTCGACGCGTTCGTTGACCTCCCTCCCGCCGCCCTCGAAGTAGGGATGCTCACGGGCGTAGTCGTCCGTCTCACCTCGCGTGGTCGCGTCGTACTCCTCGTGTGGCCGAGTGAGATAGCCGCGAGCCAGCGGCGACCACGGGATCACGCCGACGTTCTCCCGGTCGCAGAACGGCAGCATCTCGCGCTCCTCCTCGCGGTAGAGGAGGTTGTAGTGGTTCTGCATCGTCCGGAACCGTTCCAGCCCCAGTCGGTCGCTCGCGTGCAGGGCGTCGGCGAACTGATGGGTCCACATCGACGACGCGCCGACGTACCGGACCGTCTCGCGGCGGACGGCGTCGTCGAGCGCCCGGAGCGTCTGCTCGATCGGCGTGTCGTAGTCCCAGCGGTGGATCTGGTAGAGGTCGACGGTGTCCATTCCGAGGCGGTCGAGCGAGGCGTCCAGTTCCTGCTCGATAGCTTTCCGGGAGAGTCCGCCCGAGTTCGGGTCGTCATCGTCCATCTGGAAGTACCCCTTCGTGGCGACGACACTCTCCTCGCGGTGGCCCTCGAGCGCCTCGCCGAGGACGCGCTCGGACTCGCCGCGCGAGTACATGTTGGCCGTGTCGAAGAAGTTGATCCCGAGGTCGCGTGCGCGCTCGACGAGTTCGATCCCCTCCTCCTCGTCGAGGACCCACTCGCGCCAGTCCGACGAGCCGAAGCTCATACAGCCCAGGCAGATGCGACTGACCTCGACACCGGTGTCTCCGAGGGTAGTGTACTCCATAGACTGTGATCGGACCAGTGCCGCAAAAAAGTGGGTTCCCCGGCGGCAGTCGCCGGCATCGCTCAGCGGTCGGGGGCGGGAGCCC
>PXSD01000114.1:0-5057 GCA_003023165.1 Halobacteriales archaeon QS_9_67_15 | reverse complement strand
TATCCGGACATACCCTACAATAATCCGTATTAGAGCCCTTCCGGGTCGGTCCCGGCGACCAGTCGGCGGGCCAGGACGAACCCGACCACCGCCGCGACGGCGTACCCCACGACGTGGAGCGAGGTCGTCGGCGTCGGGCTGTCGACGGCGAGTTTCGCGACGGTCGTCGCGGGGTGTTCGGGGAGGAACGTGAGCGCGCCGAATCCGAAGATGACCAGCACCGAGTACAGCAGTTGCGCCTGCCGGCGCCTGGCGGTCACTACACCCAGCGCGAGCCCGAGCGTGACGACCAGCGTCGTCAGCGCGGTCACGACCGTCAGCAACCGGGGGACGTTCGCGATGTCGATCCCGTTCACGCTCAGGAGCGTGATCCAGAGGACCACCTGCAGCGGCGCGATGAGTATCATCGCCAGCGCCTTGCCGTCGACGATGTCGACGAGCGAGAGCGGCGCGACGCGGAGGAGTTCGAGCGTCCCGCGTTCGATCTCCTCGGTCAGCGCGTCGACCGCGACCGAGCCGCTGATGAACGGGGGGAGAAAGAGGAGGAGCGGGACGAGCACGGTGTAGGTGAACCCGAAGTAGGGGCTGGCGTCCACTTCCTCGGGCAGCGGGACCGTCGAGCGGTCGAGATGTTGCGAGCGGGCGATCCGCTCGCTGCGCTCGACGCGTTCGAGCAGCGTCCGCACCTGGTCGACGATCAGTGTCGTCTCGATGCTCTCCTGTGGCGCGATCACCGTCACGTCTATCCGGCTGTCCGAGTCGGCCGCGAGCAACACCGCGTGGACGCGACCGTTCCGGTACGCCTCGCGAGCGGTGTCGTCGGTGGGGTACGTGATCGCGCGGACGCCCTGTTGTTCGCTCGCGGCGTCGACGAGCGCGTCGTCGTGTTCGCCGGCGACGCCGACCACCACCTCGCCGGCCGAGACCGACCCCGGACTGTACAGCGAGGTGAGACCCACGACGAGAAACGACGAGAACGCGGCGACGAACAGCTGGATGAGCAACGCGAGGACGATGGTCTTCTCGCGACTGAGCGACGAGAGGTCGCGCTTCGCGATGGTGAGCCGCGCGTCCGAGCGCAGGGACCGCTCGCTCGATCCGGACGCCGACGGCTCGGGCGCGGGCGGCGACTCACCCGACAAGCGCGGTCACCACCGTCAGGTTGTACGCGACGTGCACCGCGACCGCTATCACCAGCGCCACGGCGTACGAGCGCCGTCCCCGCCGCGCTCCGAGCGCCGAGATAGACGCCGTGAGAACGTGGAGCGCCAGCGGCGCGAGCAATAGCGCCGCTGCGAGTATCGGGAGCGGGACGCCGGTCTGGAGTAACGCCTGTTCGCCCAGCGCCGCACGACCGATCTGCAGGTCCTGCAAGTCCGCCAGTCGGGCGATGAGGGTCAGTTTCTCCGCGAGAAAGAAGCCGATACCGCTGAGGACGCCGACGACCAGCGCCGTCCGGAGGCCGTCGTCGAACCGCGAGTGGGCGTACCCCGCGTAGACGTGCAGGCTCTTGGCGAGTTCCTCGACGAGCGCGATGCCGACGAAGGCGGCGCCGACGACGAGCGTGAAGGGGACCTGCGCCTGCGTGAGCGGGTACATGAACGCGACGACGACGAGTTCCGCGACCAGCACGAACGGGAGGAGGACGGCCGTCACGAGCATCACGCTCCGGCGGCGCTTGATCGGGCCGGCCAGCGCGTCGAGGACCTTGTACGGGATCGGCCGCTGGGTGAACATGTCCTCCTCGCGGTAGAGGCCAGCACCGAGCCCGAAGCAGACGAGCGCGGTCAGCGTCGGCGGGAGCGTCGAGAAGACGAACTGGCCGGCTCCGATCGCCTGCCCCTGGAGGTCCCGGACGACGAGCGTCAGCGGCGAGATGAGCGCGATCGGCGTCACGTCGGTGAAGATGGCCGGGACGAACGCGTAGGAGGTCAGCGAGACGGTGATCGTCACCGTCACGAACGTCAACTCCTTGAACGACCGGGCGAACATCGCGCCGAGGAACGTCGCCGAGAGAAACAACAGCGCGATCGGAACGATGGCGAGGACCGAGATCGCAGACCCCTGGAGCAGGAGCGTGATCACCGTTGCGACGCTCAGCGAGGCGAGGAAGTACGGGAGCGTCTTTCCGATGATGATGTCCTTCCGGGAGACGGGCGCGACCAGCAGGAGCTCCCCGCGGCGGTTGATCCGCTCGCTGAGGATCGTCGACCCGTAAGCCTGGATCACGAAGTTCAGCGGGAGGACGAAGACGAACGCGAGCACGAGCGACCGGAACGGGAACGGCGGGGAGATGTCCGAGGGCGCGCCGGTCGACGAACCGCCCGTCAGGCGCGCGCTGATGGACGACCCGGCGACGTTCCTGCCGCCGTCCGGACGGGTCACATCGCTGTCGCCGTCACCGCTCTCTGTGGCGTCACCACGCTCGCTGCCGTCACTGCCGGACCCGTCGCCGCCACTGTCGCTCGCCGTGGTATCGTCTCCGTTCGGGGTCGCAGTCGCATCCGTCTGCCCTGCGTCGCCGCCGTCGGATCCGCCACCCTCGTCGGTCTCGATGGGCACGGGCTGCTGGCCCTGCGTGACGACGCCCGCGGCTTCGCGTTCCACGTAAGTGAGGTTCACGACGACGGGAAACGCCGCCGACCGATTGTCCTCCAGTTCCATGATCCCGTCGTTGTACCGCATCGTCGACGACCGTAGCTCGTCGACCGCGGCGCGGCCCTTCGCCGTGTCGGCGTACTCGCGGACCTGTGGACCGACGATCATGACCTCCTGGTAGCCCGACTCGACCGCCCCGGCGTCGGGTCCCTGGACGCGGAACGTCGGGTCGAGGAAAACCGGGTCGTAGTAGGGGTCTTCGGGGACGACGCCGACCCGGTAGATCCCCTGGTCGAGCGAGACGCCCTGGCTGACCGCCACCGGTGCCATCGCACCGAGTCCGAGCACCGCGAGGACGGCGATGACGACCGTCCGTCGGTCGACGCCGCCCGCGTTTTTCGTCACCTCCCAGCGCGCGATCCGGGTGACGTTCTCGGCGCGCGTCCGGACCCAGCCGCCGAGGCCGCCCGAGCGGTCGGAGTCGCCGGTGCCAGGCGACCGCTCGCCCGGTGGACGCGGTGGGTCGCCGCTCACGGTCGCGCCCCCGAGTCCCGTTCGGACTCGGGGTCAGATTCGGCGACGTTGAGAAACACCTCTTCGAGACTCGACTCTTCGGTCCGGATGTCGATCACGTCTCCGCCGGCCGCCCGGGCCGCCTCGCGCGTCTCGTCGACCGCGTCCATGCTCTCGACGACTCTGCGGTGGTGGCCGTTCTCGCGGGCGCTCCCCGGAACTTCGACCGTCGTGTAGACGTGGTACTCCGTCCGGCCGTACTCCTCCTGGAGTTCGTCCAGGTCGCCCTTCGCGACGATCCGCCCCTCGTTCATGATGGCGACGCGGTCGCAGATACTCTCGACGTGGTAGAGGTTGTGCGCGCTGAAGACGATAGTCTTGCCCTGCTCGCCCAGTTCGCGCGTGAAGTCGATGATGTAGTTGGCTTCAGGTGATTGCGGATGGTGTCGCCCTCCAGACTCGGGTTCGTGTAGGCGAGTTCGTCGACGCTGGGCGCGCCCTTGGGGTGGCCGACCACGTCCGCGACGCCCTCCGGGACGTCGTAGAGGTCGGCGAAGAACTGCAGGTACGACAGCGGGGTCATCTCCTCGTAGAGCGGCGACTCCTCGGGGAGGAAGCCGAGTCGCTGGCGCATCTCGGTTTCGCCGGCGTCGTAGCCGGTGACGGAGACGTCACCGGCCGTCGGCTCGACGAGGCCGGCGACCATCTTCAGCGTCGTCGTCTTCCCGGCACCGTTCGGGCCGATGATGCCGAACACTTCTCCCTCTTCGACGGTGAACGTACTCCCCTCCACCGCGACGAAACCGCCGTACTCCTTCCGAAGGTCCCGGGCCGTGATCATTCGGCCTGTGCTTACGGGTGGGGGGACGTATATGTTGGTCCCCCGTTATCGGATCTGGGTATCGGCCGACGGCAGCGCCACGTGTGTGGCAACGGCCAAACAGGCAAAGTGGCGCGCGCTGGAGCGCGCTCTCGCGAGGGATGAGCGAGCGACCACCGGGAGCGAGCGAATCGGCTGGGGAGGTGTGTGGCCGTCTGCAGTGCTGTGCGGATCGAGCCTGGCGGACTGAAAGGGCGAGGTGCGCTCGCGCCGTCGGAGCGTCGTCTGAGCGAGCACTATCCGAACGAAGTGAGGATATCTCGCTCAGCGACCGCGAGCGTGCCGAGGGCTTTCATCGCTCGCCGTCGAGCAAGACTGAATCAGTCGCTAGCGAGCGTGCCGAGGACTTTCACCGCACGCTCTCGAGTGCAGTCGTGACTTCAGATAGCGAGCCGGTCGAGGAGTTGTAGCGCCAAAGACCGCCTCCAACAGAACGACCAGTCACTCCTCGGGGCGGGGCATCGCTTCGAGTTCGCGGATCTCCGTGGGCTCGAGGACTTCGGGCTTGCGGGCGAACAGATCGACCTGTGGGCGCCCGCCTTCGAAATCCTCTGCGAGCAGTCGACCCACGTCGTCGGCGTCCTCGAGGACTTCGACGGCGGTCACGTCTGGGAATTCGGCTACCTCTATCGCCCGCAAAGTCGGGTCCGTGACAGGCTCTGGTTGCTCGAGCGGACCTACGAGGACGGCGACGAGCAACGGGAGCGCTACGGCAACGGAATGGCCGCGGCCCATCTCGCCGCCCTGGAGCGGGCGGCCGACGAGCGCGTCGTCGAGTGGACCGACGAGGCGGATCTACGGGCGGCCGTCGACGAGGTGCCCTGACACCCAAGGGTCGAGCGTCCCTACGGCGCGTATGGTCGCACTGCCCAGCATCGAGCGAACGCCCGACGGGCGACGACTGGTCGTCGACCGCGTCGTCGACGCCGACGCCGAGACCGTCTGGACGGTCCTCGCCGATACGGAGCGCTGGCCGGAGTGGGGACCGAGCGTCAGCGCCGTCCGGTCCGACGACCATTACGTCGAATCCGGGACGACGGGAGAGATACAGGTCGCGGGCGGCCCG
>PXSD01000113.1:6967-7734 GCA_003023165.1 Halobacteriales archaeon QS_9_67_15 | reverse complement strand
GACGGGCCGCACATGGACCGGGCGATCCGGCTGGACTCCGAGCCCGAGTGGGACGGGACCAGCGGAACGGTGCGGATCGAAGATGCGTGGCTCGAGTGACCGTTCGCGCCGCTCTGTGGCGCTGTGTCGCAGGGAAGCCTTTCAAGGGCGATGCCGGTGACGGACGAACTGTGAACCGGGAGCAACTGGAACGGGAACTCGAACGCTTCGAGGGCGACGCCGACGCGCGGCGGGTCGTGGCCCGGCAGGCGCGTGACCTGTCGGACGCGGACTTTCTCGCGGACGACCTGGGCCTCGAACTCGACGTCGACACCGTCGTCGACAACCTCGGAGACGCGCCGGCCGACCACTCGCTCGTCGAACGATGGAACTGGTGGATGGGGGCCCTCGAACTCTCTCACGGCGGTTACGAACAGTTCGAAGTGAGAACGTACTGACGACGCCGACCCAGCCCGAACCGACCCCGTCCGTCAGAATACACTCAGTCCGTGCGATTCCCGTGCGTGCTCGAGGAGTTCGTCTGTGGTTTCGAACTGTTTCCCACAGCTGCACGTGTGATATGTCGGAGTCGCCTCCGACGTGGACTGGCGTGTCGCCATACGAGTACAATCGGGGCCTACCTTAATAATTGTTTATCCGGTATGTGATGACGAGCCATACGCGCGGTGGGGACGAGTCTCACACGGCCGGATCCGGGCGGGTACCGCGCGGGTCTTCCGGGCCCGGTGGAGCTATTCGGTCGACCGGAGAACCGTTCGCTCGATGAC
>PXSD01000113.1:0-6858 GCA_003023165.1 Halobacteriales archaeon QS_9_67_15 | reverse complement strand
GACGACCTCGAAGCGATCGTCTTCGTCTGCGAGCGCGTCGGCGACGTCCGACTCGCGACCGACGACGAGGACCCGGACTGGTCTAGTGGTCGGGGTTGGAACCAGGGGGTGGGATCTCTTTGGCACCGATTGTCGATTCCGATACCCACAGTCGCCTCGGCACCTCGGACGCGAGCGCCGTCAGTCGCTCGGGGTGGCGTCGGGGCGGTAGTCGCGGCTCACCACTTTCCACGTCCCGGAGCGATAGCGGTAGTGGGCGATGCAGGCCGGGATCGCCATCTCCGCGAGGATAGCCGCGTACAGCGCCGTCCGTCCGACCGCCGGGGCGACGACGCCGAGATACGCGGTCGGGAGGGCGAACATGTACAGCCCGGTGAGTTGCGCGTACAGCGGCCAGCGCGTGTCGCCGCTGGCCCGGAGCGGTCCTGTCGCGCCGCCGTAGACGCCGCTGAAGAGGACGCCGAGACAGGCGACGCGGATGAACGTCGTTACCGTCGGGAGGATGGCCGGGTCGTCCACGAACACGCGGCCGATCGGGGCGGCGAAAACGAACACGCCGACGGCGATGACAGCGTACACCGCGACCGAGAACCGAATGATGTCGTGAGCCCATGCGCCGGCGTCGTCCTCGTCGTCCCGGCCGAGCGCCTGCCCGACGAGCGACGAGGAGGCCATGCTGAACCCCCAGTTGGGCGTGTCCATGAGCGCGCGGACACGCATCGCGACGACGTAGGCGGCGACGACGTTCGGGCCGAACAGCCCGACGATGTAGAGCTTGGGGAACTGGCCGCCGTTGCGGGCGAGGTTGGTCCCGATGAGCGGCGTCGCCATCTCCACGAGGTCGGCGACGAGCCCGCGGTCGATGTGCGGTCCCGACAGCGGGACCTGCACCGGGAACGCGCCCATCACCGGCAGGCCGCCGCGGGCGAGGCCGACGCCGAAGGCGGCGGTGACGAGCACGTTCGAGAACACAGTTCCGATGGCGGCACCGACAACGCCCCACTCGAGGCCGAAGACGAGCACGGCGTTGACGCCGATGTTGACGAGCGCGCCGCCGCCGCGGAGGACCATCGGCGTCCACGCGTCGTCGGCACCGACGAGCGTCCGACTGCCGATGAGGTTCAGCGCCGCGAACGGGACGCCGAGCGCGACGACGCGCAGGTAGTCGGCCCCGAACGTGACCGCCTCGTCGCCGGACCCGATGAGGTCGACCAGCGGCTCGGCCAGCCCGGCGTAGACCGCGACCAGCGGGAGGGTGATGGCGACCGTGAAGAGCACGCTGGCCTTCACCGAGAGCGCGAGTTCCTCGTAGGCGTCAGCGCCGAACCGCTGTGAGACGAGCCCGATGGTCCCGCCGGCGACGCCGCCGCCCAGCGAGAAGGCCAGTCCCCAGAAGGGGCTGGCGTAGCCGACGCCGGCGATGGCTGCCGGGCCGAGCGCGATGCCGACCATCGCCACGTCGACCGTCGAGCGGGACATCCGCGCGAGGCCGGTCACGATCCGCGGCCACGACAGGTCCGTCGCCCGCTCGACGCGCTCCCTATCGATGATTCCGGCACGTGCGACGAGCGTGCCGACCGCGAGGAGCACCGCACGAACGGGGTTGTAGCGGGACCAGGACACCACGCCCGCGTTTCGTCCGAACGGTCAAAACGGTTTAGACTCCGGTCGGACACGCCGATTCCGGTGTGTGGACATCCCTCACGAACCGCACGGATCGCGTCGCCGGTCCGGGTTCTTACCCGACTCGCTCCGCCCCAGACCGGCCTCGCCGCAGTACATCAGACCGTCAGTTCGTCGCCGACCGCGGGCGCGGTCGCGTCGTACCCCTCGGCTCGAAGCTCCTCGGCGAACGCCTCGCAGCGGTCGCCGTGGTTGACCAGGATCTGTGACGCCTCGTAGGAACTGAGGAAGTCGAGGAGCCCGTCGCGGTCGGCGTGAGCCGAGAAGTCGTAGGCTTCGACCTGTGCGCTGACGGGCATCCGCCGCCCGTCGATCTCCGCGCTCCCGGTGTCAAGCAGCTCCCGACCCGGCGTCCCCTCGACCTGGTAGCCCGTCATCGCGACCTTGTTTGTCGGCCGCTGGCGGACCGCGGGGATGTACGTCATCGCCGGACCGCCGGAGAGCATCCCGCTCGTGGTGACGATGACGGTATTCTGATCGGCGATGCGTCGGCGGTGCCCGTCGCGGCCGTCGACGAAACGAGCGTTCGACTTCGCTCGCTGGAGCGCGTCGGCGTCGCGGACGAACTCGGGGTGCCGACGGAGCAGCTGGGTCACTTCCTTGCCCATCCCGTCGACGTAGCAGTCGAGGTCGTGGGCCGCACACACCAGCAGTATCTCCTGTGTCCGCCCGATGGCGAACGCCGGGACGACGACCGTCCCGCCCTCCCAAATGGTCGTGCGGAGGCTCTCGGCGAAGCGCTCCTCGACCGTCGCGCGCGGGTCGTGCTCGACGTCGGAGTAGGTAGACTCGCAGAGGACCACGTCGGCCTCGGGGCGGGCGGTCGTCCCAGATACCAGTCGTTGATCCTCGGTGTGAAAGTCCGAGGTGTAGAGGAGTCGGGTGTCGCCGTCGTCGACGAGCACGTGCGCGCTCCCGGGAATGTGGCCGGCGTTGTAGAAGGTGACCTCGTGGCCAGCGGCCTCGAAAGGCTCGCGGTAGCAGTGGGTCTCCGAGACCTGCGTGACCCGCCGGAGTTCCGTCTCGGTGAACGGGCAGTCGTAGGTCCCGTCGCGTCGCCGCTGACGCCGCGATCCTCGTTTCGCACCGCTGAGTTCGCGAGTCGGCGGCGTCCAGTGTATCGGCGGGCGTCGGTCCCCCGAGAGCAGCGACGGGACCGCCCCGACGTGGTCGAGGTGACCGTGCGAGACCACGACCGCCTCGGGGCCGACGCTGTCGACCGGAAACCGCGGCGGGTTCCCCGTCAGTATCCCGTAGTCGAGAAGGAGGCAGTCGTTGACGAGGATGGCGCTGCGGCCGACCTCCCGCGCACCGCCGAGGAACCGAACGTCCATCGCTCCGTTCTATCCGGTCGAGCCGTTTCACTACCCCGGTTTCCGTCCGGACCGACGCTCCCGGCGGCTCGACGGGCGGTCGCTCCCGGAGCGTCTGCCCGCCGTGGCGCACGAGCCGGTGCGCCAGTCGAGGCTCACGGGTGTCCACATCCGTTAGTCGGGAGACAGACATTTTGCCGAGGAGACCGGATCGGCGACCATGGCCCTCCGAACGGCACTGAAATACGCCGCCATAGCGCTCGCCGCCCTGTTCGCCCTCAGCGTCGTGCTCTCGGTCATCACCACGGTCGTCGGCCTGGTCTGGGGACTGATAACGAGCCTCCTCACGTTGCTGGTGATCGGTGGCCTGCTCTACGGTGGGTTCAAGCTGTTCACGTGGCTGTCGGACGACGGCTCCGGCGGTGGCGACCCGGTCGGCGGCGGGTTCGGAAACGGAACGACCGCCGAGACGACTGACGACCCGGTCGCGAAGCTCCGCGAGCGGTACGCGAACGGCGACATCTCCGAGACGGAACTGGAGCGGCGGTTGGAGCTGGAGCTCGACGGGCCGGAGACCGACAGCATCGACCGGGAGCTGAATCGCGAGCGGAACTGATCTCGGACGCCAGCGAGGAGAGAACCGGTCGGCAGTTGGATGGGACGACCGAAACGAACAGGCCGGTCCGGGCCAAAGGGGGAGTATGGCACACTCGCCGCGACGGGACACGACGTGGCTCGACCTCGCCGACGAACTCATCGACGAGAGCGTCAACCGCGAGGAGTCGATCACGCTCACCGCCGAAGACATGACAGTCGACGTGCCGCTTTCGTTCGGAGAGGACGCCGAGCAGGCGCAGTGGCACGTGGACGGGGAGGTCACGGTCACCGTCGAGGGGATGCGCGGGTCGATCGCCGAGTGGATGCACCTGTTCAGGGAAGCGCAGCGCGACTCCGGAGAATGACCGTCACCCGGTTCGCACCGCCGCAGTCGACCGTTCAGTCCAGGTCGCCCGGCCGCGGCGCTTCGCCGACGGCCCGGTCGAGGAACTCCTGCGGGAGCGCGTCGATCTCACCGACCTGGACTCGCCAGAGCGTCGCGTAGAGCCCGTCGTCGGCGAGTAACTCCTCGTGAGTCCCC
Organism: Halobacteriales archaeon QS_9_67_15; assembly: GCA_003023165.1. GTDB lineage: Archaea > Halobacteriota > Halobacteria > Halobacteriales > Haloarculaceae > Halosimplex. The sequence goes on along the minus strand of PXSD01000113.1, from coordinate 2,724 downwards.
TGCTCGGCGAGTTCGCCGTCGTCCATGACGAGGATCGTGTCGGCGTGGCGCACCGTCGAGAGTCTGTGCGCGATGGCGAAGGCAGTGCGGTCCTCGATGAGGTCGTCGAGGCTATTTTGAATGACCGCTTCGGTCTCGTTGTCGACGTGGCTGGTCGCCTCGTCGAGGACGAGGATGTCCGGGTCTTTCAGGACAGCGCGAGCGATGGAGACCCGTTGGCGCTGGCCGCCCGAGAGTTTCACGCCGCGTTCGCCGACCTTCGTGTCGTAGCCGTCTTTCAACCCGGCGATGAACTCGTGGGCACCGGCCACCTTCGCAGCCGCCTCGATGTCCGCGTCGTCGGCGTCGGGCATCCCGTAGGCGATGTTCTCCCGGACCGTGCCGTAGAACAGGTAGGGCTCCTGGCTGACGTAGCCGACCGAGCGACGGAGACTGCGGAGGGTCACGTCGCGGACGTCCCGTCCGTCGACGCGGACTGCGCCGTCGTCCACGTCGTACAGGCGCAGGAGGAGTTTCATCAGCGTCGTCTTGCCCGCGCCGGTCGGGCCGACGAGGCCGACCATCTCGCCGGGTTCGACGTCGAACGAGACGCCGTCGAGGACCTGTTCGGTCCCGTCCTCGGTGTCGTACGCGAAGTGCACGTCGTCGTACTCGACGCGGCCCGCGAGTCCGTCGAGTTCGACCGCGTCGGGCCGGTCGGTGACGCCGGAGGGCGTGTCGAGCAGGCCGACGACCCGCTCGCCGGCGGCCTCGGCGTACTGGTAGTCGTTGATTATCTGGCCGAACTGGCGCATCGGGTAGACGAACCGACGGGAGTACGAGAGGAAGATGACGAGCGTCCCGGCCGTCAGCGCGCCGTTGAAAAAGGGGAGCGGCTCCGCGACGATGCCGCGGTTGGCCATCACCCAGTAGCCGCCGACGAGGAAGGTGGCCGTGTAGCCGGCGGCGGTCACCAGCCGGAGCGTCGGCCAGAAGGCGATCCGCGTCGTGATGGCGTCCCACTGTGCGTCGAGGTACTCCCGGGAGGACTCCTCGACGCGGTCGGTCTCGAAGCGCTCGGTCGTGTAGGACTTGACGACCTCGATGCCGCCGAGGTTGTTCTCCAGTTGGGAGTTGAGTTGGCCGACCGACGAGCGGACCGCCTGGTACTTCGGGTGGATGCGGTTGACGAAGACGTAGCTCGCGTACCCCAGTGCGGGGATGATGACCGTCGGGACGATGCCGAGTCGCCAGTTGATGAGAAGCATCGCCGCACCCATCCCGCCGACGCGGAAGACGATGCCGATGCCCTGGTTGAGGCTGTTCGTGAGGAAGCCCTCGAGCTGGTTCACGTCGTTGTTGAGGATGGACATCACCTCGCCGGTCTGCTTGTCGTCGAAAAAGGACAGCTCCCGTCGTTGCATCGCGTCGTAGGCGTCGACGCGCATCTCGTGTTGGAAGTGCTGGGCGAACCCGTTCCACGCCCAGGAGTTGAGCCAGCCCAGCGCCGCGCCGAGGACGTGCGAGCCCGCGAGCACTCCGATCAGGAAGACGAACTGCTCGACGGGCACCGACGGGAGCCACGACTGGGGGACGAACGGCAAGCGGAACGGGCGGTCCGCGGTGAGAAAGGAGTCGATGGCGACCCCGAGGAGGAACGCGGGGACGAGTTCCATGAGCGTCGAGAAAACGCTGGCCAGCCCGCCGACTGCGAAGCGCGCCCGCTGACCGCGACCGTACTCGCCGAACAGCCGCACCATCGCGTTCGACTCCTCGGCGCGCAACTCCTCGAACTCGTCGTCGGACCCGCCCGGTGGCATAGTACGGTGTATCGGCCTGCCGTATATAAGACTGACTCCACTGTTAGTCCAGTCGGCGCGGGTTCCCGGCTGGCTACCCAGCGACCAGTTGCGCGGAAGATTTTTGCCGCCCCCAGATAACCCGTGGATATGGCCACGGAGGTGGACGTGCAGCCGGACACGCACGAGGAGATCATGGGTGCGACCTATCGCGCGCTCTGCAAGCACGGGTACGCCCACCTCACGATGCAGGACATCGCCGACGAGTTCGACAAGAGCCGCTCGCTGTTGCACTACCACTACGACACGAAAGAGGAGCTGCTGCTCGCGTTCGTCGACAACATCGTCGGCTACATCGGCGACCGCCTCGCCGAGTCCGAGACGGAGGAACCGCTCGAGCGACTGGAGGAGTACGTCGACCGCTTCGTGATCGAACCCGGCGAGGAGGACCGGGAGACGTTCGCGCTCGCCCTCCTCGAACTCCGCGTGCAGGCCGTCCACAACGAGGCGTTCCGTGAGCGACTGGCGACCCACTACGAGACAAACGTCCAGACGGTAGCCGACATCGTCGCCGACGGCATCGAGGCGGGCGTGTTCCGCGAGGTCGACCCGGACGCAACGGGGGAAGCGATATACACGGCGCTCGTCGGCGCGCGGATGTACCAAGTGACGCTCGGTGCCGAACGCGCGAGTCGGCGGATGCGCGACCGGTTGGCCGAGTTCGTCGTCGACGACCTGCTCACCGACGGCCGCGAACCGGCCGACTACGCCGGGAACGGCCCCGAGAACTAACCGGACGGCCCGCCAACGGCCGACCGAGGATGAAACGCACTAGTCTCGACTTCGAGGGCTTCTTCGACGTTCGCGTGACGACCGACGACGCACAGGCTGCGCAGATGACGCTCTCGCCCGGCCAGTCGACCGGCGGGCCCGACAACGTCCACGC
>PXSD01000112.1:4145-7159 GCA_003023165.1 Halobacteriales archaeon QS_9_67_15 | reverse complement strand
GTTGACTACCAGTACATACTCCTCACCACCGACCCACTTTAGCCCGTCGTCAGTCGCCTCTACCAACGGCCGGAAGTTCGGGTGATCGCTCAACAATGTTAGAGCACTAATGAAACGTGAGCGATAGCCATGGACATCGCTAATGCTCACGATCGTCGGCTCCTTGGACGGGATGTCAGCAACGCAGTCCATGTTTCTTCAGGGAACAGAGGGGGTTCTGGAACCGATCTGGGGAATGGTGAGGCATCCAAACAGCGGGTTGAGGATGATTCACTCTTTCAGAAGAGTTCTTTGAGCGATGAAAGGAACTTCCGGACCTTATTTTTGAGTAGTACCCCCAGCGACAGCTCGGTGTCGGTCGTGTACTCGATACCGCCATCCTGTTCAACACCAGTAAATGCCATATTGGTAATGTTAGTAGATACTATTTACACTATCTTTCCCAGTCTAATATATGTAGCTTCAACCGTGAACGTATAGTGCTATCTCTTCTGGGCGCATATCTACGAACCATAGTCATCTCGTACTGGCCATCGCTGATAAAGTATTTGCCAGCGCCACTCACGACACGACCTCCATGTTTTTCCGCACGACTCCCCTGGTGTCCCCATGGAGACGAGACCGCTCGGCGACACCGGCCAGGAGAGCAGTGTCCTCACGTTCGGGGCCATCGCGCTCGACTTCCTCGACCAGGACGCGGCGAACGAGCTCACCGAAACGGTCCTCGACCGCGGCGTCAACCACGTCGACGTCGCACCGGAGTACGGGACCGCGGAGGTCAAGCTCGCACCGACGCTCGAAGACCGCCGCGACGAGGTGTTCCTCGGTTGCAAGACCGTCAATCGCGACTACGGGGGCGCGTGGGAGAGGCTGGAAGCGTCGCTCGACCGCCTCGGCACCGACCGCATCGACCTCTACCAGTTCCACGGCGTCACGGAACACGACGAAGTGGACCGGATCACCGCCGACGACGGCGCGCTCGCGGCCTACCGAGAGGCCCGGGAGGAGGGGCTGATCGACCACATCGGGATCACGAGCCACGGCCACCCGGACGTGGTCCGCGACGCCGTCGACCGCATCCCGGACCTCGAGACCGCGATGTTCCCGGTCAATGCGACGGTCGCCGCGAAAGACGACGCACCCCACGACTTCCTGAACTTGGCGAGCGAGCTAACCGAACAGGGACTGGGCGTCATCTCGATCAAGACCTTCGCGAAGCAGCCCTGGCCCGACGACGTGCCCGCGGACGAGCGGCCGTACGACACCTGGTACGAGCCGTACGACGACCCCGAAGAGATATCGCGGTGTCTCCGCTACACGCTCTCGCAGGACGTGACGACGCTCGCGAACGCGGGCGACCCGCGTCTCGTCGGTCCGATCCTCGATGCGGCCGAGTCGTTCGAGCCGATGGACGACGCGGAACAGGCCGCCATCATCGACGAGCGCCGCTCCGAGGAGTCGCCGGTTCCCGCGGACCTGTCCTGAGCGACGCAGCGGCGGCACGGCCAGCCCCATATTGTTCTCCGTCGTGCCATTCGGACTACTTCCGAAGTGAGCAGTTCTGTATTGTAACGGTCGATCGTAACAGATTCAGCGGGTACGGATCGCGGGGTATTTTATTCGCTAGCTATATTTCCTGGTTATGGACCGACGACGCTTCGTCAAGGCCGCGGGTGCCGGTGTTGCCGGGCTCCTCGCAGGGTGTAGCGCGGAACCGACCGACGACGGGTCGACTGATACGAACGAGCCGACTGACTCCGGTGGGGACGACGGTATGTCCGAGGGTAATGGCCAGACCGCTTCACCGACCGATACCGCGTCGAGCGGCACGCCCGTCCTCCGGGTCGGGACGTACTCCTCGTTCGTCGACGCGCCGAGTTCGGCCCCCGGGCCGTGGCTCAAAGAGCAGTTCGAGTCCGAGTACGACGCCGAACTGAACTGGTTCGCGCCGGAGGGCAATATGGACTACTTCCTCCAGCGCCGCCAGCAGAACGTCACCATCGACACCGACCTGTTCCTCGGTCTGACGCCCGAGAACCTCGTCAAGGCCGACCGCGAGACCGCGGACGGCGACTCCCTGTTCACGACCGTCGACACGTCCAACCTCTCGAACGAGAGTCACGTCGTCGACGACTACCGCTTCGACCCGCAGGATCGGGCTGTCCCGTTCGGTGCCTCCTACATCAGTCTCGTCTACAACCAGAACATGCTCGACGAGCGCGGGGTCTCCGGTCCCGAGACGTTCGACGACCTCGTGAGCGACCCCTACGGGGACGGCCTGCTCGTCCCGAACCCCCAGAACAGCGAGACCGGCCTGGAGTTCCTCTTCTGGACGGTCGCGCAGTTCGGCGAGGACGGCTACCTCGACTACTGGAGCGACCTGATGGACAACGGGACGCAGATCCTCCAGAGCTGGGGGACCGCCTACGACGCCTACTCCTCGGGCGAGGCACCGATGGTCGTCTCGTTCTCGACCGACCAGGTGTTCGCCGACCGCTACGGCGAGGACATGGCGGAACACCAGATCGGCTTCCCGAACGGGCAGGGCTACGCCTACCTCGAAGGCGCGGCACCGTTCACGGGCACCGACCGGATGGGCCTGGCGACGAAGTTTATCGACTACATCCTCCAGCCGGAGATCCAGGCGGAGATCGCCCAGCGAAACGTCGCGCTGCCGGCCGTCGACAACGCCGACCTCCCCGACAGCTACTACGACCTCGTCTACGAGCCCGACGACATCGTCAGCTTCGGGTACGACGGGCTGGTGGGCAACGTCGAACCGTGGCTCAACAACTGGTCCGAACAGGTCGCGAGCAAGTAGATGCGACCCGCGCGGGTCGTCGAACGGGTCGGCGTGCCCGCCTTCGGAGTGGTGGCGCTCGGACTGCTGGCGCTGATGTTCGGCTACCCGGTCGCCATCGTCCTCGTCGAGTCGATACAGATCGACGGCGGCTTCTCGCTCGACCCGATAACGGCGATCCTCACCGACGAGTTCTACTTCGGCGTGTTCGCAC
>PXSD01000112.1:0-4116 GCA_003023165.1 Halobacteriales archaeon QS_9_67_15 | reverse complement strand
TCCTCTCGACGATAGCGAGCGTCCTGCTCGGTCTCCCGGGCGCGTACGTCCTCGCCCGCTTCGAGTTCCCGGGTCGCCGGACCGTCCGCTCGCTGACCGCGGTCCCGTTCGTGATGCCGTCGATCATGGTCGCCATCGGCTTCTACGCCACCTTCGGCGAGAACGGGGTCCTGAACACCGTCCTCCGTGGACTCGGCCTCTCGACGGTCGAACTCCTGGGGACGCTGACGATCATCGTGGTCGCCCACGCCTTCTACGACGCACCGCTGGTCGCCCGGATCACCGCGGCGGCGTGGGAGGGGGTCGACTCGGAGACGACCGAGACCGCGCGTTCGCTGGGTGCATCGCCGCTCCGGGCGTTCCGCGACGTGGTCCTCCCGCAACTGCTCCCGGCGATCCTGACCGGCGCGCTCCTCACGTTCATCTTCTCGTTCATGTCGTTCGCCATCGTCCTCGCGTTGGGCGGCCTCAGCCTCGCGACGGTCGAAGTGTGGGTCTACGACAGAGTCAGTCAACTTGATTACCAGACGGCGACGGCGCTAGCGGTGCTGGAGATGGTCCTCTCGCTCGCGCTCACCTACGCGTACCTCCGATACGAGGCGCGCCAGCGGGCCGCGAGCACGGCCAACCCGGCCGAGCGAATCGACCTGGTCGGCTCCGTCTCGAAGAGCCGGCTGTTCGCGTGGGGGTACGCCGTCGTGGCGTTCGTCGTCTTCGTGGGTCCGATGGCGAGCATGGTTATCGCCAGCGTGACCGGCGCGGAGGGCTTCACGCTCCGCAACTACCGCTTTCTCGTCGAGCGACAGGCGACCGCCTACGAGTTCCAGGTGAAGCCGCTGACCGCCGTCGTCAACTCCCTGCTGTTCGGGGGCGGGACGCTCCTGGTCGCCGTCCCGATGGGCGTGTTCCTCGCCGTCGTTAGCACGCGGAACTTCCGCGGACGGAAACTCATCGACACGCTCGGGATGGCCCCCTTCGCAGTCAGCGGGGTCGTTGTCGGCCTCGGGCTCCTGCGCGGGTTCGTTTTCGGCACCGAGGCGTTCGGCTATCGCTTCACCATCGCCGGTCCGGTCGCGATCGTCGCCGCGCACGCGGTGGGCGCGTATCCCTTCGTCACGCGGAACGTCGCGCCCGCCCTCGCCGGCATCGACGACTCGCTCGTCGAGTCGGCGCGCTCGCTCGGGGCCTCCCGCGCCCGCGTCATGCTCGACATCGAACTCCCGCTGGTCGTGCCAGCGATCCTCGCCGGGATGGCCTTCGCCTTCGCCATCAGCATCGGCGAGTTCGATTCGACGGTTATACTGGCCACGGGCGGAACCAGCTACACGATGCCGGTCGCGATAGAGCGATTCATCGGCCGACGGCTCGGCCCCGCGACCGCGATGGGCGTGGTCCTGCTCGTCGTGACGGGGCTCAGTTTCGTGGTCATCGACCGCCTCGGGGAGGGTGGGTTCGGTGGGTAAGCTCTCGCTCGACGGCGTCCGGAAGTCCTTCGCCGACACCGTCGCGCTCGACGGCGTCTCGCTGGACATCGCCGAGGGCGAGTTCTTCACGCTCGTCGGCCCGTCCGGCTGCGGGAAGACGACGACGCTCCGGACCATCGCCGGGCTGGAGTCCCCGACCGACGGAAGAGTCCGGTTCGACGGCGAGGACGTGGCCGGCGTCCCGACCGAGGACCGCGACGTGGGCATCGTCTTCCAGAGCTACGCCCTGTTCCCCCACATGACCGTCCATGAGAACGTCGCCTACGGGCTGAACTTCGCCGACCCGCCCGAGGGCACGTCCGTCGACGAGCGCGTCACCGACCTGCTCGACCTCGTCGACCTCTCCGGGATGGGCGGCCGCGAACCCGACCGGCTCTCGGGCGGCCAGCAACAGCGGGTCGCGCTCGCCAGAGCTCTCGCGCCCGAACCCGAAATCCTCCTGCTCGACGAACCGATGTCGGCGCTGGACGCGCGCCTCCGCGAGACGCTCCGTCGGCAGATCAAGCGCATCCAGACGGAACTCGACGTGACGACGGTGTACGTCACCCACGACCAGGAGGAAGCGCTGGCGATCTCCGACCGGCTCGCCGTCATGAACGACGGCCGCGTCGAGCAGGTCGGGACGCCCCGCGAGGTGTACGAACGCCCCGCCACGGAGTTCGTCGCCTCGTTCGTCGGCGAGAACAACCTCTTCCGCGGCGAGGTCCGCGGAACCGAGGGGACCGAAACCGTCGTGTCCGTCGACGGGACCGAGTTCCGCGTCGACGACGGCGACCTCGCCGGCGGGGACCTGACCTTTTGCGTCAGGCCCGAGGACCTGACCGTCGACGCCGACACCAACCGCTTCGACGTCGCCGTTGACACCGCCGAGTTCCTCGGCGAAACGACTCGCTACTACGCGGACTGGGGCGAGCAGAGCCTCGTCTTCCGGTCGCCCGATCCGCACGACACCGAGCGACTGACGCTCGGGTTCGACCCCGACGACGCGCGAGTCCTCTGAATCGCGACACCACGCCGCCGGTGGCTCGATACCGGGAGGATTAACCGCTGAATCGACGTGTACCCCGATATGATAACGCTCGCCTCGGACTTCCCGAGCCCGTACCCGGCGGCGATGCGCGGCGTAATCTGTTCGCGTAGCGACGCACGAATCGAGGACATCGCCCACGATTTCCCCCGTCAGAACGTACGAGCGGCTGCCTTCTGGCTCCGCGAGGTGCTGCCGTACTTCCCGCCGGCCACCCACTGCGTCGTGGTCGACCCCGGTGTCGGGACCGACCGAGCGGCCGTCGTCGTCGAGGCCGGCGACCACTACGTCGTCGCACCGGACAACGGCGTCGCTATCCCGGTGGCTCGCGAACTCGCCGACGAGGAGTTCTCGGTCTGGGACATCGAGTACGAAGACGACGAGACGGCGAGCAACACGTTCCACGGGCGAGACGTGTTCGCGCCGGCGGCCGCAGCCGTCCACGATGCCGGCGGTGCCGACGCGGTCGACCGCTGCGTGCAGACCGACGGGTGGGTCGACCTGACCCTTCCGGAGCCCGAGGTGGTCGCGTCGGCGGCCCGCGGCGAGGTTCTGGTCGTCGACGGGTTCGGCAACGCCATCACGAACGTCCCCGGGTCCGTCGTCGAAGGCCGCGAGACCGTTCGAGTCGGAGGGGAGTCGGTCCCGGTCCGCGACGCCTACGCCGCTCGTGACCCGGGCGACAGATTGGTCACGGTCGGCAGTCACGGCAACGTCGAGTTCGCAGTCAATCAGGGCCGCGGCGACGACGCGTTCGACCTCGGTGTCGGCGACGACGTGCTCCTCGAGTGGTAAACGGCGGACTGCGGCGGCCGCCGATCCCTCGCCTGGTCTATCGAGGGACTCTTTCAGGTTCGCGAGGGTTTCGTCTCCGACACCGGCCACTGCGAGGAGTGACTCAAAAAACGGGTTGCGTCGCGGTCAGTCCGTGGGGGCGAGCGTGGGCTCTTCGACCTGCTCGGAGTCGGTTTCGAGCGTTTCAGGCACCTGAAAGTAAATCAGGACCACCGCGAGCACGCCCATACCGGCCCCGATGAGGAACGGGAGCGGAAACCAGAACGTGACGAAGAACCCGGCGACGAGCGGCCCGATCGCCTGACCGAGATACAGCGACATAGTCAGCAGGGAGAGTTGCGTGCCCGCACCCGCGCCGTCGGAAAAGGTCGCCCACGAGTGCGACTGCCGGGGCGAACGCCAGCGTCATCCCGATACCGATGACGACTGATACTGCCGGCTGTACCTTTGTGAAGATATTCGCCGCCCCGGGGCGGCGAAATTCGTGACAGACGTACAGCCGGCAGTATGAGCCGGCCAGCAGCACCATCGAGGAGGTTGCAAACCCCTGTAACAGGACGCCTGGGACGACGAACAGCCCCGAGACGACGAGGAACGGTCGACGGCCGTAGCGGTCGGCGAGCTTGCCAACGACCGGTCCGAGCAGTGCGAGAATGGCGACCGGCGCGACGAACTGGAGGCTGAAGGTTGCCGCCGTCTGGTTCAACCGGGTATTGATCTCGGCTCGGATAGCCGTGATGAGGTAGGTCGTCCCGCCGAAGAGCACAGTAGCAGTGGCGAGCACGAACACAGGGTCGAACGTCCGGTCCG
>PXSD01000111.1:12129-32741 GCA_003023165.1 Halobacteriales archaeon QS_9_67_15 | reverse complement strand
AGAGCCTGTCGCGCTCGTCGTCCCAGACCGTGAGCGAGTCGAACTGGCGTATCGTACCGTCGAACTCGAACTCGCGGCAAGTCGTCAGCGCCTCGTATCCCATCGGGTCGCGGAAGCCGACCGTCGTCACCGAGAAGGGCACGTCGGTCCCCGACTCCGGGAAGAGGAGGTTCCAGAACGGCATGACGGAGACCACCGGGAGCGCGAGCGTCCCGCGCGTGATGTCCATCTTCCCGCGACCGATGGTCGCGTACTCATCTTCAGGACCGAGCGCATACCGGTTTCGGACCTTCGGATGGAGGTCGTCAGTCTCGTCGCCGAGCGCGTACTCGTAGACGCCCGTCACGCGATCACCCGGTCCAACCGTCGTGCGCACCGACATCTGTCCATAGCTGTCTGTGGCTCACCGAGTCACAAAGGTCTGGCGTGGAGGCGAGGAACGCCGGTCGGTTCACCGGCCGAAACGCTGGGGGACCGGTCGCGTCGTCAGGAGGGGTTCTCGTCGAGAGAGCGCGCGCACCACATCTCCTCGTAGAACGCGACGAGCTCCTCGTCGGAGATGGCCGAGACAGTGGCGCTGTCGCGAACGCTCCCGTCGCTGTCGAGGACGCGAACCACGTCGTCGGCGTCGCGCTCGGGCGTTGAGCGGTCGGACACTGCTATGCGCACGGACGGTCAGACCGGGGATAATACCGTCCGGGTGACCATCGTCACCCGGCGATCTTGAGAGGTACCACTATAGCGAACCCCTGAACTCGAGTTCGACACTCGGTACTGATCTATATGTTATCGGAGTAGACTCTCAAATTCAAGACTGTCGGAAGTAATAAGTACTTCAAGCGTCTCTCCGGGCTCTTTACCGTGCCAGTCGTACGTCGTAGATTCATAGCCTTCCACATCAGCCGTGAGTGTGGCGCGACTATGTATAGGCTCATACGTGTCGACTCTGATGGTACTGCTACCTTCAATTACCCAAGTATCCGTGACTTCTTTACCCTCCTTTTGATCGACAGTCAGTGCCAAACTATGCGTCGTTTCGGTTTGGTTGTCCATCTCGAGGTCAGTTACCTCTTCGGACGTACTCATCTCACGTTGAGTTGTCGTCGGGGTTTCACTCGGGGTTGGTGATGAGGACTCCACCGAAGTCCCTGTAGATACAGGCGCGGTCTCCGTTTTTCTAAACTCTTCTGTAGTGTCCGTAGCAGCGGGTGGGGTTTCCGTATCAGCTTCGCCATCGGACATACAGCCGGTGAGTCCTACGTTTACGAAGGCAGCGGCGAAGGCCGTTAGTATCTCGCGACGTTTGACCATGCGCTGGCTTTCGTTGTGCCTGTGAAATGCTTTGTGTATTGATTTATCAAAAATAATTTACAGTTACAGCGAAATTCAATTAATAACATCCCCCAGTTCGATCGGTCGGGGAAGTAACGATAACACTTGACGACGGCTCAACTCATGAGGGCGAGTAGATCAATATTCAGTCAATACTCAGTGTTGATGTGACAGAAGAATCGGTTGAGTACTCATATAGCACGATAATTTCCCCAGAATTTCTGGGTTCATTTTTTCGTCGTCCGTGCGGGCACTATCCGCGCGGGCGGTGCGGAGAGCGCAGATATCCCGCACAGCGACCGCGAGCGTGTCGAGGGCTTTCGACGCCTGCTGTCGTCCGCGGTAGATCAGACAGCTATAGTAGAGTTTGAAAGCGTTTGCACGGTCGATCGCGCGTAGTCATGCGGTCGTCCGAGCGATGTCTTTCACATTCTACTATAGTGAGCGGACCGGGGGCTTTCACCATCGACCGTTACCCGCGATAGATCCGACCTGCGGGCTCTCATACGGATTATTGCAGCGATGTACCGGTACGCGCCGACACCGGGCTCGGCGCTATCCGGAAATAATCTACAATAATCCGTATCATTGCCCGCCGTTCGAGACAGTCACAGTCCCGATTACTCGTCGCGCAGGAGCGCATCGTCGCCGTGGCGCTCCCGCAGGTCCCGCAGGTACTCTCGGGCTTCGCGGACACGCGGAGTCTCTTCCGCGTAAGCGTGCTCGAACCAGTCGTCGAGGTCCGGCTCGTACGCCTCCGCGGCTTCGATGAGGTCGGCGATGCGCTCGCGGTTTCGCTCCTCGATAGCGTCGATTCGCCCGTCGTCCAGGAGGTCGCGGTCGCGGAGAAACGCCTCCATCCGGGGGATCGGGTCGCGCTTGCGCCAGCGGTCGACCTCCTCGTCGTCGCGGTACCGTGTAGGATCGTCCGCCGTCGTGTGCGCGCCGTAGCGGTACATCTCCGCCTCGACGAGCGTCGGACGAAGTTCTCCGCCCTCGGGGTCACGGGCCTTCTCGACCGCCTCTTTCGTCACCTGGTAGACGGCCAGTGGGTCCATTCCGTCGACGCGGACGCCCTCGAAGCCGTAGGCGTCGGCCTTCTGTGCGATGGTCGCGCTCGCCGTCTGTTCCTCGCGGGGCACCGAGATAGCGTACTGGTTGTTGTTGCAGAAAAAGAGCGCTGGCGCGTCGAACACGCCGGCGAAATTCAGCGCCTCGTGGAAATCGCCCTCCGAGGTCGCGCCGTCGCCGAAGTGACAGCAGACGACGCGGTCGTCGCCCTGCAGGCGAGCGGCCCACGCCATCCCCGTCGCGTGGGGGAGGTGACTCGCGATGGAGATGTTCAGCGGGAAGATGTTCCGCGAAGTAAGCCACTCGTTGCCGACCTCGTGTCCCATCCAGTAGCGGAGGTACTCGGGTTCGAGGCCGCGGACGACGACCGCGCCGTGTTCGCGGTACTGGTCGAGGATCCAGTCGTCGTCGCGCAGCGCGTGAGTGGACCCGACCTGTGCGGCCTCCTGCCCGGCCAGCGGGGGGTACGTCCCCATTCGACCCTGCCGCTGGAGACTGACCGCCCGCTCGTCGAGGTGGCGAGCCAGTTTCAGTTCTCGATACATCGCGACGAGTGTCTCGTCGGACAGGTCCGGAACCGTCGCGTCCGCCCGAACCTGTCCGTCGTCGTCGAGAAGCTGTCTCGCGCCGTCTCGCGTCGCGTGCGCGTCGTCGGCCACTGTCACAGGGAACGAACACACCGGATATAATCGTTTCTCATATCAGGATTTTCATTCGTTCGGGCGAAGGGTTAATATATCAGTATTGAACATAAGTTTATGAGTCGTATGGCGTCACCCAATCGACACCGTCTGCCGAGTGAGACGAACGTAATCGGAGTGAATTATCGAACCAGTTGGACGCGACGGTCACCCGCGGTACTGCGGTTACTCGATAGTAACCTGGGTGATCGTAATGAGTGACGACGGATCGAGTGACGGGACTCTGAAAGTGGTGCGCACTGTCGTCCCGGACGCGATCAGGAAGCGCTTCGTTCTCAAGTTTCTCATCGTTCTGCTGTTCATGGGGCTGTCTATCGGTGCCGTCGGCGTGTTCGCCACCGGACAGATCACCGACCAGACACAGGACCGCATCGAGAACGAGTACAGCAGCCTCGCCGACCAGGAGTCGACGATCATCACTCAGTGGATCGACCGCAACCGCCAGTCGGTGAGACTCGCGTCGAACAACGACGTGTGGACCTCGGACGACACGGCGACGATGGAGCGGGCCGCGCAGAACCTCGAGAGCGAGTCCGTCGACATCGATGCGCTCCACGTCGTCGACGCGACCAGCGACGACATCGACGTCCTCGCGAGCACCGAGTTCGACTCAAGTGCGTCCTTCGGGGGGACCAACCGCGAGTGGGTCGGCGACATCGAGTTCAGCAGTCTCGGACAGGTCAGAACCTCCAGCGTGTACGACGCACGACGAACCTCCGTGATCGGCTTCGTCAGCCCGGTCGGGAACGGCGACCGATACCTGGTCCTGGAATCGTCCGTTGACGACCTCGCGAGCGAGTTCCAGGGGAGCCAGCGCGCCGAGCGCGGATTCACGCAGGTCGTTAGCGGCGACGGGACGATCATGATCGACGAACGAATGGGCGACAGTGACAGCGCGGAGCTGTTCTCCACGTACGGGGACCAGGCGTCCCGCCAGCCGATCAGGGACGCCAACGCGCTCCGCGACACGCAGGACGCGAGCGGCGTCTCGTCCTCGATGCCCGCCCAGCAGGACATCATCGACGAGGAGTACGCCGTCGGGTACGCACCGGTGTTCATCTTGAACGGTCCCGACGACTGGGTCGTTCTCGTCCACGCCCCGACCAGCGAGGTGTTCGGGTTCGTCCAGACCATCTCCGACTTCGGCCTCGTCGCGACCGGTGCTGCGGTCCTGCTGATGGGGCTCATCGGTGCCGTCCTCGGATACAACACCTCCAGCTCCATCGACCGGCTCACCCGCAAGGCCGAAGCGATGGAGTCCGGCGACCTCGACGTCGACATCCGGACCGGGCGGATCGACAACATCGGTCGCCTCTACGGCGCCTTCGGCTCGATGCGTGACTCGCTCAAAGAACAGGTCCAGGAGGCCGAATCGGCTCGCAAGAAGGCGGAGGTCTCCCGCGCCGAAGCCATGGAGATAAGCAACTACCTCCAGGAGCGCGCCGAGGAGTACTCGGAGATCATGCAGGCCGGCGCTCGGGGCGACCTCACCCAGCGCATGGAGCCCGAAGGCGAGAACGAGGCGATGGACCGGATCGCCGATGACTTCAACGAGATGATCTCCGAACTGGAGAAGACGACCGGCCAGCTCAAGACCTTCTCCGAAGAGGTCGAAGAGAGCGGTCGCTCCGTCCAGCAGAGCGCCGAAACGGTGCGCGAGGCCAGCGAACAGGTCGCGGACTCCACTCAGAAGATTTCCGACGACGCCTACAACCAGAAAGAGCGCCTCCGGAGCATCTCGGAGGACATGGACTCGGTCGCCGACAGTCTCGAAGCGTTCGAGGCCGAGGCGGACGGCGTCGACTTCGGCGACTCGCTCAGGCGGGTCCGGGAGGTCACGGGCGCGCTGAACACGGCGGTCGAACTCGGCGAGGAGACGATGTCCGAGAGCGAGAACGTCGCCGGTGCGGCCGAGGAGCAGGCTGCAGAGCTGAACGAAGTGTCCTCGCGCGCGGAGGAGCTCGTTCGCTACGCGCAGTACCTCGGTGACGGGCTGAACAACTTCGAGACCGACGAGGAACACGAGTTCGTCTTCCAGACCGGTGCCGGTGGCGCCGGCAGCGCCGACCCGGACGACGACTGATCGCCGGCTGCGGCCTCGACCCGGGCAACGACTGACCGTCGACGGCAGTCCGGAACCGGGCGAGAACTGATCGTCCGGCCACGACCGGCGGACGGGTGGCGACCGATCGTCCGGCCGCGGCCCTGTCGGTGCGGTTCCGATGGTCGTCTATTGTGACCCCTCGATTTTGCGATTAGATTTAAAAGGCGACGCTCGGTACAGCAATGTATGTTCGAGAAGGTCCTCGTCGCCAACCGCGGCGAGATCGCCGTTCGCGTGATGCGCGCCTGTGAGGAACTCGGCGTCGGGACGGTCGCCGTCTACAGTGACGCCGATAAACACGGCGGCCACGTCCGCTACGCCGACGAGGCGTACAACGTCGGTCCCGCCCGCGCGGCCGACTCCTACAACGACGGGGAGGCCGTTATCGAGGCCGCGAAGAAGGCCGACGCCGACGCCATCCACCCCGGCTACGGGTTCATGGCCGAGAACGCGGACTTCGCCGCCCGGGTCGAAGAGACCGACGGGGTCACCTGGATCGGTCCCGCCTCCGAGGCGATGGAGCGCCTCGGCGAGAAGACCCACGCTCGCAAGGTGATTCGCGACGCCGACGTGCCGATCGTCCCCGGGACGACCGAGCCCGTCGAGGACCCCGAGGAGATCGTCGAGTTCGGCGAGGAACACGGCTTCCCGGTCCTCATCAAGGCCGAGGGCGGGGGCGGCGGCATGGGCCAGGAGGTCGTCGAGAGCGCCGGGGAGGCCGAGGAGGCGCTGAACACCGCCCAGCGCGAGGGCGAGGCGTACTTCTCGAACGCTTCCGTCTACATCGAGCGGTTCCTCGACAACGCCAGGCACGTCGAGGTACAGATCATCGCGGACAAACACGGCAACGTCCGCCACGTCGGAGAGCGGGACTGCTCGCTGCAACGGCGCCAACAGAAGGTCATCGAGGAGGGGCCCTCGCCCGCACTGACCGACGAACTCCGCGAGCAGATCCGTGAGGCGGCCCGACGGGGCGCCGACGCCGGCGACTACTACAACGCCGGCACCTTCGAGTTCCTCGTCGAGGACGAGGGGCGCAACGAAGAGGGGCTGCTCGACGCCGACACCGACTTCTTCTTCCTCGAGGTCAATACGCGCATCCAGGTCGAACACACCGTCACGGAGGAGTTGACGGACATCGACCTCGTGAAGTGGCAGATCCGGATCGCCGCCGGCGACGAACTCACCTTCGACCAGGGCGACGTGGAACTGGAGGGGCACGCGATGGAGTTCCGGATCAACGCCGAGAACGCCGCCAACGACTTCGCGCCCGCGACGGGCGGCGAGTTCGAGGTGTACGACCCTCCGGGCGGCATCGGCGTCCGCGTCGACGACGCGCCCCGCCAGGGCGACGACCTCGTGACCGACTACGACTCGATGATCGCGAAGCTCATCACTTACGGAAGCGACCGCGAAGAGTGCATCGCCCGCGGCAAGCGCGCGCTGGCCGACTACGAGATCCAGGGCTTCCCGACGATCGTCCCGTTCCACCGCATGATGCTCACCGACGAGCCCTTCCTCGAAGGACGGCACACCACCAAGTACCTCGACGAGGAGCTCGACAACGACCGGATCGAGGCCGCACAGGAGAAGTGGGGCACCGAGACCGAACCCAGCGGCGACGACGACGAGGAGGTCGTCGAGCGGGAGTTCACCGTCGAGGTCAACGGCAAGCGCTTCGAGGTCGAACTCGAGGAGCGCGGCGCGCCGGCCATCCCGATGGGCGGTGCCAACGCCAACGGCGGGCAGGCACAGCGTCCCCAGCCCGGCCGCGGCGGCTCGGGCGGCGACTCGGGTGGCGACGGCGTCTCCGCCGAAGGCCAGGAGGTCACCGCCGAGATGCAGGGGACGATCCTCGAAGTCAACGTCGCAGAGGGCGACGAGGTTGCCGCCGGCGACGTGCTCTGCGTCCTCGAAGCAATGAAGATGGAGAACGACATCGTCGCCGAGAGCGCCGGCACCCTCACCCACGTCGAGGTCTCAGAGGGCGAGTCCGTCGACATGGGCGACGTGATGTTCGTCCTCGACTAGATTTCTCCACCGGGGGTCTCCTCGCTCACTCCGTTCGCTGCGGTGATGCCACGCGCGAACATTCAGTGTGGTCGACGAGGTCGCCCGATCCGGGAGCGGACCCGGACCACTGCACGCGCTCCGGACCACTTACGGTCACACCGGCGATACGTGAAACCATGCAAGCGACACGCGAGCGGGTCCTCGACGCGCTCACGGACGGGCCGGTCACCGGCCCGGAGCTGGCCGAACGCCTCGACGTGTCCCGCGCGGCCGTCTGGAAACACGTCGAGGCGCTCCGCGAGGAGGGGTTCGACATCGCGAGCGAGGACGACGGGTACAGCCTCGTCGCGTTCCCGGAGTTCGGAGGCGTAGCGGTCGAGTACGGACTCGACGCGCCGTTCGAGGTGACGTACCACGACTCGGTCCCGAGCACGAACGCCCGCGCTCGCGACCTCGCACAGGAGGGGGCCGAGGACGTGGTCGTCCTCGTCGACGAACAGACCGGCGGCCGGGGCCGACTCGACCGCGAGTGGTCCTCGCCGAGCGGTGGGGTCTGGCTGAGCGCCCTCACTCGCCCCGACATCCCCGCGACGCACGCGCCGGCCTACACGCTGGCCGCCGCCGTCGCCGTCGCGCGCGCCGCTCGCGAGGCCGGCGTCGACGCCGGGATCAAGTGGCCCAACGACGTGGTGGTGTCTGGGACCGACGCCGCGGGCGAGCCGACAGAACGGAAACTCGCCGGCATCCTGACCGAGATGGAGGGCGAGGCCGACCGCGTGTCGTGGGCCGTCGTGGGGATGGGCATCAACGCGAACGTCGACACCGATGACCTGCCGAGCGAGGCGAACCCGGTGACGCTGGCGGGGGAAGTCGGCCCCGTCGACCGGCGCGTGTTCACCCAGCGGGTGCTGGAGGAGTTCGACGACCTGCGGAGCGACCTGGACTCGGTCGTGCCCGCGTGGCGCGAGTACGCGACCACGCTGGGGAAACGCGTTCGGGTCGAGACGCCCGGAGACGAGGTGGTGGGCGACGCCGTCGACATCGAGTTCCCCGGCGCGCTCGTCGTCGACACCGGAGCGGAGCGGGTGACGGTGACCGCCGGCGACTGCGACCACCTGCGCCCGGTCGGTGAGTGAACGCTCGTCCGGCCGGTCGCCGGAGGAACTCGCGTCGGACCGCCCTTCTCAGGAACTCTCCGGGCTCGAAACGGCGTCGGGGTCGGCCTCTACGACCTCTTCGGACTCGGTCTCGGCCGTTTCGCTGACCGGGACGGTGACGACCGGGACCGCGGACTTGCGGACGACGCGCTCGGCGACGCTCCCGAGCAGGAGGCGGTCGATACCGCCGCGACCGTGGGTCCCCATGACGACCGTGTCGACCGGCTGTTCCCGCGTGTACCGGACGATCTCGGTGCTCGGCGTCCCCTCGACCGTCGCCGTCTCGACGGTCACGTCGTCCGGTGCGAGCCGCTCGACCTGTTCGAGCGCCGTCTCGCCCTCCGATTCGAGCACGTCCCGGACCCCCTCCCAGGAGGTCTCCATCGGGAGTCCAGTGAAACTCGTCGCGTCGACGACGTACAGCGCCTGGATACTCGCCTCGTGGACCCGCGCCAGTTTCGCCGCGTGGTCGATCACACGCTCGACACCCGCCGACCCGTCCGTGGGGAGCAAGATACGCTCGTAGATACCCATGCTAAGACGTACCACACGAAACAGTATAACACTTCGGCAGGGAGCGCCAGTGGTGTTTAGTTTAGTGGTGAGTCAGCTGGAGCAGCGGCGACCAGCGTGAAAGCCCCGACGCGTTCGACTCCTGGGACTCGCTGTCGTTAGAGAGAAGCTCGACCGGAGCGGACGGGGGCTTTCAGGCTATTTCCAACGGCTTTCTCGAGCGCAGTTATTTAACTAAACACGACCGATCGGGGTTCCGCCCGCCGGTCACGATGGACGCTTCGCTACTCGCGACAGTCAGGCGCAGAAGCACGGGCCGACGCGGATTTGAACCGGATGCAGACGGTCGCTCGCTTCGCTCGCGCTGCGACTGCCAGGATTTAAATCCACTCGGGACACGCTTCGCTCGTCACGGCCGTTCCTCGCAGAAGCATGGGCCAACGCGGATTTGAACCGCGGACCTCCCGGTTATCAGCCGAGCGCTCAACCTAACTGAGCTATTGGCCCTCGGCATCACGTGCTTTTGGACGGGGGAGTTTAACAGTTACCCTTCGCCCTCGATAGCCCCGCGGTCTGGCGGTTCTATGGGACAGGTACACAGGGCGAACGACTGTCCGCCGCTCACTCCACACCGGGGCGACGGTCACTGTCGTCGTCTTCGAAGTCGACTTCGTAGGCGTCTTCGTCCAAGTCGTAGGCGTCGCCGCTCGTCGGGCCGGGGCCACCCGGTCCGGGCCCCGGACTGCCCGCCCTCGGGCCGGCGCCGGGTCCCCGTCCGTCGCCGCCGAACGGGAAGCCGCCGATGTAGACGTTGCCGGTGGCGAAGCCGCCGCTCTTCTCGTCCATGTAGGGGACGATGACCTTCTCGCGGACGGCCCAGCGGATGGGCGCGCGGGTGACCGGGACGACGAGCAGGATGCCGAGCGCATCCGTGACGAGGCCGGGCGTGATCGTGAGCGCGCCGGCGACCAGCAGGAACGCGCCGTCGAGCAGTTCGTCCGTGGGGAGTTCGCCCGCGGCGAGCTTTCGCTGTATCCCGCGGATGGTGTGGCGACTCTCGGCGCGAACGAGCAACAGTCCCAGGAGGGCGGTCAGCACGACGAGGAGGACCGTCAGGGGGGCGCCGATCTGGGTCGCCACGAAGACGAGGAACAGCGAATCCAGCAGCGGGATTAACAATAGCAACCCCAGATACCGGAGCATGGTCCGTCTTGTCACCGACCACTCAAACACTTTTCGAGGGTCGATTCCCGTTCATCCGGTGAATCACTGGTCCGGGACTCATCACGGGCGGGCGACCCGATGGATATAACCACTGGGAACCGCTGGCACACAGCCATGGACGCGGCACTGGGTGCGCCGGCGAAGATGGCCGAACGCGAAGGGGACCTGACGCCAATGATGGCCCAGTACTTCGAGCTCTGCAGGGAGTACGACGACTCGCTGGTGCTGTTCCAGGTGGGCGACTTCTACGAGGCCTTCTGTGATGCCGCCGAGCGGGTCGCGCGCCTGTGTGAGATCACGCTCACCAAGCGCGAGGACTCGACCGGCGAGTACGCGATGGCGGGTATCCCCATCGACAACGCCGAATCGTACATCGACCGCCTGCTGGAGGCGGGCTATCGCGTCGCGGTCGCCGACCAGGTGGAGGACCCCGACGAGGTGAGCGGCGTCGTCGACCGCGCGGTGACCCGCGTGGTCACGCCGGGGACGCTCACCGAAGACGAACTTCTCCGGAGCGCGGACAACAACTACGTGGCCTGTCTCACCGCGGACGGTGGGGGCGGCGACCCGTCGACGCCAGAGACGAGTCGCGCGGCCGGCGGGGCCAGTGCAGGGGGTGACGAGAGCGGCCCCTACGGTCTCGCCCTGCTGGACGTGTCGACCGGCGACTGCTACGCGACGAGCACGGGCCGGCTGGACTCGGTCGCCGACGAGCTCGGTCGGTTCGCCCCGGCGGAGGCCATCGTCGGTCCGGCAGCTCCGACGGACGTGTTCGACGGCGACTGTATGGTTTCGCCATACGAGCGGACGGCCTTCGAGACAGACCGTGCGCGCGAGCGGGTCGAGGCGTACTTCGGCGACCTCGCGCTCGCCGACGAGGTCGAGGTCCGTGCCTGCGGCGCGCTGCTGGCCTACGCGGAGTACACCCGCGGCGGAAACCCGGACGCCGGCGACATCGGCGACGACTCGACGGCCGAAGTCGCGGGCCCGGGCTCGGAGCCCAGCGACGCCACGCTCGACTACATCAACCACCTCACCCGCTACGACCCGCGGGAGTACATGCTGCTGGACAGGGTCGCGCTGGAGAGCCTGGAACTGTTCGACCGACGTGCCGTCCACGGCCAGCGAGGGCTGACGCTGGTCGACGCCCTCGACGAGACGGCCTGTGCCCTCGGGCGTCGGAAACTCGACGACTGGCTCCGCCGACCGCTCCTCGACGAGGACCGCATCGCCGCCCGCCACGACGCCGTCGCGGAACTCTCGGGCGACGTCGCGCTCCGGGAGCGCCTCCACGAACTACTCGACGACGTGTACGACATCGAACGACTCGTCTCGCGCGTCGCTCGCGGACGGGCGAACGCCCGCGACCTGCGCTCGCTCCACGACACGCTCGCCGTCGTCCCCGACGTGGCGGCCGCGCTGGCCGACGCGGAGTCCGCGACGCTCGTCGAACTGCGCGAGAACCTCGACTCGCTCGCGGACGTGCGCGAGTTGATCGACTCGGCCGTCCGGACGGACCCGGCGGCGGAACTCACCGAGGGCGGGGTCGTCAAGCCCGGCTACGACGAGGAACTGGCGAGACTGCGCGAGACGGAACGCGACGGGAAGGCGTGGATAGACGACCTCGAAGCGAGCGAGCGCGAGCGCACGGACATCGACTCGCTGAAGGTCGGGCACACCTCCGTCCACGGCTACTACATCGAGGTGACGGACCCGAACCTCGACGGCGTTCCCGACGACTACCAGCGCCGCCAGACGCTCAAGAACTCCGAGCGGTTCGTCACGCCCGAGCTCAAGGAGCGCGAAGACGAGATCATCCGCGCCGAGGGGCGGGCCGACGACCTCGAATACGAACTGTTCTGCGAGGTCCGCCGCGAGGTCGCCGAGGAGTCCGAGCGCGTGCAGGCGCTCGCCGACAGACTCGCGCGCCTCGACGTGTTCGTCTCCTTTGCGAGCGTCGCGGCGAAGTTCGACTACACGCGTCCGGAGGTCGGTGCCGACGGGTTCGCCGTCGAGGCGGGGCGCCATCCGGTGGTCGAACGGACCGAGGAGCGGTTCGTCCCGAACGACGCGCACTTCGACGACAGAGACTTCTTCGCGGTGGTCACTGGCCCGAACATGAGCGGCAAATCGACGTACATGCGACAGGTCGCACTCGTCGCGGTGCTCGCGCAGGCGGGGAGTTTCGTCCCCGCGGCCGCGGCGCGCTTGCCGGTCGTCGACCGGGTGTTCACCCGCGTCGGCGCCAGCGACGACATCGCCGGCGGCCGCTCGACGTTCATGGTCGAGATGACCGAACTCGCCGACATCCTCCGGAACGCCACCGAGGACTCGCTGGTCCTCCTGGACGAGGTCGGTCGCGGGACGAGCACGGCCGACGGCCTCGCGATCGCCCGCGCGGTCACCGAACACGTCCACGACGAGATCGGCGCGACGACGCTCTTCGCGACGCACCACCACGAACTGACCGCCATCGCGGACGAGCTGTCGGGCGTCTTCAACCTCCACTTCGAGACGGAACACGACGGCGACGACGTGACGTTCGAACACGAGGTCGCGCCGGGTGCCGCCGCCGCATCCTACGGTATCGAAGTCGCGAAGATGGCCGGCGTCCCCGCCGACGTGGTCGACCGCTCGCGCGAGTTGCTCGACGAGACCGACGTGGCGAGCGCGAACCCGTCGGCAGCGACCGACGGTCACGACCCGACGGAGCGCGTCGGCGTGAGTGACACCGACGAGACGCGAGGGGGTTCCGGCGACCGTCCGGACGACTCGGTCGACGCGCGACTCGCTGCCGAACTCGACGCCCTCGACGTAGCGACGATGACGCCGCTGGAGGCCATGAACGCGCTCGCCGAACTGAAAGAATCGCTCGACGAGTGAACGGTCGTCCCGACGACCGACGAGTTACGTGTCGCACTCTGCGGCCCCGGTCGGTGTCAGCGGCACGAACTCCAGTCCGCGCTCGGCGAGTAACCGGCTCGCCCGGTCGGTCACCGAGGGGGCGACGAGGATGCCGCGAACATCGGTGTCGGCGTGCAGGTCTCGGTCCATCGCGTCGACGTAGCGGCCGAGCTGGCCGACGGCGTCGGGACCGACGCGACGACGCTTGAGCTCGACGGCCACCGCGCGCCCGTCGCCGTCTTCGCCGTAGATGTCGACCGCGCCCGCGGGCGTCTGGCGTTCCGTCGCGAGCGGAACGAATCCCGTCTCTATCAGAGTCGGGTCGTCGAGGATCCGCTGGCGGAGGTCCTCCTCGGTCCCTTCGAGCGAGAGGTCTCGCTCGTCGGTGAGGCCGTAGGCCGACACTTCGAGGACGGACTCGAAGCTGACGGCCAGGTGTTCCTCGGGCGTCTCGCGGTGGCTCTCGACCAGCAATCGCCCGTCGACCAGCGTCGCCTCGTGCTCGCAGTCGGGCGGTTGCCAGTTGACCGGCTGCTGGCCCTCGTCGGTGTGGACGAGCGCGGCGCCGTCGGGCTTGAGCATCACCAGTCGCTCACCGGGCCCGAGCGTGCTCGATGCGCGCCCCTCGTAGTCGACGGTGCAGCGACCGACGACGGTCACGAGCGCACCCGCTTCGATGGCCTCCGAGACGACGTCTCTCGCTGTCTCGTGGTCCGGGTGCTGGCTCGTCTCCAGCCGCAGTCCCTCGTCGACGACAGTCACGGTTCGACCTTGGGGTCCGGCGGGTAAAAACCGCGCGACACTGGAGCAGTCGGTGCTACTCCACGTTCGCACCTCCCCTCGGAAGCCACAGGACATCGTCGGGACTGTCAGGACGTCGAGCGAGTCGCACGGCGAGATACGCCGCCGCAAGCCACGCCGGGACCAGCCCGGCGTCGACGGCGTCGCCGAGAACGTCTTTCGTGATACGCAGAAACCGTCGGAGCCGCGCCGCGGTCGCGTCGTCGGTCCACGGGACGAGCGCAGTCACGTCGCCGGTGAACGCCGACGACCACTCCTCACGAGCCTCCGCTGACGGAGCGCTCTCGGACTCCCGACTGGTCTCGATGCCCAGCCAGCAGACCAGATACGTCTCGGTCGTCTCACCGACGACGACGACCGCCTCGTGCGCTCTCGGCTTGAGCGCCGAGAGGAGGCGCTGGACCGGAACGGCGGGACAGACGGGGTCGGGATCGACGAGTCCGGGGGACAGCCCGTCACCCCGGTCGTCACCCCGGTCCATCGCCGACAGCCGGTCGAGGTGCTCGCCACCCCATTGGGAGTGGTGCAGGTCGTACCGACCGTCCCGCCGTTCGACGGCGACCAGCGTGCGCGCTCCCACGGCGAGTCGGGTTGGTCCCGGATTCGTACATAAACACTCGGACCGACTCGGACGAGCGCTTCGTGGACCGCGAAGACACCGAACAGATAGTACAGCGAGATGACGACTGCGACGCGCCGTTCTCTCGCGGAGTCCGCTGACGCGCGGTCGGCGGTCGGACCGCTCACGTCCGGCGACCGGGCCGTCGCGTGCGGTCGCCTCCGACCCACTCGACACGTCGCTTTGGCGGACGGTTCGACGTGGTCAGAGGTCTGTCAGGTCCGGTTCGAGCAGGGGGTCACTCCTCGCCACGCACGAGCGTGATCGGTCGGGTCTCTCGTCCGGCGTCGTAGTAGGCGTCGACGAGCGATTCGGCGTCGGTCACGGCGTCGTCGTCGACCGTCCTGTAGGGGATGTGACTGTCCAACGGTGCGGTATCGAACGGATACGGGTCGACGTGATAGGTGTCCGGATCGACGGGTGTTATCGACAGGGTCGCGTCGGCTCCCGTACCGGTCGTCGGGACGCCACCGATCTCACCGTATCCCGGCGGCGAGTCGGTGAGACAGAACGCGAGCGAGAGCTCGTCCCACACCTGGAGTCGCCGGTAGTCGCCCCACAGTCGTCCGTCGTAGTCGTCCGGAACGCCGGCAGATCCCTGAAGCGACTGCAGGAGCCTCCGGTCGGCCGCGGTCAGGAACGACCGGTCGGTCGCGTCGAGCAGTGCGTCCGCGAGTCGGTCCTGTCGGCGGTGCTCGCGCTCGACGAAGTCCTCGAACTCGGGCGGTGTCTCCGGCCAACCGGCGGAGAGCCCGTATCGCTGGTTGCGGAGTCCCGCGCCGTGCATCGAGACGAGCAGGCCGGCGTAGCTGTCGGTCTCGGCGACGGCGTCGATCCCGTTGTCGTAGAGGTCGGTCCAGACGTCCGTTGGCATGTCGCGGAAGTCGACCGGGTGGCCCGCTCCGTCGAGATGCGGACGGCGGTCGTAGTCGTGCCAGCCGTCGTCGTGTGCGTAGGCCGCGAGCACGACCGGGGCGAACGGCTCCGGGCGGTCGAACTCCTCGCGCCCCCAGTGGTCGGCGAACTGCCCGGCCAGCGCGGCGTGGTCGGGTTGGGTGACAAACTGATAGCCGGCCGCCGTCTCGGCGACGATCATGGTGGACACTTCGGGCGTGAGCGGCAAAGAGGCGTCGTCGGTGCGAGTCGCTCGGCGGGTGCCGCCGGGTGCCCCTCACCGAACTGTACGGTCGCGACTGCTGAAAAAGGGGGCGGCGGTGAACCGCTACAACAGGTCTTCGACGTTGTCGACGACTTCCTCGGGAGTGTCGCCGACGGGGACGCCCGCGGACTCGAGGGCGTCGATCTTCGACTGGGCGGTGCCGGTGCCCGAGCCGGAGACGATAGCGCCGGCGTGGCCCATGCGCTTGCCCGGCGGGGCGGTGCGACCGGCGATGAAACCGGCGACCGGCGTGTCCATGTGCTCGTCGATGAACGCGGCGGCCTGCTCCTCGTCCTCGCCGCCGATCTCGCCACACATGACGACCGCGTCCGTGTCGGGGTCGTCCTCGAACAGCCCGAGCGCGTCGATGAACGACGTGCCGATGATCGGGTCGCCGCCGATGCCGATGGCGGTCGACTGGCCGATCCCGCGCTGGGTGAGACTGTCGACAACCTGGTAGGTCAGCGTGCCCGAGCGGGAGATGAGACCGACGTTGCCGGTCTCGAAGATGTTGCCCGGCAGGATGCCGAGCTTGGCCTCGTCGGGCGTGATGAGGCCGGGGCAGTTCGGACCGACGAGGTAGGTGCTGGTCTCCTCCTCGGCGCGCTTGACGCGGGCCATGTCCTGGGTTGGGATACCCTCTGTGATGGCCACCACGAGGTCCAGCGGGGCGTCGAGCGCCTCGAAGCAGGCGTCGCCGGCGAACGCCGGCGGGACGAACACGACCGAGGTGTCAGCGTCCTCCGCCTCGGCGGCCTCGGCGACGGTGTCGTAGACGGGGACGCCGGCGACTTCCTGGCCGCCCTTGCCCGGGACCGCGCCCGCGACGACGTTCGTCCCGTAGTCGATCATCTGTTCGGTGTGGAACTCGCCCTCACCGCCGGTGATTCCCTGGACGATGACGCGGCTGTCGTCGTCGACTAAAACGCTCATGCTTCCACCTCGTCCGCGTATTCGACTGCACGCTGGACGGCCGACTCCAGCGTCTGTTCGACGGTCACGAGGTCCTCGTTGAGGATCTCCATCCCTTCCTCGGCGTTCGTCCCGGCGAGGCGGACGACGACGGGCTTTGGGATCTCGTCGAACTGTTCGAGCGCCCGGTTGATCCCCTTGGCGACCTCGTCACCGCGGGTGATCCCACCGAAGATGTTGAACACGACCGAGTCGACGTTCTCGTCGGAGAACACCATGTCGAGCGCGTTCGTGATGCGGTCGGCCTTCGCGCCGCCGCCCACGTCGAGGAAGTTGGCGGGCGCGCCGCCGTAGTGGTCGACGAGGTCGAGCGTCGTCATGACGAGCCCGGCGCCGTTGCCGATGATACCGACGTTGCCCGATAGGCGGACGTAGTCGAAGCCGTACTCGTCGGCCTTCCGGTCGAGCTCGCTCTCGGCGAACTCGCCTTCCTCCTCCATCTCGGCGAGTTCGGGCTGGCGGAACAGGGCGTCCTCGTCGACGTTGAAGACGGCGTCGGCGGCGATGACCTCGTCGTCGCCGGTGACCATCAGCGGGTTGATCTCGGCGTCGGCGCCGTCGCGGTCGTCCCAGAGCTGGTAGAGCGTCGTCAGGATCGAGGCGACGTCGCCGGCGATCTCGCGGTCGACGCCCGCGTCGTAGACGGCCTTGCGGGCCTGATAGGAGTGCATGCCGAACGCGGGGTCGATGTGTTCGCGAGCGATGGCGTCGGGGTCCTCCTCCGCCACCTCCTCGATGTTGACGCCGCCGCGCGTCGAAACCATGGCGACGGGTTTCCCTTCGCCGCGGTCCATCGTGACGCCCGCGTAGAGCTCGTTCGCGAAGTCGACGGCCTCCTCGACGAGGACGCGGTCGACGGTGAAGCCCTTGAGGTCCATCCCGAGGATGTCGGCGGCGACCTCGCGGGCCTCGTCGGCGTCTTCGACGAGCTCGATCCCGCCGGCTTTCCCACGTCCGCCGACGTGTACCTGTGCCTTGATGGCGACCGGATACCCGATGTCCTCGGCGGCGGCGACCGCGTCGTCCACGGTCGCGGCTAACTCCGACGCCGGTGTCGGGACCCCGGCGTCCGCGAAGACCTGCTTGGCCTGATATTCGTGCAGTCGCATGTCGTTTCTACGGGGGCCCGGCGAGCGCTTAAATCCCGCTCATACGGAACGGTGATTACCGATCGAGCGCGCCAAATTATCTTTCGTGATAATGTCGGGGCAAGGGTTTTAACCAACCGGCCTGCGAACCCGATTCCCGAAGTGACGACTCCGTGCCGGTAGAACGGACGGAAGGCGAGCCGCTGGACTCTGTTCGAGGAACGGTCGAGACCGTCGTACCAGTCGTGACCGACAGCGTCGTGTCGCGCGATACGGGGTTACGCGGGTCGGCCGCTTCCGCGAGCGAATCGTCCGTGAGCGCGAATCACGAGGACAGCAGCGACCAATAGCAACTGGTGGAGCACTGCACCGAGGATCACCGCGAGCGCCGCCGACCCGGTCGTGAACGCGGCGCCGGAGCCACCGACCGACAGTCCGGCGACGACGATGAGTGCGGCGGCGACCCCGTTGCCGACGGCGTCCCACCGGTCCTCGCTGAGCAGTTCCCGGAGTGACCGCTCGGTCGCGTCACCGTTCAGGAGCGATTCGTAGCACACGACTGCTATCGAGGACTGTGAGTCCATAACTGTGGGGGAGACGCAGCCGTCTCGTCCCGACCGGACGGTGTCGGGCCGTTTTTCAGCGGCTGGTGCGTCCTCAGGAGCATGGACGCGGACGACGAGACAGTCCGGGCGCTCGCGGCAGAGGTCGCCGCGGCGGACCGAGTGGTGGCGCTGACCGGGGCCGGGGTGAGCGTCCCGTCCGGGATTCCGCCGTTCCGTGGCGAGTCCACCGACGACGACACGCCGGATCCCGTCTGGGAGACACACGACCGGGCGGACTTTCACCGGCGGCGGTTCGACGCCGACCCGGCGGGGTTCTGGACGGACCGGCTCGCCTTCCGCGAGACGCTATACGGGCGCGAGGTCGAACCGAACGCGGCTCACGAGGCGCTCGCGACGCTGGAGTCACGCGGCGACCTCGACCTCCTGGTCACGCAGAACGTCGACGGCTTGCACGCCGCGGCCGGGTCTGCGTCGGTCGTTGAACTCCACGGGTCGTCCGCTCGTGTGGTCTGTGACGACTGCGGACGGACTCGGCCTGCCGGTCCCGTGTGGGAGCGCGTTCGCGACGGCGAGCGACCTCCGACGTGTGACTGCGGCGGCGTTCTCAGGCCCGACGTGGTCCTGTTCGGGGAGGGGCTTCCGGACGACGCCTTCGACCGCGCACAGACCGAAGCGCGCCGCTGTGACGTGTTTCTGGCGGTCGGTTCGTCGCTGACGGTTCGCCCGGCGTCGCTGTTGCCCGAGGTCGCGGCTGAGACGGGCGCGACGCTGGCCGTGATAAATCTCGACTCGACGCCCTGCTCCGCCCGCGCCGACTACGACGTCAGGGCGGACGTGACGGCGGCCCTCCCGAAGCTGGTCGAGACGGTCACAGACCGGGGCGTCGAACCGGACAGCCGCGAGTAGCGACGGCTCGTCGGATCTGTGGGGACGGACGTCCTCGGCGGCGAGGGGAGCCTACAGTTCGACGCCGCTCGGGATGAGGCTGTGCTGGCGGAGCAGACTGCCCTCGCCGTCGTAGACGAGTAGCGTCCGTTTCTCGTAGGATGCGACCGTCTCGTCGTCGCGACGGACGAGGATCCGATAACAACCCTCGGCGTCGTCGGGGTCGTCCTCGCGGCGGGCGGCGTCGACGAGCGTCCGGACCGTCTCCGCCTCCGCGTTGACCTCGACGACGAACCCCCCTGTCACCCGGTTGGTGAGGCTGAAGACGCCGCTGGCGTCGTTCGCGTCGGCAGTCGACTGCAAGCGGAAGGCCACGTCGACCGACTCGCTGTCGAGCGGGTCACTGACGGCGTCTGTGAGGCGCTCTTCGAGGAGGTCCGTCGGGCCCTCGTAGGTTAGCACGGCCGTCGGGAGGTGGTCGCCGTCCTGGTCGGCGTTGCTGAGATCCAGCGTGACGTAATCGCGCCTCATTCGACACCTCTCAGTACGGCACGGAGAGCCATGAACGTAACGGCGCGACCGGTCTCGCGTCGCCAGAAGACTGTTTGCGCTCGGTCCGGTCGACCGCGGACGGAGCTATCGGGTCGCCGTCGCGAAGTCGGCGGAAAGCCGGTAAGTTTTATACTCCCCCGAACGGCGATAGCTCACGCGCATGTGGGTCCGTTCGGAGTACGCCGGTGAACTGGCCGTCCTCGCCACGTGGCTGACCGCGCTCCTCCCCTGGTCTGTGTCCGTCCTCCGCGAGTCACCGCAGGGGGTCGACGCCACGTTCACCGTCGTCAACATCCGGTTCGTCTTCCTCCAGTTCCACTATCTGTTCGGGCTCCCGATCGGCGACCAGGGGCTGGATAGCATCGTCCAGTTCGTCTTCGAGATCCCCGGGTTCGTCCCGAACAACCAGGTCCCCGAAGGCCGACTCTGGCTCGCCGCCGCAGGACTGTTCCTCCTGTTCCTCGCGCTGAGTTTCGTCTACTACGCGCGCGACGGGTGGCTCGAAGCGAACTCGCCGGTCGACCCCGTCCGAGTGTTCGGTGCTACCTTCGGTGTCTTCGCAGTGGTCTTCACCGTCGCGACGGCGATGTTCTACCAGCACCAGCCGACCGTCCCCGTCGGCGCCCTGTTCATGTGGGTCTTCGCCGCGATGTTGCTCCGCGTCGAGCGGACCTGACGCCCGCCACGTTCCCCTCGTTCCGGTCGGACGAACGACACGTCTCGGATCCGATTTCCCTACGTCGTCCCCGTGTTTCCGCCGTTTTCGAGTGGTCTGGGATCGTTTAGCACACCACATAGATAAAAGTCTTTAAATACCTTTCGCACTTACGTGGTGTTAGGACCAGCGACGCCGGATTGTTATGGCTTTCGCCACCGGTGAGCCGCTACGGAGACCAATCATGAGCGACACAACAATTCGAACCGGCTCCGAGGAACAGACGCGCGACCGAC
>PXSD01000111.1:0-11957 GCA_003023165.1 Halobacteriales archaeon QS_9_67_15 | reverse complement strand
GGCGTTCAACCCCTCCGAAAAGGACGAGAAATCCCGCGTCGGCGCGCCGACGACGAACATGATGCACGACAAGGGCCTCTCGACGAACATCGGCTGGCAGGACAAGGACGCCTACGGCAACTCCCTCTCGTCGAACCAGCGCCAGAAAATGCAGCGCCTGCGCACCTGGAACGAACGGTTCCGCACCCGCGACTCCAAAGAGCGCAACCTCAAGCAGGCCCTGGGCGAGATCGACCGCATGGCCTCTGCGCTGGGCCTCCCGAAGACGGTCCGCGAGACCGCCTCGGTCATCTACCGCCGCGCGCTCGACGAGGACCTGCTCCCCGGTCGCTCCATCGAGGGCGTCGCCACCTCGGCGCTGTACGCCGCGGCCCGGCAGGCTAACACGCCGCGCAGTCTCGACGAGATGACCGCCGTGTCTCGCGTCGAGAAGATGGAGCTCACTCGCACGTACCGCTACATCGTTCGCGAACTGAACCTAGAGATCAAGCCGGCCGACCCCGAGAGCTACCTCCCGCGGTTCGTTTCGGACCTGGGACTCTCTGACGACACCGAACGTCGCGCCCGCGAACTCGTCGAGAGTGCGCGCGACGACGGCATCCTCAGCGGCAAGAGTCCGGTCGGCCTCGCCGCCGCCGCCGTCTACGCCGCCGCGCTGCTGACCAACGAGAAGGTCACCCAGAGCGAGGTCAGCGGCGTCGCGAACATCTCAGAGGTCACCATCCGCAACCGCTACAAGGAGCTCCTCGAGACCGTCGAAGCCCCGGTCTGAACGGCTCAACGACCGACGCGGACTCGGACCCATACGCCGCCGTCCGCTGACGACCCGTCGCTCGCGCCGATTCGGCTCACCGGTCTTTTTATTATAGTCGAGTGTATGTGGATACCACGCATGGAGGAAGCGTACGTCCGGTTACTCTGTCCTGAATGTACCAAAGACTGGGAATCGACGCCGACGGACCTCCCCGAACACACGACCGTCTATCACTGTCCGAACTGTCACGCGAGCCGTCGGCTCGCGGAGTTCACGCGGACCGAACGCGACCTGCAGACGCTGAAAAACCTCAGTTAGCCGCTCGTCGCGGAGCGTGCGCCACACGCTTCACACCGGAGGAGGAGCACGCCGCCCTCGCGCTCGAAGTGCGTGTCCGGGAGGCCACACTCCGAACAGATGACGAACTCGTCGGCGTACTCGTCGACGGCGTTGCTGACACGGCGGACGCTGAACTCGCCGGTCAGTCGCGCGCGGCCGCTCTCGTCGATGTGGCCGCTCGTCCCGAGTTCGTTCTGCAGGAACTGCATGACGTGGTCGTCCTCGCGGCCGAGCACGTCACAGGTGTTCTGGAAGTTCTCGTAGACGCTGACGTTTCCCTCCTGTCGCACCTCGGGGTCGGGGACCTCGAAGCGGTCGGAGCTCCCCTCGATGTCCGGCGTCTCGTCGAGTGCCCGGTCGAGCATATCATCGTAGTCCATACCGGGCAGAAGTCTGTCCGCCGGTAAAAGTCTTTCAGCCGACTCTCGAGGACTGCGGCCGAGCCGGTCGACGGCCGCTGACACATCGATCCGATCCCCCCTACTGACCCGTCTTCGCCGACTCCCGGACCCGCCGAAACCGATATCGAGAGCCGTTCCTACACGGTTTTCAAGGAGGTCCATGTTAACGCGACTCAGGACACTACTATAACCCTCGAGTGGCTACCACTGGGTGACTATGAAAAAGCAGGAGCTCATTCACCTACACGGCCTGCTTGCCCAGGTGGAGAATCACTACGAGATGGAGACAGGGGACGGGGTAGAACACGACGAGTACACCTCGCTCGGGGTACGGCCGACCTCTATCTAGATAGTTTCACAGCGGCCGACGTATTCGGGTTCATCAGACACTCGAAACCGGGATTTCATTCCAACCGGCGGTAAAAAACTACAGTAATCCGTATCACTCGAACCGCCATCGGCGAGAGACGTGACTGCAGAACGACGGCTGTGGCCGTCCGACTACTCGTCGATGAGCTCCTCGAACTCCGGCAGTACGTCGTCGCCCCTGTCCGCCGCCGCCTGGTCGGCCCTGGTCTCCGACTTGTCGGACTCCGAAGCGGTCGTCTCGTCGTCGGTCGCCGAGCCCGCGGACTCCTCCGACTCGTCTTCGTCCGCTCCCTCGTCGAGCTGCTCGATCTCGAGTACGTCGAGGGGGATGTTTTCGAGACGCTGCCCGATCTCTTTCCGGGCGATGCGAGCGGCGTGTTCCTCGCGTTCGACGTTGAAGACGGTGATCTCCAGTTCGAGGGCGACGAGACTCTCGTCGGCGGCGATGAACGCCGGCTCGAGCCCCTCGCCGCAGTGCGGACAGGACCGCTCGCCCATGTTTATCTCGACGTAATTGAGGTCCGGATTGAGCATCTCGCCGGTCTTCGAGATGGCGATCCGGACCGCCTCGTCGGCTGTCTCGACATCGTAAACCGGCACTGCGGCCTCGACGACAACTCTGCAGTCCATGTGCGCGTGTTCGCCTCGCACCGATATGAAGGTTCGCCTCGATAGCACGACCCACATTCCCGATCTGCGACACGTCTGTCGCGGTCGCCGTGGCTCCGCCCCCGGTCGACCGCGCGACGGTCCCGTCTCGAAAGGTCAAAGCCCGACGCTCGCTTGGTCCGGGTATGAGTATGGAGCGCGGTGCGCTCGCACTGTCGGAGTTTCCGGGGCCGTTCGACCTCCAGTCGACGGTCGAGAGCGGACAGTCGTACCTCTGGGACCGCGCCGACGGCGAGATGTACGACGAGAGCGGCGTCTTCGGCGGCGACCACTGGTACGAGACTGTCGTCCGGGTGGAGGGGACGCCTGCAGTGGTCCGCGTGCGACAGGTCGAGGACCGACTGGAGTGGGAGTCCTCGGTCGACGCGATGTCGATCCTGCGAGAACGGCTCCGGCTCGACGACGACCTGCCGGCCATCCGCGCTGCGACGCCCGACGACGACGTGGTCGAGGCGGCCTTCGACGCCTCCTGGGGGATGCACCTCGTCGACGACCCGGCGTTCCCGTCGCTGATATCGTTCATCTGTTCGGCGCAGATGCGCGTCGGCCGCATCCACGGGATGCAGCAGGAACTCGCGCGAGCCTTCGGGTCTACCGTCGAGTTCGATGGTCGCACCTACCACGCGTTCCCGACGCCGGAGCAACTGGCCGCCGCGACCGAGGCCGAACTGCGCGACCTGGGGCTCGGGTACCGCGCCCCCTATGTCCGCGACACCGCGAAGATGGTCGCCGACGGCGAGGCACACCCCGACGAAGCCGTCGGGCTGGCGTACGAGGACGCCCGCGACTCGCTCACCCGGTTCGTCGGTGTCGGCGACAAGGTAGCCGACTGCGTGCTCCTGTTCGCTCTCGACTACCTCGAGGCGGTCCCGCTGGACACGTGGATCCGGACGACCATCGAGGAGTACTTCCCCGACTGCGACCGGGGGGACTACGCCGACACCTCGCGGGCCATCCGCGAAGCCTTCGGCGGCGAGTACGCCGGCTACGCGCAGACGTACGTCTTCCACTACCTCCGATAGCGAAGGCGCGGTCGGGCCGACCAGCTGTCGCCTATCGCCGGTCGATTGGCGGCTCCCTACCGTTCGACGACCGGCGTCCACGAGCGGTCGTGGTCGCCGACGTACGTCGAGAGCGGGCGGATGAGTCGGTTATCGCCGAGCTGTTCGAGCGCGTGGGCCGTCCAGCCGCCGACGCGGGAGACGGCGAAACACGCGGTGAACAGTTCCTTCGGGATGCCGACGCCATCGAGCAGGGCGGCGGTGTAGAACTCGACGTTCGTGTCCAGCCGACGGTCGGGTTTGTGCTCGGCGAGCAGGTCGACGGCCACGTCCTCGAAAGCCTTCACCGACTCGAAGAACTCGGTGTCGCCGGCGTCCTCGTAGAACTCCGAGGCGGCCGCCGAGAGGACGGCCGCTCGGGGGTCCCGGACGCGATAGACGCGGTGACCGAAGCCCATCAGTCGCTCGCCCGCGTCGAGCTTCTCACGGACGAACGCCTCCGGGTCGCCGCGTTCGTGAACCGTCCGGAGCATATCGAGCACGGGGCCGGGCGCGCCGCCGTGGAGCGGTCCCTTGAGCGCGCCGACCGCCGCGGTGGCCGCCGAGACCACGTCGGACTCCGTCGAGACGACCGTGCGAGCGGTGAACGTCGAGGCGTTCAGCCCGTGGTCGACGACGGTGTTGAGATACGTCTCCAGCCCGCGGACCGCGGGGTCGTCCGGCTCCTCGCCCGTCAGCATGTAGAGGTAGTTCGCGGCGTGGCGCAGGTCTTCGCGGGGTTCGACCGGCGCCTCGCCCTCGCGGTAGCGCCAGTACGTCGCGACGATGGTCGGGAAGACCGCGATCACCCGACGCGCGTCGGCCTCGGGGTCTTCGGCACCCGCACCGAGGTTCGCCGCCGCCGCCCCCATCCGCAGCGCGTCCATCGCGGGCTTGTCCTCGTCGGCCGCGCGCCGGAGCACTGCCCGCACCTCGTCGCCGATCGTCCGCTGTCCGGCGAGGTCTGCGCGGAACTCGTCGAGTTCGTCGGGCGACGGGAGGCGGTCGTGGAAGAGCAGGAAGACGCTCTCCTCGTAGGTCGCGTTGCGCGCGAGCTCGTCGACCGAGTACCCACCGATCGTCAACTCGCCCGCCTCACCGTCGATGTCGCTCAGCCGCGTCTCGGCGACCCTGATCCCCTCGAGACCGCGATTCAAGATATCGTCACCCATACACCTCCGTCTACGGGAGACTCCCAAAGTTTTATTGGTGTATGTTGACTGTTCGGAGCACAATATCAAACAGTGTGCATCTTCGTCGCCAACTTGCCACTGTTTGTTCAATTGTCGACGTGCGGACCGACGACCGTACGAACGCGACAGGGACGGGCGTCGAGCGGTGGGCGGCTACTTCCGGACCGACAGCGGCGTAGCGTTTTTTCAGGCCGGGGTCGCTACCTGCGAGTATGACGGACCGGACACGCGCACACGTCTCCGTCTCGGGTCGCGTTCAGGGCGTCTTCTATCGGGCGACGACGCGGGACGAGGCCCGC
This sequence comes from Halobacteriales archaeon QS_9_67_15, assembly GCA_003023165.1. Taxonomy (GTDB): domain Archaea; phylum Halobacteriota; class Halobacteria; order Halobacteriales; family Haloarculaceae; genus Halosimplex. The sequence continues at coordinate 6,893 of PXSD01000111.1, read as the reverse complement.
GACCGCGGCGTCGACGGCTGGGTGAAGAACCTGGACGACGGCCGCGTCGAAGCGGTCTTCGAGGGACCGGCGAGCGCCGTCGAAGAGATGGTCGAGTGGTGTCACGAGGGGAGCGCCCGCGCTCGGGTCGATGACGTCGAAGCCGAGTACGGCGACCCGGAGGGACTCGACGGGTTCGAGATACGGCGGTGATGACATTGAGACCGATGCGGCCGTCCCCCGCTGTCACTCCAGCGCGTTCTCGATGCCGCCGCGTCCGCCAGATGGGTCGGCGACCGCTGTCGGTCCTCCCGCGGTCGGATACCCGGCGAGCCCCCCACCCTTTTCCGGTGGGCGGGCGAACGCTCGCCCATGATTCGGGGCAGCGAGATGGCCGTCATCGACGAGAACGCAGCGGCCATGGGCGTTCCGCGCAAGCAACTCATGGAGTCGAGCGGGAACGCCGTCGCGCGGGTGGTACGCGAGGCGGCCGATCCGGGCGCGACCGTCAGGGTCGTCGCCGGTCGCGGGAACAACGGCGGCGACGCGTTCGTCGCCGTCCGCTTTCTCGACGAGTTCGACGTCTCGACGACACTCCTCGGCCGGCCCGAGACGATCACGACCGGGATCGCGCGCGAGAACTGGGACGCCCTCGACGCCGGCGAGTACGACATCGACGTCGTCCGTGACTCCTCCGCGTTCGAGCTGGGCGACCCCGACGTGGTCGTCGACGCGATGCTCGGGACGGGGGTCACGGGTGCCCTCCGGGAGCCGGAGCGGACGGCGGCGGCGGCCATCAACGACAGCCACGCGACCGTCGTCTCCGTCGACGTGCCCTCTGGACTGGACGCGGAGACGGGCGAACTGGCCGATTCGGCGGTCGAGGCCGACCGCGTCGTCACCTTCCACGACACTAAACCGGGACTCGCCGACCTCGACGCCGAGGTGACGGTCGCGGAGATCGGGATCCCGGCCGCGGCCGAGCGGTTCGTCGAGCGCGGCGACCTGCTGCGGCTCGACGACCGCCGACGGGACAGCCACAAGGGCGAGAACGGCGAGGTGCTGGTCGTCGGCGGCGGCCCCTACGCCGGTGCGCCAGCGCTCTCCGCGAAGGCAGCGCTCCGGGCCGGCGCGGACCTCGTCCGCGTGGCCTGTCCGATGGTCGTCGGCCGGGAACTCCAGGGGTTCGGCGAGGACCTCATCGTCCGCCCGTATCGGGGCAAGCAGCTCGAACCCAAGCAGGTCGGGTTTCTCCTCCAGATGGCCCGCCACCACGACACCGTCGTCATCGGACCGGGACTGGGCGACGAGGACGCGACGCTCGAGGCGGTCGAGGGGATCCTCTCGGGCTACTCCGGGACGGCGGTCGTCGACGCCGACGCCCTCTCGCGGGTCCCGCAGGTCGACACCGAGGCGGACCTCATCTGCACGCCACACCAGGGCGAGTTCGCGCAGATGGGCGGACGCGTGAGCGACGACTGGCGCGAGCGCGCGGACATCGTCGAGGCGTTCGCGTCCGACCTCGGGCAGGTCGTCCTCGTCAAGGGTGCCTACGACGTGATCTCCGACGGCGAGACGACGCGCGTCAACCGGACCGGCAACGCGGGGATGACCGTCGGGGGCACCGGCGACGTGCTCGCCGGTATCACCGGAGCGCTCGCCGCGACACAGGACCCGGTCGACGCCGCTGCGATGGCCGCCTACGCCAACGGCCGCGCCGGCGAGCGCGTCTACGAGGACAACGACAACGGCCTCGTCGCAACGGACCTCCACGCCGAGGTCCCCGACGTCCTCTGGACGGACCGAGGTGGCGAGGCGTGAGCGACGACCCCGGAGGTGGGAGCCGACACCGCCCGCCGTGCGGTCGCCCGTGGGCGGATCCGACTGCGCCCCCAGACAGTCGCGGCCGTTCGCGAGAACCGCGTAGAGAAGGGCGACGTCCTCGCGACCGCTCGCGTCGGGGCGATCCAGGCCGTCAAGCACACCTGGGAGACGATCCCGATGTGCCACCAGATCCCGGTCACGAACGTCGACACGACGTTCGAACTCGCCGAGTCGGCCGTCGAACTGACGGTCGCGGTCGAGACAACCGGCAAGACCGGGTGCGAGATGGAAGCGCTCGAAGGCGTGACGACCGGACTCAACGTCGTCTGGGACATGGTGAAGTCGGCGGAGAAAGACGCAAACGGTCAGTACCCCGACACCGGCATCGAGTCGGTCGAGGTCGTCGAGAAGACGAAACGCGAGATCTGACCGCTGTCCCGGTCGGCTGGGTAGTGTTGAGATACGCAGCTGCAGCCGACGAGATGGTGGTCAACAGCTGAAAGCCCTCGGCTGTAGCGCCGAGCGCAACCGGTCAGGTTCACTCCGTATCTGAACACCGCCGCGGGGACACGCGAGAGACGACGGGAGCGAGAACTGCTCTGTTAGTCGGTGACCGTCGCTGGCGTGGCGTCTTTCGCGCCGTCGACGGTCTCCGTGACGGCGTCGACGCCCTCGTCGTGGACGAGGTCGCCGACGATCACGGTGTCTGCGTGCTGGGCCATCGTGGTGGCCGACTCGTAGTCGTGGATGCCGCCGCCGTAGAACAGCGTCGACTCCTCTAGGGCGTCCGCTGCCGCGGCGACGACATCGGGGTCGCCGAAGGTGCCCGAGTACTCGGCGTAGATGATCTCCTGGCCGAGCATCTGCTCGCCAACCTCGGCGTAGGCGGCCACGTCCTCGGCGTCGAGGTCGCAGTTGGCTTCCGTGTAGATGGCGGCGGAGGAGGTGGGGTTGAGGACGATATAGCCCTCGGTGAACGTCTTCGCCCAGTCGATGTCGTCGTCGAGACGGACCCACTCTTTCTGCATGCCGGCGATCCAGGCCACGTCGCCCGCGTTGAGAACTTCGGGGACGAGGTAGCCGTCGACGCCGTCGCGGTGGACGACGTTGGTGAGGCTCGACGGTTCGATGTAGAGCGCCACGTCGTACTGGGCGCAGGCGTCGACGACCCGGCGCATCTTCTCGTCGGTGACGCCGGTGGTGCCGCCGACCTCGATGGCGTCGGTGCCACAGGTGACGACGTCCTCGAACGTCTCGCCGTCGACGAGTTCCTTGTCCGGGTCGAGTTTCAGGATGTGGTCCCAGTCGTCCCACGGCCTCTGCATACTCGCACACACCTCACGCCCGGATAAAACGGCTTCGGTAGCGCCAACGACGCTCCCGAGAGTCGACACCGGCCGCGGCGACCGCTACGCGTCCGCGACCACCGAGACGTAGCCGATACGCCCGTCGTCGACCGCCGTTTCGAGGGCTTCGACCGCCGCCAGGGCCGTCTCACCGCGCTCGCCGACGCGGTCCCGCATCGCGAGCAGGTCCTCGCGGTGGTCTCGCCGCTCTTCGACCGTGAACCCCGTGCGCTCGACGGCGACGGTCAGTTCCGCGCGGTTCCGAGCGCCGGTGAGACAGAGCGCGCGGGCGAGTCGGTCGGGGACCTCGGGCGCGTCCTCGCTCACGACCACGTCCGAGAGCGCGAGTCGGCCGCCGTCGGCGAGCACCCTCATCACCCGCCGTCAGTTCTATTTCGTTGACTCTCTGATACACCCACGATGACAGCGGGTACGCGACTCACGACAGTCCAGGAAGTCTACGACGAGCGGTCGGTCCTGTTCACGGCGACGAACTCCTTCGATATGGACGAGGAGATCATCGTCGTCCCCTGCGAGGACGACCCGACCGAGGCCGACGCGGCGGCGACAGACGGCGAGCAGGGCGTCACGGCGTGGATCAACCGCTGTACGCACGAGGCCCAGCGGTTCGACACCGGCCGCGGCGTCCCCACGCGCGACGGCGAGATCATCTGTCCGAAACACGGGTCGCTGTTCGACGCCTGCTCCGGCGACTGCGACAACGGCCAAGCGGCGGGGACGACGCTCCCGGACGTGGACGTCGCCGTCGAAGAGGGAGAAGTGTATCTGGCCGACGAGGAGTACGAGTTCGAGCACCTCGGCGGCATCGACGAGGGCGACGACGGGCCGAGTGCAACCTCGCACGTCGGGTTCTGAGCCGCCGCGAGAGCTATCGGAGCGTCAGTCGCCCTCGGCGGCCTCGTCGGCGGCACCGGCGCTGTCCACGAACTCCCGGTCTTGCCCTTCCGACGGCCCGTCGTCGGGGTCGTCGTCCTCGCCGACGTCCGCGTCGGGCAGCTGGGAGATCCAGTCGCGGATCTGGCCGGCGCTGACGCCCTGGATCTCCGTCGCGAGCACGTCGGGGTCGACCGTGCGGAGGTCGGCCGGCTCCTCGACGCCGGCGGTCTCCAGTCGCTCGGCGGTGGCCGGGCCGATCCCGTCGAGGTCTTCGAGGTCGTCGACGGCCTGGCGGGCCTGGTACTCCTTGTAGTTGCAGATAGGACAGCCAAGCTCCCACGGGTCGTCACCGCTGTGGACGACCAGTTCGGGCAGGTCGTGCTCGTCGCAGTACTCGTCGGTGACCTCGATGTCGCCTCGGCGCGGGAGCGGGAGCGAGTAGTCGCAGTCCGGATAGCGGGTACAGCCGACGAGTCGCGAGCCCGAGCGGAGCTGCTTGATCGCCAGTTCGCCGCCGTCGTGTGCTTCGGCGGCTCCGCCGCCTTCGTCTCGTTGCTCCTCCGGAGTAACGCCCTCCCCACAGTCCGGACAGACGCCGATGACCTCGTCCTCGGTGTCGTCGGCCTCGTCGGCCTTGCACTGGGGACAGCCGTGGACGAAGGTGTCCCGGCCGGCGAGCATCTTCACGTGGTTCAGGCCGTGTTTCGCGCAGGACTCCTCCAACACGAGCGGTTCGCCCGTGCTCGGGAGCGGGAGCGTGTACTGGCAGTCCGGGTAGCCGTCGCAGCCGACGAAGTACGACCCCTGACGGCTCTGCCGGACGAGCAGGTCGTGGTCGCTCTCCGGGCAGGGACCGAGGCGGCGGTCGGCCTTCAGCGACTCCTGGAGGTGGTCGCCGATGTCCTCGCGGGACTCGCGCAGTTCCTCGAACACCCGCTCTAACATCTCCCGGGACTCCTCGGTCACCTCGTCGAGCGTCGCCTCGCCGTTGGCGATGGCCGTCATGTCCTGCTCCAGTTGCGCGGTCATTTCCTCGCTCACGACCAGATCCGCGAACGCCTCGGCGGCCTCGACGACCGCCTCCGCCAGCGCCGTCGACCGCGGCGGGTCGTCCTCGATGTACCCCCTGTCGTACAGCTTCTCGATGGTGTGGTGGCGGGTCGAGTTGTGGACGACTGGGCCGCCCTGAACGGCGAAGTTCGGTGCAGCCTCGTCTATCGTTAAGTCATATACATTACCGTCGTAATCGCGTTCTTCAACGTCAATTACCTCGATTTCAGCGGGATAATCGAGTACAGTCGCGTATATAGATTGCTTGAACGAAGTTGCAGTGTATCGGATCGTCCGAAGCCCATCCTTAGATCGATTACTCCCTTCGACCTTCTTTTCCAAGTGTCCCGCATCACGTAATTCTCGGACGTAAGCGTTCACCCGACCTCGAGAGATTCCGAGACGTGTCGCAAGTTCTTCGGAACTCTTCGGCTCAGTAGCTGCCAATTCGAGTAGTAGTGCCTTGCGTTTGACTACGTCGTACTCTCGAAGTGCATCAAGACCACGGTAGAACTTCTCATCAGCTGCAATGGGTATGATATCGAGGAACCGCTCGACGTTTTGTCGTCCCCTCACATGGAGCTTGTGCTGATTCGTCGCAAGCTTGGCCTCTATATTCATCCGTTCAAGCATTTCCGAGACTCCAGCGAGCAATCCGTGATCAGTATTCGATATGAAGATTTTCCTCTCTCGTGAGATGTGCCCCTCGTCGTCGAACAGCGCGCCGACAAACAAGGCCTCTAACTGTTCAGGGATGTCTGGACAGGCCTGTGCGACCACTGTATCGAGAATATACTTCAGAATCCGTCCTACGGCACCAGGGAGATTCACTTGATACCGTCTTTTGTGATGATTTTTCCGGCCATCTCGCTCAGAGACAGTCGGAGTAAACCCAAATAAAGTCTGGATATCTGAAACAAACTGGCTGATGAGACGGTGGTCGGTATTGTGGTACCGGACATCAACAGTGTTCTCTTCATCGTTTACGTGGATCGATCCGTCTCCAAGGAGATGCGCTACTATCCGAAGGAGTTCCGGACTCCAATAAAGGGGGAACGGGTTCTCGAACTCCAAATCGTAATTCAATCCATGGAGTGTTTCGGGACGAATCTCGAGTTCTCCGAGAATCCATACCGGCACGTCGCGTTTTCCGTTCTCGTAGTCACTGAGCGCCGTCCGATCCACATCAACCCGGCCGGCCAATTCATACTGGGTTTCGTTCCGTTTGTTTCGGATTTCAGCAATCCGGTTCCCGCAATTCGAACCGTACAGCTTCGAAGAGATATCGCACGAAGAAGCAAACTCTGGCCAGGTAATGATGGAGGCGTCTCCCTCGTAGTCGATGGAGGTCTCTTGGCGAGTAGACAACAAACAGTCGCCCCGAGAAACTTCGGAAGCAGGAACGACTTCGAATCCGTCGCTAGTACTCCGGTAGATCGGATGATCAGTGGTTACTGAGAAGGTACCGTTCACCGTAGTGATCCGGAAGACCTGTTCGTGGGGTTCGAGTGGGCGCCTGCTTATTAGTGTCTTTTGTCGTTCAGTCACGCGGTTACTCTTTTCTTCGATTGAAAGCGTTGTCGGCCCTCTATCGTTGACTGCAATGTCCGTATTACCATCCGCCAGTACGATAGATTCTTCAGTGAACAGATCGGAAACTGGAGTTCGAATAATATCTCCGTCCTGATTACGATGAAGAACCGGCGTATCTGCAGCCAAGCATTTCGTCCCCACCCCCATCTCCTCCATCTTCCGGATTAGCCGGCTCTGGCCGTACCGCCGCGGCGGCTGGGTCTC
>PXSD01000110.1 GCA_003023165.1 Halobacteriales archaeon QS_9_67_15 | reverse complement strand
ACCCAGTTGCTCGAGAACTTCTTCGTCAACGCGATCAAGCACGGAGCGCCGAGGGGATCCGAGATCGGAGTCCACATCGGTGTCGACGACGACGGATGTCTGTTCGTCGAAGATGACGACCGTGGGATCCCGGCGGAGGACCGCCAGGACGTGTTCGAATCGGGGTATACCACTGCGACCGACGGGACCGGGTACGGACTGGCTATCGTCCGGCAGGTCGCACGGGCTCACGCGTGGACCGTCTCTGTGACCGAGAGCGACGCGGACGGAGCACGGTTCGAGTTCCGGGACGTCGCGTTCGCCGACTCGTGAACGATAGCTTCTTGAACGCGTCGGCGATAGCGGATAGCGAGCGCGGGTAGCCAAGCCAGGAAACGGCGCAGCGCTTAGGACGCTGTCCCGTAGGGGTCCGCCGGTTCAAATCCGGTCCCGCGCATGAGCGAACGCAGTGAGCGAAGAGCAGGACCGATTTGAAGCAGGGAACGAAGTGAAGCGGAGTGACTGAGGTTCAAATCCGGTCCCGCGCATGACCGTTTCGAATGGACGTGAGAGACGTGTCTGCGCCAGCGGATTTAGACCCCGCCAGTCGCGCGCAGCGAACGGAGTGAGCGAGTACGTCCGGGTCCAGTTCAGATCCGGCTCCGGGTATCGGCAGTGAACCGCAACCAATTTCGAGGCGCTGTACAGGATCGAGGTGTGAGCAACGCCGACGACCGGTCGCGGTTCTGGGCCCTCTATCTCACCCGGTTCGCGGAGGGGTTCGGGTTCATCACGCTCGTCACGCTGTTGCCGACCTATATCAACACGTTGGACCCGCAGGCGACGACGGTACTGGGTCTAACGGTCGGTGCCGGATTCATCATCAGACCGCGGCCATCGTACCGCTGGCGTGGGAACCGCTGGTCGAGCGCTCGACGGAGATGAACGACACCTCGAACCTGTTCTCGTCCGGCGAACTGACGGTACTCGGTATCTCCGGCCAGGGGATGGCCTTCGTGTCGTCGTACGGGTCGATGTGCGAGGTCGACGTGACGCCGGGCGAACCGCTGACGGTCGATGAGGACTATTTGGTCGCCTGGGCCGAGGGACTGTCGATGAGCCGCCAGCGAGACGGGAGCATCAAGTCGACGATGCTCGGCGGCGAGAGGTGCGTGACGGAGTTCTCCGGCGACGGCCACGTCTAGCTGCAGACCCGGAACCCGCTGACGCTGATGGCCGGCGGAACGGGACACGAGGACGACGACGCCGGCGGCCCGAGCGTCGACGACTTCGTTTGATCGCGAGGGGAGGATCGTCGTTCTCGCGGCGGTGCCGATGGAGTTAATCGGTCGCCGTCGGACGGGACGCACATGGACGAGTCGAGTGCGGGACGGGGGCTCCAGTCGTGCGAGTAGTGCTCGCCGTCGGAACGACCCAGACGGCGCGGATCGACGGGATCAGCGCCGCGGGTGCTGACCCGGACATCATGGTCCACACCCCGAGCGCGGACGCAGAGATAGTGGCATACGGCGAACCGATCCGGGCACCGGTCGTCCCCGTGAGTCCGACCGGCTGTCCGACGCCGGCCGTCGTGACGCGAGCGGTCCGGGACGTGCTTGGGTTCGACCTGACCGTCGTCGACGCGGGGCTGGCAGAGCCGACGGGCGCGCCTACGGTCACTGTCGGAGCACGGGCGGGGAGCGACATCCGAGAACCGGACCCGGTGTCGACGGCGCCGGGCGCGTTCGCGGCGGCCCGGGAGTTCGGTCGCTCGCTCCCGGACGACGAGGTGTACCTGGCCGAGTCGATCCCCGGCGGAACGACGACGGCACTGGGGGTGCAGGCGGCGCTCGGCGAACGCGGCGGCGTCTCCTCGTCGCTCCTGGAGAACCCCGTCGAACAGAAGCGCGAGGTCGTCGCCGAGGGCCTCGAGACGAGCGGACTCGACGAGGGCGAGCTGGCCGGCGAGCCCCAAGAGGCGGTCCGCCGGATGGGCGACCCGGTGTTGGCGGTGGTCGCGGGGACGGCGCTGGGCTGTCTCGAGAGCGATACGGCGGTCACGCTCGCGGGCGGGACGCAGCTCGCCACGGTGGCCGCACTGCTGCGCCACGCGGGCGTCGACCGGACCGTCGACCTGGCGACAACTAGTTTCGTGGCCGACGACCCGTCGGTCGACCTCGACGGACTCGCCGACGCGCTCGACCTCTCGGTGACGGTCACCGACCCCGAGTTCGAAGCCGGCGACCACCCTGCGTTCGACGGCTACGCCGCCGGGGAAGCCAAGGAGGGGGTGGGGATGGGCGGCGCACTCGCGATGGCCGCCACGGCCGGCGTTCCGATGGCAGACCTCAGAGAACGGGTGTTAGAGCGGTACCGGCAACTCCCGTTCGACGCGTGACTCGCCGATCCACGCCGACGCCTGGAGGAGCATCCGTCCGAGCGGAACCGGCGAAAAGTGACAACACCAGAGGATTATCCCCGATCCAGTTTCCGGCGCGGGGGCGGTTTTTCGGGGCTCGGCTGACGAACGTACGACAGCGGTCAGACGTGGCGAAACGCTTTTTTCTGTCGGATGAGATGATACGATAATGACCGGTCTCGACGACTTTCTCGACGGCTTAGTCGCAGAGGCCGACGCGGTGTTTCTCTTCTCACCGGGTCGGTCGGAGTACGAAGCGATCGCTGGGGGCGAGACGGAAGTCGTCGTCATCGGCCCGAACAACGACATCGATGCGGACGTCTTCGTGGAGTTGCCGTTGGAGTTCGAGGACCTTCGCGACCGGGTCCGGTTCGGCGTCGAAGGAGCGGTCGAGAACGGCCACGTCGAGGAAGACGCAGACCTGGTGTGTCTGGCCGGCGTCTTCCAGGATGACTCGGACACTGTCACCAGTGTCCGGGCCGACCAGTTCGACAAGTCGGGCGTCTACGACCTGTTCGCGAACTCGCGGGCCGAGCCGTCAGTCATCCGCAACGTGCTCGAGGTCGCGGTCGAACTGGGCAAGAAAGGCCAGAAAGGGAAGCCGGTCGGGGCGCTGTTCGTCGTCGGCGACGCCGGCAAGGTGATGAACAAGTCCCGACCGCTCTCCTACAATCCCTTCGAGAAGTCCCACGTCCACGTCGGCGACCCGATCGTGAACGTCATGCTCAAGGAGTTCTCGCGGCTCGACGGTGCGTTCGTCATCTCCGACTCCGGGAAGATCGTCTCCGCGTACCGCTACCTCGAACCGTCTGCCGAGGGGGTCGACATCCCGAAGGGACTGGGCGCCCGCCACATGGCCGCCGGGGCGATCACGCGGGACACGAACGCCATCGCCATCGTCCTCTCCGAGAGTGACGGGCTCGTTCGGGCGTTCAAGACGGGAGAACTCATCCTGGAGCTGGATCCGGAGGCGTACTGATGCAGTTCGACTGGCCCGACCTCGTTCGTCGGCTGTTCTCGGAGCGGGGCGTGTTCGTCGTTTCCATCGGGATCCTCATTTTCGGAGCCGTTCTCAGCTACCTGGTCTGGCGGTGGACCCGGCGACTGCTCGCAAACGCCGGCGTCCAGGCGGCAGTCGAGGGGACGCCGTTCGAGCGGACCGCCAGGAGTTTCGGCACATCGACGGTCGGGATCATCTCGAACATCGCAGCGGTCTTCGTCTACGTCCTGGCGATCCTCCTCGCGATCAACGTCGCGCAGCTCGGCAGCCCGGACCTGTTCTGGACGCGCTTCACGGGGTACCTCCCGAGCCTGTTTATCGCGGCCCTCGCGCTCATCATCGGGCTCGTCGTCGGCGACCAGGCGAAGTTGCGCGTCAGCGAACGCCTCCGAAGCGTCAAACTCCCCGAGGTCAACCTGATCCCGGAACTCGTCAAGTACAGCATCTTCTACGTCGCGGCCCTCATCGCGCTCGGACAGCTAGGCGTCGAGACGACGGCGCTCGTCGTGTTGCTCGGCGTGTACGCGTTCGCGCTCGTCATCGTCGCGCTCGTCGCCTTCTGGGACCTGCTCCGGTCCGGCGCCGCCGGCATCTACCTCCTGTTGACCGAACCGTACAGCATCGGTGACCGCATCCGCATCAACGACAACGAGGGGATCGTCCAGGAGGTCGACGTGTTCACGACGCGGATAGAGAGCGACGGCGAGGAGCACATCGTCCCCAATCAGAACATCTTCCGGTCCGGCATCGTCCGGATCCGGGACTGACGAAGCAGGCGAACTCCCCGCGGGAGTCACCCACCGTCTTGGGCGGTCGCAGGGACGCCAGCGACGGTGGTGTCCGCAGGGACGTCCTCGGTGACGAGCGAGTTGGCCGCTACCTGTGCGCCAGGGCCGATCTCGACGCCGGGAAGGACGATCGCGCCGGCCCCGATCATCGCTCGTTCGCCCACGACGACCTCGCCAGTTCGGTACTCTTCTTGGAGGAACTCGTGGCAGAGTATCGTCGCGTCGTAGCCGATGATCGCGTGGTCCTCGACGGTGATCAGGTCGGGCCAGAAGACGTCGGGGGTCGACTCGAGCCCCCACGCGACGCCGTCGCCGACGGTCACACCGATCTGTCGGAGCAACCAGTTCTTCAGGCGCATGCTCGGGCAGATCCGGCACGCGAGGATGACGACGTAGTTCACCATCACCCGGATCGGCTGTCTGGCAGTCGTCCAGTGGAAAATCGAGTTGTGCGCCCCCTCGGTCGGGTGGCGAGTCGTCCGGTCGTAGCGCGGGTTCGACCCCCCCGACTGCCCGTCCGTTCCCGTCCCCGAGGTCGAGCCGTCGACATCGGTTCCGTCGTCCGCCTGCGTGTCTCCGGTCACGCCCGCTCGTTGGGACCCCGACACCTTGAATCTCGCCACCTCGGGAACGCCGCCGCTGTCGGTCTCGAGAACGAAAAAGGGAGTCTGTCCCCTATGCGCCGGCTTCGGTCGCAGTCGGAGTCTCCTCTCCGGGCTCTTCCTCAGTCGGAGTCTCTTCTTCAGGTGTCTCGGTCTCTTCGCCAGGTGCTTCGGTCTCGGTCTCTTCACCGGGCGCTTCGGTCTCGTTCTCTTCACCGGGTGCTTCGGTCTCGTCATCGGCGAGCGACTCGTCGGGGTTCGCATAGCCCGCCGCGACGGCGGAGTACGCGTTCCCGCCCTCGACGGAGAGTTCGACGGTCGCGAGCGTCTCGTTCGTCTCGTTCGAGCGGATCTCGAGCGTGTAGTTCCCGGCCGGGACGCTCATGTAATCCGACGCGTTCTGGAACGTGACGTTCGAGGCGAGAACCGTTCCGGTAACAGCCATCGCATCGGTCTCTTCACCGACGGCCCCGGTGTCAGTCTCTTCGCCTTCTGCAGGCGTCCCGGTCTCTTCGCTTTCGGCGTCGGTCTCTTCACCGTCTGCAGGCGTCTCGGTTGCTTCGCTCTCGGTCTCTTCGTCGACGGCGTCAGTTCCGGTCTCGTTGTCTCCCTCCGGGCCCTCGGCGACGACCACGTCGACCGAGCCAGCGTCTGGTGCGAGGTGGACGACGCTCACGGCGGCCATGTCGTCCTCGGGCTCCCACGCGTCGTCTTCAAAGACCACGGGCTGGAACTCGGTGTCGGAGTCGGTGGTAAACTCACCGGACGCGGAGACCGTCGCCACCATCCGCGGTTCCATCGTCACGTTCCCCTCGAACAGGACGTCGCTCGGCTGCCCTTCGGCGGTGATCGTCACGTTGTGCGTGCCCGCAGGGACACTCACGTAATCGGTGACGTTCCCGAACTCGGCTCCCGAAGCGACCGTCTCGTTCCCTAGCGTCACGTTTACCGCGGGCGCGTCGGGCGAGAAGTGCGCGACGCGCAGGGACGATGTCTGCTGTGTCTGCGTCTCTGTGTCTTGTTCCTCCTGTGCGGAGAACGATGCGGCACCGCTCATGGCGAGCGCACTGACGACTAGTGTTAGTGCGATCACGCCGACCAATGCTTTCGTGAATGTCTCGCGGCTCATCCGATAGTTCGCTGGTCCGAGAGACACTTTGTTATCGTCTCTCCATGGATCGGTCGGAATCCGTAAGATGAGGCAATACGACCGCCACCGTCTGATAGCCCGGTCCTTGTGGGACGGCGTCACATGCCACCGAAGGATCGGCTACGGTCGACCCGTCGGGCCGCAGATCCCCTACCGATAGTAGCGCGCAGTTATTCCGTTCGCTCCTATCGGTAATCTCGAGCGGAGCCGCTCGAATGAGACGATATCACTGGGATACCGCTTAACCACTGGAGATTCGTGTCGAGTATCTCGTTAATTCGGCCGAACGTCCGCTCGGGAGTTACTGAAGACGGTTCGAGGATGCGCCGACCGGGATTCGGACCCGATGCCGGACCTCGCTTCGGTCAGTCTGCCGCGATTCAAATCCCTCTGACGATTCTGTCTCTCACGTCCGTTCCTCGCAAAAGTGCTCACGGGTCACTCCGTTCCCCGTTCGCTTCGAGGTCTCGCTTCGTCTGCTCACGGGCGGCCGCCCGTTCGCACGGTACGAGGGACCTTCGGTCCCTCGCTACTCGACCTCGCCATGCGCCGGCCGGGATTTGAACCCGGGCCATGAGCTTGGAAGGCTCAGGTCCTACCACTAGACCACCGGCGCGCTTCGCTCGTTTCACTCGCTCGCGCCCCGAGGCTCGCGAACGCTTCGCGTTCGCTCACCACCGGCGCTCACTCATTGCGTTCGTGCGCACCGCGACTCGCAAACGTTCCGCGTTTGCTCATCACCGGCGCGCTTCGCTCGTTTCACTCGCTCGCGCCCCGAGGCTCGCGAACGCTCCGCGTTCGCTCACCACCGGCGCTCATTACCTGATTTACTGCCGCCGATTAAGGATGTTTCCTTTCGGTCCGACCGTCACCCGAACTGAAGCGTCACCGACCGGGCTCGATCCAGCTGCGTTTCGTCGTACGCCTCCGCCGTCT
>PXSD01000109.1 GCA_003023165.1 Halobacteriales archaeon QS_9_67_15 | reverse complement strand
CACTTCGCCGGGCTGGTCGGGGGTCTCCTCCAGGTCGCTCTCGATGGCGTCGGTCCACTGGCGGGCCCGGGTCTCCATCTCCTCGCGTTCCTCGGAGTCCGACCACGACTCCGCGATGTCTTCGAGCAGTTGGGTGAACCCGGGCGAACCGCGCTTCGGTTCGGGTGGGAAGTACGTGCCGACGTAGAAGGGTTCGCCCTCCGGCGTGAGCCACGCGTTGAGCGGCCAGCCGCCGCGACCGGTGACCTGCTGGCAGATGCTCATGTAGATGCTGTCGATGTCCGGTCGCTCCTCGCGGTCGACCTTGATGGGGACGAAGTGCTCGTTGAGGAGTTCGGCCACGTCCTCGTCCTGAAAGCTCTCGTCCTCCATGACGTGACACCAGTGGCAGGCGGCGTAGCCGATGGAGAGGAAGACCGGTTTGTCCTGCTCTCGGGCGGCGGCGAGCGCCGTCTCGTCCCAGGGCTGCCAGTCGACGGGATTGTCCGCGTGCTGGCGGAGGTACGGGCTCGCCTCCTCGTCTAAGCGGTTGCGCGAGGTGGGGTCGCTGCTCATACTCGCGGCTACGCCGCGGACACCTAAAGAACCCGGAGAGACGGCATCGCGAATCCGCCGAATCCGCCGACCTACTCGATCCAGACTGTCTTGCGGTTGACGAACTCTTTCATCCCGATCTCGGAGAGTTCCCGGCCGTACCCCGACTCCTTGACGCCGCCGAAGGGGACGCGGGGGTCGGACTTGGTGAGCTGGTTGACGTAGACGCAGCCCGCCTCGACGCGGCGAGCGACGCGCTCACCGCGCTCGCGGTCCTCGGTCCAGATGCTCGCGCCGAGGCCGAACTCGGTATCGTTCGCCCGCTCGACCGCCGCGTCCTCGTCGTCGACCTCGTAGACCGCCGCGACGGGGCCGAACAGTTCCTCGCTGTGGGTGGGACTGCCCGCCGGAACGTCCGCGAGGACGGTCGGCGGGTAGAACGCGCCGTCGCGGTCCAGCGGTTCGCCGCCAGTGACGACCGTCGCGCCAGCGTCGACGCTGGCCACCACCTGCTCGTGGAGTTCGTCGAGGAGTTCCTGTCGCGCCTGGGGACCGACGTCGGTGTCCTCGTCCATCGGGTCGCCGACCGTGAGCGACTCGAACTCCGAGACCAGTCGGTCGACGAAGTCGTCGTAAACGTCGGTGTGGACGACGAATCGCTTGGCGGCGATGCAGGACTGCCCGCCGTTCTGGTTCCGTGCCCACGCTCCGGTCTCGGTGGCGGCCGCGAGGTCAGCGTCGTCGAGGACGACGAACGGGTCGCTCCCGCCGAGTTCGAGGACCGCCCGCCGGTCCGCTCCCCGTGAGCGTCGCGCCGCGGACGCGGTCGTCGTCGAGAATACCGTCGACCAGGTCCGACGGCGCCAGCAGCGACTGGAAGACCCCCTCGGGATAGCCCGCCTGCCGGAGCACGTCCTCGATGGCTTCGGCACAGCCGGGGACGTTCGAGGCGTGTTTCAGCACACCGACGTTCCCCGCAGTGATGTACGGCGCGATAAACCGGAAGACCTGCCAGAACGGGAAGTTCCACGGCATGACCGACAGGACGATCCCGATCGGCTCGTAGACGGTCTTGACCTCGGTGCCCGGTGGACTCGGGTGGTGTTCGTCTTCGAGGTATGCGTGGGCGTGCTCGGCGTAGTGGTCACACAGCCACGCGCACTTCTCGACCTCCGCGACCGCCTGCGAGACCGGTTTCCCCATCTCCTCGGTCATCAGCTCCCCGTACTCCCGCTTGTTCTCCCTGAGGACCTCGCCCGCGGACTGTATCAACTCCTCTCGGTCTGCGAGGGGCCGCCCGCGCCACTCCGAGTACGCGGCCCAGGAGTCGTCTAGCGCCCGTTCGACCGTCGAACGATCCGCCTCCTCGTACGTCTCGATCCGTTCGCCCGTCGCAGGATTGACGACCTCCATGGCTGGTCTGACATCGGACCGAACCCACTTATTTCGCGCCCCGGTCGCCAGCTCCCGAAGCGACCCGTCCGCTCGGACCTCGCTGGAAAGGCAACCTTTAGGCAGCCACCGCGCCGGAGATCCGCGTATGACAGAGACTGTGCTGCTGGTCGGCGGTGGCGGCCGCGAACACGCCGTCGCACGCGCCGTGGCGGCGGCAGACGCGGACCTCTACGCCTGCGCGGGCAACCGCAACCCCGGGATCGCCCGCCTCGCCGACGGGTTCGAGTCGCTCGACGCGACAAACCCCACCGCCGTGACCTCGTACGCTCGCGAGGTCGACGCGACGCTCGCCGCCATCGGCCCGGAGGCGGCGCTCGCGGCCGGCGTCGCCGACGCGCTCGACGACGCCGGAATCTACGCCTTCGGCCCGCGGGAGGCCGAGGCCCGGATCGAGACGGACAAGGCGTTCCAGCGCCGGTTCATGCGGAAACACGACATCCCCGGCTGCCCGGACTTCGAGACGTTCGAGGACATGGACGCCGCCGCCGAGCACGTCGACGAGTACGACGGCCACCTCGCCATCAAACCGGCCGGGCTCACCGGCGGCAAGGGCGTCCGCGTCACGGGCGACCAGACCACGAAAGCGGAAGCCAAAGAGTACGTCCGCGAGTCCGAGTACGAGCGGATCGTTCTCGAAGAGCGCCTCGTCGGCGAGGAGTTCACCGTCCAGGCGCTCGTCGCCAACGGCGACGTGCGCGTGACCCCCGCGGTCCAGGACCACAAGCGCGCCTACGAGGGCGACGAGGGCCCGAACACCGGCGGCATGGGGAGCTACTCCGACGCGACGCTCGAACTCCCGTTCATGGACGAGGAAGAGTACATGGACGCCGTCGACGTGCTCGAGGCGACCGTCGACGCCCTCGAGGGCTACAAGGGCGTCCTCTACGGCCAGTTCATGCTCACCGCGGAGGGCATCAAGGTCGTGGAGTTCAACGCCCGCTTCGGCGACCCGGAGGCGATGAACACGCTCCCGGTCCTCAACACCGACTTCCTGGACGTGCTGATGGCTGCTCGCGAGGGGGACTCACTGCCCCAGCTCTCGTTCGTCCCACGAGCGACCGTCTGCAAGTACGCCGTCCCCGACGGCTACCCGACCGACCCCGAGGCCGGTGCGGAGGTGACGGTCGACGAGGCGAGCGCCGCCGCCTCGGCCGAGGGGTCGGACGGCGAAGGGCTCCTGTTCTACGCCAGCGTCGACGAACGCGAGGACGGCGTCTACACGACCACCTCGCGGTCGTTCGCGGTCGCAGGGACCGCCGACACCATCTCCGTTGCCGAGGAGACCGCCGAGGACGCGCTGGAAGCCGCGGGCGACGGCGTCCGCATCCGCCACGACATCGGCAAACCCGACCTCGTCCGGCAGCGCATCGACCACATGGCGGAACTGCGCGGCGAGTAGGACCGACGCTGAGAGGCGTTTTTCAGATGGAACAGGAGAAGGGCGACCCGTAACCGTTACTCGACTGAGATGCCGCCTTTCATACCGCTACCCCGGTGCGGACCGCAGTAGTAGGTGTAGATACCGGTCTCTTCGAGCGTGACCGAGTACGTCTCGCCCTCCTCGACAAGTTCCATCTCCCCACCTTCGGTCCCGTCGAGACTTCCGCCGTCGGGCTGACTCTCGGGTTTGACGTTGTGTCCGCCCGACTGGAACTCGAAGTTTATCGTCGTCCCGGCGTCGACGCGGAGGTACACCGGCTCGAAGACGAGGCTCCCGTCGGGACCGACCCCGACGGTCACCTCGCCCTCGCCGCGTGCGTCCTCGCTGGTGTCGCCCTTTGCGTCGTCGAGGTAGGACGGCCACTCGGGCGGTTCCGCCGTCTCTTCCCCGCCGTCACCGTCACTCCCGTCACCGCCGGCGCCGCTCGTCTCCGTCGAACAGCCAGCGAGCACGCCCGCAGTTGCCATCGCTCCGATACCGCCGAGGAGTCGTCGCCGTCGGATCTCTCTCGTCATTAGTACAGTTCAATCTTAGGAGAGGAGCTAAAAGAGACTTCGCAATACAGACCGTGATATACAGTCACAGGAGCCACGAAACCGCCGAATACTGGCGATTCGGCCGAACGAGTCAGGTGCCTCTTTTATACATTTACGACTGGTAGTTCACTAGGTTCGAACTCGAACACCCGACGAACTACCGCCGCGTCACCGAGAGCAGTGCCCGACCGCTCAGCGGAGGAATCCGAACAGTCGGTAGTCCTCGTCCGGGGTGTATCGCCTGAACAGGAGACTGTTGGTGAGCACCGAGACGCTGGAGACGGCCATCGCCGCGGCCGCGAGGACGGGCTGGAGCAGGCCCAGCGACGCCAGCGGGATCATCGCCGTATTGTAGCCGAGCGCCCAGAAGAGGTTCTGTTTGATCTTCGAGAGCGTCCCGGCGGAGACGCGGATCGCCTCGACCACGTCCAGCGGGTCGTCGCGCATCAGCGTCACGTCGGCCGCCTCGATGGCCACGTCGGTCCCGCTCCCGATAGCACAGCCGACGTACGCCGTCGCGAGCGCCGGCGCGTCGTTGACGCCGTCGCCGACCATCATCGCTCGACGGCCGTCGTCCTGGATGTCTTCGACGACGACGGCTTTGTCCTCGGGAAGGACGCTCGCCATCACGTTGTCGGGGTCGATCCCGATGTCTTTCGCGACGGCGTGGGCGGTCCGCTCGTTGTCGCCCGTGATCATCCACACGTCCACGTCGCGGTCGCGGAGTTCGCTGACCGCCGCCTCGGCCGACTCTTTGACCGTGTCGGCGTCGGCGACGACGCCGAGCAGTCGGTAGTCGTCGCCGCCCGTGGCTCGTCGTGGCCGTGACGCCGTGACCGGGCACGCTCTCGAAGCCCTCGGGCGACTCGGCGTCGATGCCGCGTTCGCGAGCGCCGTCGACGATGGCCTCGGCGAGCGGGTGTTCGCTCCCCGACTCCGCGCTCGCGGCGATTTCGAGGAGGAACTCCTCGGTGACCGCCGGTTCGACGACGGCCCCGCCGTCAGCGGCAGCGTCACCCTCTACGCGTCCACTGTCGGTGGCCGGAAGCGCGACCACGTCGGTCAGTTCCATCTCGCCCTCGGTCAGCGTCCCCGTCTTGTCGAAGACGACGGTGTCCACGTCGCGAACGCGTTCGAGGATGTCGCCGCCCTCGAAGAGGACGCCGTTGCGAGCGCCGATAGCGGTGCCGACCATCGTCGCCGCCGGCGTCGCTAACCCGAGCGCGCAGGGGCAGGCGATGAGCACCGCCGACGCGAAGACGACGACCGCGAACTCGAAGACGCCGACGGCCATCGGGCCTCCCGCTGCGAGTCCCCAGAGCGGGAGCGACGTGATGAACCCGGCCAGCGCGTCGGGAAACGCGTACCAGACGCCCGCCCAGAACAGGGCGTTCAGGATGACCGCGGGCACGAAGTACGACGAGATGCGGTCGGCGACGTTCTGGATCTCCGGCTGGCGACTCTGTGCGTCCTTGACTCGCTCGACGATCCGTTGGATCGCCGTTTCCTCGCCGACTTTGGTGGCCTCGACGACGAGCACGCCGTTCCGGTTCACCGTCGCGCCGATCACTTCGTCGCCGGGCCCCTTCGAGACGGGCACCGACTCGCCGGTGACCATCGACTCGTCGACCGCGCTGTCGCCGTCGACGACTCGGGCATCGGTCGGAACCTTCTCGCCGGGCCGGACCTTCAGCCGGTCGCCCACCTCGACCTCCGAGAGCGGTACCTCCTCCTCGACTACGGCGGCTTCGCCGCCTCCGTGCGGCGTCTCCGACGCCTCTCCGCCCTCGCGGACCAGCGTCGCCGTGTCGGCCTCCATCTCCAGCAGCTGTCGGATGGCCTCGGAGGCCTGGCCCTTCGACCGGGCCTCGAGGTAGTTCCCAAGGGTGATGAAGACGAGGATGAGCGCCGCGGTGTCGAAGTACAGGCCCTCGCCGGGGAAGCCGAGCAGGCGCGCGACGGAGTAGAGGTACGCCGTCGACGACCCCAGCGCTATCAGTACGTCCATGTTCGCCGTCCCGTTCTTGACGACCGCCTTGTAGGCGTTTCCGTAGAACTCCTTGCCGAGGACGAACTGGACGGGCGTCGCGAGCGCGAACGCGACCCAACCCAGCGGGATACCCTCGAAGGTAGCGTCCATCCACGCCGGCGCGAACAGGTGGCCGGCGAGCATCGCGAGCAGCGGGAGCGAGAGCGCGACGCCGAACAGCGTCAGGTTTCGCTGTCTGCGGATCTCCTCGTTGCGCGCCTCGTCCTGGTGTGCCTGGCTCGACTGGCTCTCCGACTCGTCGACCGCGCGGACCGGCGAGTAGCCGGCGTCCTCGATCGCACCGTAGATGTCCTCGACCGACGCCTCGGCGGGGTTGTAGGTCACCGTGGCCTCGTCCGTGGCGAAGTTGACGTCGGCGTCGACGACGCCGGCTGTGTCGAGGAGTGACTCCTCGTTCGAGGCGGCGCAGTTGGAGCACGTCATGTCCGTGATCGCGACCGTCACCGTCTCGCTCGCCGCCTCGTAGTCAGTGTCCTCGATGGCCTCGTATATCTCGCCGAGCGAAACCGTCTCGGGGTCGTAGCTGACGCTCCCTTCGTCCGTCGCGAAGTTCGCGTCGACCCCCGTCACGCCGTCGAGCGACCGAAGCGACTCCTCGATGGTCTGTGAGCAGTTGGCGCAACTCATCCCGTGTAACGCCAGTCGTTCCCTTCGCTCGCTCATCTCGTCTCTAAATACGGGCTACTCGTTCATGCGGTTTGCCCTTACGGAACCAAGCTCGAAATCAACTCAAATTTCGATTCCAAATCAGCTCGAGATGAAATTAGTTCGCCAGTCAGTCGAGCTGGCAGGCGTAGGTCACCTGCTTCTCGGCGAACCCGTTGTCCTCGTAGAACCGACGGGCGCCCTCGTTGTGCCACTCGCAGGAGACGGTGACGAAGTCCGCGCCGTCCTCTGCGGCCCGCCGTTTCACCGCTTCTACCGCGTCGCTGCCGTAGCCCTCGTTTCTGTGGTCCGACGCGACGAACAGGTCGACGATGTCGACGTTCGACGAGTGGACTCTGGACGGGTGTTCGCCGTGTCTGATCAATGTGAAGCCGACTGACTCGCCGTCCGCGGCGATCAGGTACACCATCTCTTCGTCGCTCTCGAGCAGGTCTCCGAACCCCGACTCGGCGCTCTCGGGGCCTTCGAGGGCGACCTCATTGAGTTCGTCGTACGGTTCCATGGCCGTCGCCAGCGCGTACCAGTACTCCGCCAGCGTCTCGAGGTCGTCCTGGGTCGCTTCGACTAGTTCCATGTCGGCCGAACAGGTCGGCTGTAGTTACGCTTTGTGCCCGTCTGCCGACGATTCACACGGATGTCGCCGGTACCGTTGCAGCGTGAGTACTGCGCCCGAGCGCCAGCGCAAGCTATTAGTGGGACTCTCGTGTCTGCTCGGAACAGGATGGAGAAGGGCCCGAGGTCGGGCCGGGCGCTCCGCGCCGCGTAGTCGTCGACGGCAGCGACGACCCGTTCGGACGGGGTCCGGTTCGGTCGGCTCGCCGACTGTGCGCCGGCTGGACGCGCGTTCCGGGTCGCTGCCGGGCGCGACTGTTCTCCGGTTGGCTGCGCTTTCGGTACCCGAGGTCGCACCTCGCGGACAGCCGTTCGTCGGTTCTCAGTATCGTACGTCCGCGAGGCGCGGCTCTGAGTCGGTCGACGAACGCCAGCCCTGCCGACCATCCGAATGCCACGCCGCACACGCCCACGACAGCACAGTCCCGACGACCAGCCCGACTCGACTCACGACACGGCGACTGCGTCGCCGCGCGCAGGTCAGGGGGCGCGGCGATGACCGCCGCTCCCGACCCCCTCGTCCTCGGGTCCCAGACAGACTCGGACCGGGACCGCTACCGGTTCCACACGGCCGACGGCGTTCCGGACGCGGACGCGTTCTGTCCCGGAGAGTTGCTCGCACTGGAGCACCTCTGGGACAGCGACCTCGGCCGACTCCGCACGGTCGATGCCCGGTACGGGGTCGTCGGTATCGTCCTCGCCGAACGAGCGTCGGCCGTCGAATTGACCACACCGAGCGCCCGGGCAGCCGCGCTGTGCGAGCGAAATCGCGCCTGGAACGACGTCGACGCGACCGTCTCGACCGCGACGGGGCTCGGGTCGGTCGACCGCACCGCCTCCGAGCGGCCGCGAACCGACTACAGCGGGCCCGTCGAACGCAGTCGAGCAGACAGCAGAACCGTCGGCGCGGTCGACACCGCCGTCTTCGTTCCCAAAGGGTACGACCCCATCGAGTTAGGGAACCGACGCGTCCGGACCGCGCTTCGGTCGCTCGCCCCGGACGGTGACCTCTTCGTCGCCGCGACGCCCGAAACCGGCCTGTCGCGCTTCGAGTCGACGCTGAACGACGCCGCCGACACCGTCCGGACAGTCGGAACGAACGACGGCTGGGCGCTCCTCAGGGCGAGCGGACCGAAGCGGGACCGCTCACCGTCCGATCCGCCGTTCGACTGGCTCCGGGAGCGCGTCGATGGCGTCGACCTGTCGCTGGTGACCGCCCCCGGACTGTTCGCTCCGACAGCGGTCGACGACGGGACGCGACTGCTCGCCGCAACCGCCGACGTCGCCGACGGAGACCGCGTCCTCGACCTCTGCTGTGGGTACGGCACACTGGGCGCCCACGCAGGCTCAACCGCGGACTGCGAACTGTGGTGCAGTGACGACGACAGACTCGCGACCGTCTGTGCCCGCCGGTCGCTCGACGCGAGCGGTGTCGACGGTCGCGTCGTCACCGCCGACTGCACCGACGGCGTCGACGACCGGACGTTCGACACCGTCCTCTGCAATCCGCCGACCCACGCAGGGGACGGCGTGCTCGCGGACATCTTCCGCGGCGTCGCAGGCGTGCTCGCTCCGGACGGCCGGTTCTGGTTCGTCCACCACCGCGCTCTCGACCTGAGTCGACACGTCGAGACCCCGGGGTCGGCGCTATCCGGAAATAATCGACAGTAATCCGTATCAGCGGTCCGCGCCGTCGCGCAGGTCTTCGTACATGTCGACGAACGACGCCTCGCAGGACTCGCAACAGAAGTGGTACGTCTCGCCGTTTAGTTCGCGGGTCTCGCCCTCGGCGGTGACGGTGTTGCCGCACTCGTCGCAGGTCAGCGCCAGTTCCGCGTCGCCGACCGACGGACTCCACGACCGGTCGGCCAGCAGCGACACGTCGTACCTCCGAACGTCGTCCATCACCAGCGCCGATTCGAGCAGCGAGAGCACGTCTCCCTGCTCGACGGTGGTAGTGAAGACCACCTCCTCCTCGGCGGTCGTGAGGACGTGTTCGACGGGGTCTGCCTCGGAGAGGGACTCGCTCGCGGCCGTCGCGGCCCCCGGCGTCAGTGTCACCGTCACGAGCACCGGGATGCCCGCACGGAGTTTCGACCGGTCGACGTCGACGGTGAACCCCCTGATCACGCCGATGTCTTCGAGGCGGTCGACGCGGTCGGCGACGGCCGGCGGTGAGAGGTCGACGACGTCCGCGATGTCACGCCACGACCGTCGGGCGTCGTCGAGCAGGAGCCCGAGGATCCGCCGGTCCGTGTCGTCGAGGTCGCGCATACATCGTCTGAGGTGTTCGGGTCAAAACTGGTTTCCGGTCCGAATCGGTGGAGCGGTTCCCGAGAGACAGCGAGTGAGAGAGGATCTCAGGCGGCTTCGGTGGCGCTCCCGGTCGATCCGTCGGTCGCGTCGACGAATATCGTCCGCGCGACGGCGTCCGGGATCGAGACGGTCCCCTCGCCGTCCGCGAGCGCGACGCTCACCACCCCGATAGGCGCTACCTCTTCGACGACGAGCTCCGTTCCGGGGACGATCCCGGCCTCGTCGAGATACGCGAGTTCCTCGGGGTCGCGGTCGCTGACCCGCTGGACGACGAGCCGGTCGCCTTCGGTCGCCTCCACGAGCGTCGTTCCGGCCGTCTCGTCGACCGGGTCGAGCGCGTCCGTCGGGATGGGGTCGCCGTGCGGGTCTACGGCGGGGTCGTCCAGCATCTCGGCCACGCGGCGCTCGAACTCCTCGCTGATGTGGTGTTCGAGCCGGTCGGCCTCGTCGTGCACTTCCGCCCAGTCGTAGCCGAGTTCCTCCGTCAGGTAGGTCTCCAGCAGTCGATGGTGTCTGACCACTTCCAGCGCCACGGTCTCCCCTTCGGGCGTGAGGCGGACGCCCTTGTACTTCTCGCGCTCTACGAGCCCGCGTTCGGCCAGCGACTCCATCATGCTGGTCGCCGTCGGCGCGGTCACGTCCAGCAGGTCCGCGATGCGCGAGGTCGCGACCGGCTCGTCGCTCTCGCGCTGGAGCTCGTAGATCGCCTTCAGGTAGTCCTCCATCTTGGCGCTGAGCATCGAGTGGGATTAGACGAATCTAATGCTTAAGAGTGTTGCACCGAACGGTCGGCGTCGATTCAGCAAGGCCTACATTCGCCCCTGACAGGCCGCACTCCGGGGGTTCTACCGGTATCATGACGCTCTCGGTGTTGAGCCGACCGACATAGCTCTGTTTTCACAGGACACGACTGGCGTCGACGAGCAGGATATGTACACCGAAGATGAGGTTCAGGCACTTCGGGAGGCCGTGGATAATGCTCGGGACCGGTGTATGCTTGAACTATTCCTGAATACGGGCCAGCGGATTCGGGCGATCCAGACCCTCCGGGTGAAAGATGTCGATCCCGAGGACGGGACGACTGGGTCCTATTACCTGAACACCGACGCCGAAGGGCTGGAAGGCTCGGCACAGAACGGCTCAGAGCGACCGCTACTCGGTGCGAACGGGCCGTCCACGATTGGTCGGACTACCACCCCAAGAGCGACAACCCTGATACGGATTACTGTAGTTTTTTACCGCCGATTGGAATGAAATCCCGGTTTCGAGTGTCTGATGAACCCGAATACGTCGGCCGCTGTGAAACTATCTACA
>PXSD01000108.1 GCA_003023165.1 Halobacteriales archaeon QS_9_67_15 | reverse complement strand
CCCCTTTCAGTCCCCCCCGTGTCGGCTCGCCAGCCAGTCTGCGCGGGTGGGACTGAAAGGGGCGACGCGTTCGACGTACGAGACGACGCAAGTGACGCGGGACCGGAGGTGCCGCTAATCTGAGGGCGTGGCCCTCAGACACCGCAACGGAGTGAGGAGCGCAGCGAGTCGCAGGAGTCGAACGCTCGGGGCTTTCACGCTGTTCGCCGCTGCTCCAGCTGACTCACCACTAAACTAAACCCCACTGCTGGGTTCACGCACGTGCTTAAGAGCGTGCCCGTACAAGGTCGACGTATGCGACGGTTTCGCATCGGTAGCGCGTTCGGGATCCCGATCAACCTCGACCTGACCTTCCTCCTCGTCCTGCCGCTGTTCGCGTGGGCCATCGGCTCGCAGGTCGGTCGGTACGTCGGGATCGTCAACGACTTGTTCGGGTCGTCGATCCCCGTCGACCTGCTCACGACGTCGACCGAACTGTCGCTCGGGCTCGGGCTGGCCGCCGCGGTCGGCCTGTTCGTCGGCGTCGTCCTGCACGAACTCGGCCACTCGCTCGTGGCGATGCGCTTTGGCTTCCCCATCGGCTCGATCACGCTCTGGATCTTCGGCGGCATCGCCCAGTTGGAGGAGATGCCCGAGGACTGGCGCCAGGAGTTCGCGATCGCCGCCGCCGGCCCGGTCGTCAGCGTCGCGCTCGGCGTCGTCTCCTACCTCGCCTTCCTCGCGGTGCCGGCGGGCGACTCCCTCCCGGTCGTCGCCACGCAGTTCGTCCTCGGCTACCTCGCGCTGATGAACGTCGCGCTCGCGGCGTTCAACCTCCTCCCCGGCTTCCCGATGGACGGCGGGCGCATCCTGCGAGCGCTGCTCAACCGCACCCGTCCCTACGCCAGGGCGACCGAGATAGCCGCCGAGGTCGGCAAGCTGTTCGCGGTCGGACTGGGCCTGTTCGGCCTGTTCGGCGGGGGCGGCCTCTTCCTCGTCGCTATCGCCTTTTTCATCTACATCGGCGCGTCGGCGGAGGCCCGACAGACGGCGATGCGGGCGGCGTTCGAGGGGGTGACCGTCAGGGACATCATGACCCCGGCCGACCGCGTCACCAGCGTCGCGGCCGAGCAGTCCGTCGCGGACCTGCTGGAGACGATGCTCCGCGAGCGCCACACCGGCTACCCCGTCGAGCGCGGCGGCGAGATCGTCGGCCTCGTCGCGCTCGACGACGCCCGCGCGGTCCGTGAGGTCGAGCGCGACGCCTACCGCGTCGAGGAGGTCATGACGACGGAGCTCTACACCGTCGCGCCCGACGACGACGTGATGACCGCGCTGGAGCAACTCGACGAACGCGCCGTCGGTCGGCTGGTCGTCATGGACGACGGCGAGTTCGTCGGGCTCGTCACCCGGACGGACATCATGAGCGCGCTCTCGATCATCAAATCCGGCGGGCGCTACCAGTCCGAACCCGCGGAGGACGCCGAACCGGACGTGTTCCGACCCGACGAGTCCCGACAGCCGTGACCGACTGGTTCACCGTCCGTCCGACTCGTCGGCGGCGCCGTCCTCTCACCCGACCGCCACACTCTCACTTCGCTCGCCGTCGCTATCCCTCGTCCGCGCCGACGGCCGCGCGTGGGGCGGTCCGGACGGGACTCGTTACGACTGCTGCCGACTACGTGCGGGTTACTGTTTCGACGGACTAATGCGCGTTACGGCCGTCGCCGGTCGAGCGCCGCGCGTCAGAAGTCGCCGTCGGGCAGCGTGTCGAAGGCCGCGGGGTCCTGCCAGAGTTCGTGGAGCGTTCCGGCGGCCAGAAAGCGCGTCGGCGCGGCGACCCACTCGGTCGTCGTGGGGTCGTCCAGCGCCGGGGCGTCGGTCTCGAACCACCACGCGACGTAGCGACCGTCGGAGAGCCGCGCCGTCGGGTACATCTGTCCGTCGACCTCGACGTCGACGCGCGTCCCGTCGTCGACCGGCGGCCACTCGTCGCCGTCGGTGGCGACGCTGATCTCGATCGGGATCGAGCGTTCGCCGCCCGCCTCGCCGACACCAGCATCGTCCCTGTGTTCCGTGGTCGGGATCATCGTCGTCGTGCTTTTATCTCTGTCCCTCCCGACTCATAAACCCCAGTCGGTCAGGCGTCAGACGCGCCGCACTGCCGCGGTTTTCGAGCAGCGCCACCGGGTCAGGCGGCGGCCGTCTCGAAGTCGTACTGGTCGGTCAGGTCCTTCAGTTTCTCCAGCGCCGCCTCTTCCTCTTCGAGGTTCTCGTGGAGGAGGTCGCCGGCCTCGTCCATGCCGAGTCGGTCGGCCATGAGCGCGAGGTTGCCGTAGGCGGCGATCTCGTAGTGTTCGGTCTTCTGAGCCGCAGTCACGTTGCCGATGTCGAGGACGTCCTGGTCGGGGTCCATATCGGCCAGCTCCCGGTGCTCCTCGACGAGCCCCTGGATCCCCTCGCACTCCTCTTCCTCGGGGGGCTCACCTATCATCTCGAAGACCTGTTCGACGCGGTCGATGTGGCCCTCGGTCTCCTCGCGGTGTTCCTCGAACGCCCGTGTGATCTCCTCGTGGTCGGTCTGCTCGGCCAGCTGGTCGAGGACGTCGAGCAGTTCGTGCTCGGCGTAGTAGATGTCTTCCAGTTCGTGCTCGAACAGCTCCTGGGCCGAATCCATTGCCATCGAATCACCGGACGGAAGCTCGACCGCCTCCGAAGTAGTAATCCGCTCGCTACCCGACCGCCCGCTCGCGGCGTCGCGGTATACGCAGGTTATCACGACGAAAGCTCGGCTGAACTCGACCGCCGTCCCGTCCCGGACTGTCCGATTCGGGCGCGCAGGCGGTTCCTGCCGTCGATGCGTGCGAACGGACGCTCGTGTTTTTCACCTGCGGGTCGAACGTGGTCGCATGACCGGGGACCTCCTCGTCTACGGATCGTGTGGCTACACCGGCGCGCTGGTCGTCGACCACGCCGTCACGACTGGACTCGACCCGATTCTCGCGGGGCGCGACGCCGAACGGGTGGAGGCGCAGGCCACCGAGCGCGACTGCGACCACCGGGTGTTCAGCCTCGAACATCCGCCGGTCGTCGAGCGACAGGTCGCCGACGTGGACGCGGTCCTCAACTGCGCCGGCCCGTTCGAGGAGACGGCCGACCCGCTGGTCGAGGCGTGTCTCCGGAGCGGAACCGACTACCTCGACCTCGCCGGGAACGTCGACGTGCTCGAATCGACCGCGGCGCGCGATGCCGAGGCGACCGAGGCGGGCGTGGTCCTCGTCCCCGCCGTCGGGATGGACGTCGTCCCCACGGACTGTCTCGCCGCGATCCTCCACGGACTGCTCCCCGAGGCGACGGCACTCACGCTCGCTATCGACGGCCTCGGCACGTTCTCGCCGGGGACGCTCAAGTCGGTCCTCAGGGGACTCGACCGACCGGGCGTCGTCCGACGCGACGGCCGCCTTGAGACGGTCCCGATGGCCTGGAAGCGCCGACGGTTCGACTTCCCCACCGGTGAGACGACCGCTGTGACCGTCCCCTGGGGCGACGTGTCGACGGCCTACTACTCCACCGGCATCCCGAACATCGAGACCTACGCCGGCGTCCCGTCCCGCGCTGGGACGCTCATGGAGCGGACGCAACCGCTCGCCCCGGTACTCTCGTCGCCACCGGTCCGGGGCGCGGCCGAGGCGCTCGTCGACAGGTTCGTCTCCGGGCCGACGGCCAGCGAGCGGGCCGACAGCGAGTCCCATATCCTGGGCGAGGTGACGACCGAGGACGGGACCGTCGCTCGCGCGCGGATGCGGACGCCGGACACGTACGATCTGACAGCCACGACGGCCGTCGCGGCCGCCGAACGCGTCCTCGACGGCGAGGCGGCCGAAGGGTTCCAGACGCCGGCCTCCGCGTTCGGCCCCGAGTTCGCCGAGTCGTTCGACGGCGTGGAGCGCGAGGTCGTGACGGCACCCGACCGCGTCCCCCAGTGACCGTCGGCTCCCCGGTGGATATCGGCCTGTCCCGTGAGGCGGTCGTCCACCGCCGCTCCCCCTCTAAGCGGGCGTTACTGTCAGTTCCGGCCGTTACGTTTCCGAATCGACCCGTGAGCGCGGACGTGGCGAAAGAACCGGCGGAACTCGACGTGACCCGCGACGAGGCCGCGGACAGGCTCGAAGCCATCGCCGACGAACTCCGTAGTGAGGCCGTTCGACGCGCACGTCACTAACCGCACCGTCCACCTCTCGCCGCCGAACCACATCGGCGTGGAACTCGGCGTCCGCGAGACCTCTCCCTGCTCAGGGGCGGCCGCGAGGCGTTCACG
>PXSD01000107.1 GCA_003023165.1 Halobacteriales archaeon QS_9_67_15 | reverse complement strand
CGGACGTGACGACCGGGCAGTTCCTCGTCACGGAGCAGTCCGGGACCGACGCGACGGCGACGGCGCTGACGGAACTGTACAAGTTCGACCCGGCGGAGGGGTTG
Source organism: Halobacteriales archaeon QS_9_67_15 (assembly GCA_003023165.1). GTDB lineage: Archaea > Halobacteriota > Halobacteria > Halobacteriales > Haloarculaceae > Halosimplex. The sequence goes on along the minus strand of PXSD01000107.1, from coordinate 12,084 downwards.
CCCGGCCCGGACATCCGCTCGGACGACGCCTTCCTCGACGAAGTGCGCGAGCGCACCGACGCGTCGCTCTCGCTCCACACGACCGAGGCGTTCGCGCCCGGACGCTCGCGGCATCGGGTGCGCGGACAGTTCGGCGACGAGACGCTGGAGAGCGTCGGTGTGGCCGACGCGGACGCCGCGGTCCGCGCGGCGGGCGCGGTCATCTCCTACGTCGACGGGACGGGTGCGGGCGTGCTGGCGTCGATGACGCGCCTGCAGTCGTTCGACGAGTCGGCGTACGTCGACCTCGACGCGACGACCCAGCGCAACCTCGAACTCACCGAGACCATACAGGGCGACTGCGACGGGTCGCTGTTCGCGACGGTCGACCACACCGTCACGAGCGCCGGCGGGCGACTCCTCCGCGAGTGGCTCCAGCGACCGCGTCAGTCGCGCGGCGAGTTGACGCGGCGACAGTCGTCAGTCGCCGCGCTGGCCGGGGCAGCGATGGCTCGCGACCAGCTGCGGGAGACGCTCGGCGACGCATACGACCTCGAACGGCTCGCCTCGAAGGCCGCCTCCGGGAGCGCCGACGCTCGCGACCTGCGGGCCGCCCAGGAGTCGCTCGCGCTCCTGCCCGCGGTAGGCGACATCGTCACGGAGACCGAGCGACTGGCCGACTCGCCGCTCGCGGACGTGCTGGAGACGCCCGACCGCGACGCGACCGCCGACCTGGCGGCCGACCTCGACGAGGCGCTCGTCGAGGACCCGCCGGGGACCGTCACGCAGGGTGGACTGATCCGGCGAGGGTTCGACGCCGAGTTGGACGAGACCATCGACGCGCACGAGTCGGCGCTCACGTGGATCGAGGAGTTGCCGGAACGGGAGAAGCGAAAGACCGGTATCACACACCTCTCGGTCGACCGCAACAAGACCGACGGCTACTACATCCAGGTCGGCAACAGCGAGACCGACAAGGTGTCCGACGAGTACGACCGGATCAAGACGCTCAAGAACGCAGAGCGGTACACGATTCCGGAGTTAGAGGAGAGAGAGCGTGAGGTCCTCCGGCTGGAGGAGCGACGCCACGAGCTGGAGCGGGAGATATTCGAGCGGCTGCGCGAGCGAGTCGCGACTCGGGCGGAAGTACTGCAAGAGACTGGTCGTGCGCTCGCCGAGTGCGACGCGCTGGCGAGCCTGGCCGTCCACGCGGTCCGCAACGACTGGGTGCGGCCGGAGCTGACCGACGGGCGCGAACTCGACGTGGAGCAGGGCCGTCATCCGGTAGTCGAACAGACGACGCAGTTCGTCCCGAACGACCTGCGGATGGACGGGGCGGCTTCGCCGCCAGACCAAGAGCGTGCCGGTGGGCACGCGGACGACGACCGGCAGTTCCTCATCGTCACCGGTCCGAACATGAGCGGGAAGTCGACGTACATGCGCCAGGCGGCGCTGATCGCGCTGCTCGCGCAGATCGGGAGCTTCGTCCCGGCGCGGTCGGCGCGTGTGGGGTTGGTCGACGGCATCTACACGCGCGTCGGTGCCCTCGACGAACTCGCGCAGGGCCGCTCGACGTTCATGGTCGAGATGCAGGAGCTCTCGAACATCCTCCACTCCGCCACCGAGGACTCGCTGGTGATCCTGGACGAGGTCGGGCGCGGGACCGCGACCTACGACGGCATCTCCATCGCGTGGGCGGCGACGGAGTACCTGCACAACGAGGTGCGAGCGAAGACGCTCTTCGCGACCCACTACCACGAACTGACGACGCTCGCAGACCACCTGGACAGAGTCCACAACGTCCACGTGGCGGCAGACGAGCGCGACGGCGAGGTCACCTTCCTCCGGACCGTTCGCGACGGCGCGACCGACCGCTCGTACGGCATCCACGTCGCGGGCCTGGCGGGCGTTCCCGACCCCGTCGTCGACCGGTCGCGGACCGTCCTGGGGAAGCTCCGCGAGGAGAAAGCCATCGAGGCGAAAGGCGGGAGCGACGGGGAACCCGTCCAGGCCGTGTTCGACCTCGGCCAGGGGGAGTTTACGGCCGCCAGCGGAGCCGGGAGCGAGGTGTCGGAGCAGTCCGCGACGCCCTCGGCCGACGGCGGCGAGCCGGAACCCGAGGCCGTCATCGCCGAGGAGTACGGCGACGGCGTCCCGGAGGTGCTGGAGACACTTGCCGACCTGGACGTCGACGAGACGCCGCCCGTCGAGCTGATGAAAAAAGTGCAGGAGTGGCAGGGGCGAATCGAATCAAGTGACTGTAACTAACCTGCAAGACCAAGGCGCTGAGGCTGTAAACATTGCATCGGCGCGAGGGCGTCGAGCGCGAGCGGTCGGCGGACACCCGGAGCGACCACTCGGTCATGAGCGTGTACTCGCGACCGAACGCAGCTACTGCACCGCGAGCGTACGCAGACAGTGCGACCGTCCCGGTATCGAACCCGGACGGTCGACGGGAGAGGACCGGAGCCGTCGTTCAGTACAGCGGGGCGGTCTCCGCGCCGAGTTCGTTGTCCGCGCCGACGCCGTGGCCGTTGACTCGCGCCTGTCCGATGAGGACGCGGTCGTCCTCAGGAACGCGTTCGAGCCCGTGCAACTCCGTCTTCGCCGTGTTGACCGCGAGCGGCGAACTGAAGACGTCCATTCCCGGCCCGGCGCTCGTACGCGAGAAACTCGTCGACGACCTTCCCGCCTGACTGAAACCGATGAGTGCAAGTTTCATGTATTCCTCCTGTCGTGGCCCGTAGTCGCCGCCGTGACCGCGGTAAGACCTCGCTATGCCGACGCCCACGGCACCTCGCGCCGCTTCTGAGTCGCAACCGATACGAGTATTATACGGTTTCAGGCCGTGAATCGCGGTTCGACGAGCTGTCAGTCCCCTCGCCGTCGAGTGGTGGGATCGGCTCACTCTCGCTCGCGTGACTATGCCGGCCGCACGGATTTACGCGTCGCGGTCCAACGAACGGACAGTATGAGTTACGGAGACACAAGCGCCGAGTCGACCGACGACGGCGGCGAATCAGGGAGTTCCAGCGATTCAGAGAGCGGCGGGGCCGTGTCGACGCTCTCGCGATACGTTCGGCGGGGCGCGGGGTCGGGCGCACTCGCCGGTCTCGGCGGCGGGGTGACGCTCGTCCGCGGACTCAGAGCGATCCGGAGTGGCAGACCCGTTCGCGGCCTCTGTCGTCTCGCGGTCGGTGGGGGACTCGTCGCTCTCGCCGCGCGTCAGCGCCGGTCGAAGCGTGGCGCGGGCGAACAGATCGACATCGGCCAGTCCGACGTGGTCGACACCGCCCCCGACATCGAGAGCGTCGGCGAGGAGCCGGTCAGTCGGTCCGAACACGCCAGCGGTGACGAAGCCAAATCGGTCGTCGACACCGGTCCCGACATCGAGGGACGGCGGGATCGACGCGGACACCGAAGCGTCGGACACGAACGAGAGCCAGACGAAGCCAACGGCCGCCGCCGAGACGGATCCGGGTGCGGCGACCGGGACGGGCGAGGGATCGGCCGGCGTGCCCGGCGTGTCCCACGACCGCGTCGGTGCAGCGGCGTTCGACGAACACACCAGCGAGGTGCCGGCACCGCAACAGGTGTTCAACCAACAGTACCTCTCGCTGAACGCCGAGGCGGTCTGGGGTATCCGCGACGACGACATCGTCGTCGTCTCGCAGCAGTACGACGCCATCGAGACGACGGATTCGATCGAGTACGTCGCGAGTACGCAGGTCGACGGGAACCGCGTGCTCACCGTCCCGGACCGGATCACCGACCACTGGGACGAGGTGGGCGGCGGCGGTATGGCCGTCGAGAGCGGTGACGATGTCGTCTTCGCGACGGGCGACGATCCCGAGGCCGACTGGCAGTTGCTGGTCGTTCCAGCGGCGTGGGCCGACGAGGACAGCTAACGCGCGTCGGGTCAATTCGTCGGTCGATGCGGGGCGCGACCCGGCGAGTCAGTTCTGTCGGAACGCACCGCCGTCCGGCCCCTCCGGTCCGTTTGCTCGCGCTCGAACAGCGAGATGCTCCCCAGCGAGGCGCCGATACTCTTGCTCACCTCGCGGGTCGAAACCGACGAGTCACCGACCAAGTCCTCGAGTTCGCGCGTGAGCCGCTCATCGAGTTCCTTCCGGGCGGGTTTGGAGAGCTCCCGACCGGCCGGCAACAGGTCGTAGGTGACGGCGTATCCCTCGTCGTAGCGCTCGACTGCAAAGAACGGCACTCCCTCGCGTTCCACGCGCTCGTACTCGTCGTCCCGCGTCGCCTGGTCCCCGTAGTACGGCACGTCTGACGGCTCGTATCCCTCTGGCACGAGCGAACGTAGGTCCTTCTCTGTTATAAACGTCCGGCGAGCCGGCGCGTGAGACGCGTCGTGTGTGACGACCCACCAGGGCATCGGCCTCGACAACGCACGCAGGCGCAGCGAGTGACTAAAACTGTCGTTTGAGTAAACGGCACCTACTACGGGGAGTAAGCCATCGGTCCGGGCACATGCCTCGCACGAACACAGTCACCGCCTGTTGGCTGGCCGCACTGGTTTTCGTTGGTACCTTCGCCGCAGTGGTACCAGCCGGTGCGACCGCCGCAGGTCCCTCCAGCGCATCGACCGCGGGAGCCGGACCGGCGACAGACGCCGAGTCCGTCCAGTCGCGACCGGTCGACGCACAGCACAGCCCGTTTGAAGACATGGTCCCCCTCGCGGTCGAAGAGGGGCCCGACGGCGACACGATCGCCGGCGGTATCGAACTCCCGGAGAACGACAGCGCACGAGCGGGCCTACAGCAGATGAACGGGACGCTCACGCGCGTCGCGGACGAATCGGTCTCGTGGAAGCGGACCTTCTCGACGTCGAACGCTACGACGCAAGTGACTGACGTCGCCGTCGGACCGAACGGTGACGTGTACGCGCTCGTCTCTACGCGGGACACACAGGCCGACACGGACCCGCCCGAGACGACCGTGGAAGTCGTCCACGCTACCAGTGACGGCGACGTAACCTGGCGGTACGAGTTGAACGCGAGCGCCCGGTCGGCCCTCGGAGCGTCGGGCGACACCCTGCGTGCGACCGACCAGGGCGTCGCCGTTACCCACGCGCTCCCCGACGACGACGGCGTCCGCCTGGCAGAGCTCTCGGGCGGCGACCCCATCTGGAACGAGACTTACGAAACCGACGCGAGCCCGACCACGCTTCGCACGACCGACGACGGGTACCTCGTCGCCGGCTCCGTCAGGTTCTCGAATCCCTGGGTGCTCCGGACCGGTCAGTCCGGACAGGTCGAGTTCAACCGGACCGTCCGCGGCGCTGTCGACCAGCGCGTGGTCGGTGCAGTTCCGACCGACGACGGCGGCGTGATCCTCGCGGGGAGCCAGTCGAACTTCGGTGGCAGAGCCGCCAGCACGAACACGTGGGTCAGCCGACTGGACGACGACGGCGTGACCCGCTGGAGTCGCCTCTACGGTACCGCCAACGAGACCCGCGTCCAGCAGGTGTTCACCCACCGGAGCGGTATCCTCCTGCTCGAACAGGGCCGAAACCTCCGCGGCGACAACTCGACGACGCGTCTCCGCGCCGTCGACGACGACGACGGACACCAAGTCCTCGCAGCGGACACGACGTTCGACGGCTATACCACCGCGGCCACTCGCATGGACGGCGACCTCCGACTCGTCGGCGTGGGGGACCCCCTCTCCCAGAACCTCACCGCCGTCACGTCGACGGTTCCGGTCCCGAGCAGTGGTTCGGTCGACCAAAGTGGTCTCGAAGCCGACACCGGGATCACCACCAACGAGACGGTGTATCGCGGACAGAACCTCCGCATCGCCGACCGCAGCGCCAGGGGCGACACGTACGAACTCGTTCGCTTGCCGGGCGAACGGGACGACTTCGAGCCCCGGACCGTCCGACGGATCGAGTTCGACGGTGAGGCCGTCCTCGAATCCGCGACGCTTCCGGACGGCGAGTACGTGCTCCGGAACGACGAGGGCGAACCGCTCGTCCTCGACAACGGACGCGTCGCCGACGCGGGCACGCAGTCCGAGGCCGCGTTCCGCGTCGAGAGTCAGGAGTTCTTCCGGCTCGACACTAACCGGACGTTCGTCGACGCGGCAGCCGGTGAGGACCGCGTCTCCCTCTCGCTTCGCTCCGAGCGCACCGATTACACGCTCCTCGCGACCGCCACTGACGTCGACGGCGAGTCGGTCTCGGCCGACGAACTGCGGAACGCGTTCGGGAGCGTCGACGGCTTCGACGGCGTCGAAACGGTTAACGGTCAGCCAGTCGCCCGTCTCGAAGTCGACGGCGACGTTTCGGTGAACGTCTCGGCCGCCGCGTTCGACGCCGGCCTCTACGACGTGACTCTCAGCGGTGCTGACACTCGTGAGGCGGGCGCGTCCGCGTCCGGGCGACTCGTCGTCGCGCGCGACGCCAACCGCACCCTGGGCCTCTCGCTGAACGAGAGTTCGCTCACCGTTCCCCTCGGAGGCACGGATAGGGTGAATCTCACGCTCTCTGGCGTCGACAACGGTATCTCGGCGCTCTCCGCGAGCGCGAACCGGACCGGCGAGCCCGCCGTCTGGCCGGACCTCGACCTGGAGATCAACGCCACGCGGCTCTCTGCCGGCGCCGGCGGCGGCGACCGGCGCGCGAGAGCGTCCGCCACCGCGTTACAGGGGAGCACCGGGAACGGGACCGTCACGGTCGGGACCCTCGGCGTCGACACGAACAGGCACCGGGCCGCGGACCTCTCGACCGGGAACAACACGATCACTCTCAGTATCGACTGGGTCGTCGACGAGGACGGCATCCCGTACGCCGTCCCCAACTCGACGACCGTCCCCGTCGAAGTCGTCGAACAGACCAACGAAACCAGCGGCGAACCGAGCGAGGGTGGCGTCGGTGTCAACGGCGGCTCCGACGACGGTGAAGGTAGCTCCAGCAGTGAGGAAAGTGGGTCCGACAGTGAAGCCAGCGCCGACGGATCTGCAGGCGACGACACGAACGAGGACGTAGCGGCTCCGACAGACGAGTGATCGTCTCCCTCACGGACGAGCGGCTCTAGCCCGCTCGATCGGTTTTTTCAGGGCTCTAGAATCAGTGAGTGGCTACTTCGCCGGCCGCAGTCGAACAGCGCGCCCGCCTGAGCGGGGTCGCCGAGTCTCACAGCCGAGACGCGGCGGTCTGGACGCAGTCATGTGACCGCCGTCCGGACCGAGACCGAACCACTCAAGCGAGATTCCCGCGATGATCCCCTCACAATGGGCACCCCACTCCCGTCGCGCACAGAGCAGGCCGAAGCGGTCATCGACCGGCTCTGGGAGGCGTACCCCGACACCGATATCTCGCTACATTTCTCGAACCGTCTCGAACTGCTCGTCGCCGTCGTGCTCTCCGCACAGTGCACCGACGAGCGAGTCAACAAGGAGACCGACCACCTCTTCGAGACGTACCAGACCCCCGAGGACTACGCCACCGCCGACGTGGACGAGCTCTCGGCGGACATCGACTCCATCACCTACCACAACAGCAAGGCCGACTACCTCAAATCGTCGGCACAGACCATCATCGAGGAGCACGACGGCGAGGTGCCGGACACCATGGACGAACTGACCGAACTGAAAGGCGTCGGTCGGAAGACGGCGAACGTGATCCTCCAGCACGGCCATCCCCGAAGACGAGTGGAAGTGGTACACACACCTCCTGATCAGCCACGGCCGCGCGGTCTGTACGGCCCGCAACCCGGACTGCGCGGACTGCCGGCTCGCCGACATCTGTCCGTCGGAGAACGGCGACTCGGACGTGGACCTGGCCAGCGGCGAGCCCTGGGACGCCTGACGGCGACCGATACTACCGGGAGAGGCCGTCGCGTTACGCGTTGACGTCTTCGAGGTGTTTGCTGACGACGACGCGACCCTTCGGGGTGAGCTTCGCCCCGTCGCCGGCGTCGACGACGAGTTCGTCGCTCCTGAGGTCGTTGAGGACCATCGTCAGCTGGCTCGTCTCCACATCGAGCACGTTCGCGAGCGAGACGGACGGGCCGGTGGAGTAGATGGCGACGAGGAGTTCGACCTGTTCCTCCGACAGCGTCACGTCCTCGAGGTCGGACACGAGCTCGCTGTACTCCATGCGGAGGTAGCGACCGAGGATTGACATCTCGCGGGGCGAGTCCATGGCCGCAAGCGACAGGGACCCCTGTCCGTCATCGAGGTGTCTGACCGCCAGGACGGGTTGTTCGGTCCCGTCGATCTCCCGCGCGGTGCGGTTGAACTCGCTGACCGTCGAGAGGTCGATGTCGACAGTGTCGTCGGATCGCTTGAAGCGGACGCTCCCGGGCTTCAGATAGAGTTTCGCGGGGGCGAACGGCGCGTCGGTGACCCGACCGCCGACGCTCGCCGGGTGTTTGACCGTGACGTCGATGCCGTTGAGGACCGCTTTGAATAGCACCGTCGTGAACTTCTCGATCTTGTCGTCGTCCGCCTCGACGGCCGCGACCATCCGGTCGCCGTTCTTCTCGAACGCGACCGTGACCGTCGAACTGAAGAAGTCGCCCAGGTCGTCGGGCACCTGACCGACGGAGATGTCGAAGATCGACGACAGCGGGACCGTCGCCTTCCCCTCGTCGCCCGCGAGGACGAGTCGTCTCTCGCTCAGGAGGATCCGCCCTTTCGCCGGCTCGGCGCGCGCCGACGCCTCCGAGTTGAACGTGGCGACGAAATCTGCGATGACTGATTCCGACATGGGCGGAGGTTACGACCACCTTGTGTAGCACAAATATTGAGCGTTTCGTACGAGTATCACAGTCGAAAACGGCTTTCAGTGGGCGAGATAGGACGGAGGCGGCTGGAGAGCGTCACCCCGAGGGGTATCGCGGCCTGCGTTTCGAGTCGTCGCTCCCCTCGACGAACGGGAGCGCCTCGCGCGTCGCCGCTCGTTCCTCGCCGTCGACGCGGACGGTCAGTTCGTCGACTTCGTCCTCCTCCGCTCCCGCACCCGTCGCGACGTCGGTGTCGACCGCGGCGAGCGCGAGCGATTCGTCGCGCGTCGGACTCACCGCGGTGCGAGTCACCTCCCCGACCGCCGCGTCGTCGGCGAACACCGCAGCACCGGCGTCGGGAACGGCCTCGACCGCGAGGCCGACGAGTCGCTCGCCCGTGCGACCGCGGTTCTCGATCCGCGAGACGACCTCCTGCCCGACGTAACACCCCTTCTCGAAGTCCAGCGCGTTGCGAACCCCGCAATCGTTCGGGAGCCGACCGGAGAGTTCGGACTCGAACAGCGGCGTTCCGGCCTCGAGCGTCAGCGTCTCCCACGTGCGATAGCCGAAGGGGGCCGCGGCCTGCCCGCGGTTGGCGAGCGTGTCGAAGACGTCCGCGGCCTCGCTCGCGGCACAGACGACCTCGTAGCCCTCCTCGCCGGCGAGACCGTCGTCACGGACCACCGTGACACCGGCTTCGCCCATCGTTCCGCGGACGAACGAGAGTGGCCGGCTCGGCGTCGCGGACTCGTTGAGCACGCTCGCTATCTTCTCTGTCGCCTGCGGGCCGTAGACGCCGAAGACCCCGAAGTCGTCGGTAGCGTCGGTGATCTCGACGTCCTGGATGAACGTCTTCCCGCGCCAGTCCTCGGCGACGCGCTCGCGTTCGGTCGGCGGGAGAAAGAGGAGCAGGCGGTCGCCGTCGGCGGCGTTATAGACGTACATGTCCGTCTCGATAGCGCCCTGCGGGTCGAGCAGGAGCGCGTAACGGCCCTCGCCGTCCTCGCTCGGGACGCGGTTCGAGATGGCGTTGTCGACGAAGTCGACGCGGTCCTCGCCTTCGACGACGAGGACGCCGTAACCCCGTTCTGTGACGCCGACGACGTTCCGGACGGCGACGTGGGTCCGCTCGGGTCGCCCGTAGTGGGCGACGACCCGACGGCCGCCCCGTTGCTCGAAGGTCGCGCCGTGGTCCGCGTGGACCGACTCGATGACCGTCATTACCCCGGAGTGGGACCGGTGACGGGTTACATCTTCCGGAGCGGGCGGCTACCGTAGCGCGCTCGCCCGGTGTTCCCCGTACTTGACGCCCAGTCCGAGACAGATGAGGCCGAAAGCTACCATCGAGGGCGCGACCATCATCACGACGACCCGCGTCGGCATGACGCCCGATGCGATCAGGCCACCCACGCCGACGGCGATGAGAGCGACGAACGCGACGGCTGTCTTCGTCAGGTCGAACTCCATGCCGGCGGTTAGGGGCCGTCTCTCATGAGGATTGGGGAACCGGCGGGTCAGGAGAGCGACCTCACGAGGGGCGGGGAGCCGGCGGCCCCGAGCGACCCTCAGCCTCGCAGCAGCGACTTCAACTGGTCGACGGAGAACATCGTCGTCGGTCGGTCCATGTGGACGCCGATCTCCCCGGAGAAGGCCCGGAGACCCGCCTGCTGGACGGGTTCCGGAAGCGAGTACGCCCGCCGGAGCCAGTGACCGAGTTCGATCTCCCGTTCGAGGTCGTCGCGCCACGCCCGCTCGTAGTCGGCGAGGCTCCCGGGGCGCCGGGGGTCGATCTCCCGGGCGGCGTGGTCGGCGGCCGTCATCCCGTAGAGGATGCCGCCGCCGGTGAACGGCTTGGTCTGTGCGGCCGCGTCCCCGACCAGGAAGGCGCGGGTGCTCGTCACCGAGTCCGGCGGACCGACCGGGATGAGCCCCGAACAGCGTTCGTCGGTCTCGGCCCCGTAGTCGGCCGTGAACCGCTCGAACCGGTCGCGCACGTCGGCGCTGGGCGGCGTCGCGAGCCCGTACTCGACGCCCGCGTCGCCCCGGGGGATGCGCCACGCGAAGAACTTCGGGACGGTGAGGTGCACGTCGACGAAGTCGGTGTCGTCGTCCTCGTCGCTGAAGCCCAGGACGCCGTGGAGCAGTTCGTCGGGCCCGGCCATTCCGAGCTCCTGGCGGACGCGCGATTTCGGGCCGTCACAGCCGGCGACCATCCGGGCCTCGTGGGTCTCGACACCGTCGGGTCCGCGTACCTCGACGCGGACGCGGTCCGGGCGCTCTTTCACGCCGACGACGGTGTGGTTCTCGCGGAGGTCGACGCCGGCGTCGCGCGCTGCGTCGGCGAGTTCTCCGTCGAGGCCGACCCTGTCGACCACGTTGGAGGTCTGTTCGCCCTTGTAGAAGGGATAGCTCGCGTCGTCAGCCGCTCGGCCGTCCGCGTCGGCCGCGGTCGCGGCGTGGTCGTTCGCGTCGGTCGCGGAGGCCGCGTGGCCGTTCGTCCGGGGGTCGCCCGGCGGACCGCCGCGAGGGCCGTCGAGGTGGAAGCGCGCGCCGTAGACGACGTTCTGGAGGAGCCGTCCGCGGGCACCGTCGGGCGTGTACTCCCAGATGTCGGTCGAGACGTGCCCCGAACAGGCGAGTGGCTCTCCTACCGTCCCCTGCTCGAAGGCGAGGACGTCGCGGCCGCGTTCGGCGGCGCGGCGGGCGAACCGCGACCCCGCGGGGCCACAGCCGACGACAACGAAGTCGTGCATACGCGCCACGAGGTGTCTGGCCGGCAAATATCTTTCAGTCCGCCGTCGGTGTCGGTCCGGTCCGCCACGCCGCCGCTCGCGGTCCGTACCGACACTGTTTGCTTGAGCGTTTATGTATGTCAGATACTCAGTGGTGACTATGACCCAGTATCGACCGGGCGTCTGCAACATCGGGCGCGAAGAGCGGCGGAAACGTCGCACGGCGGGCGCGCTGTCGTTCGCCGTTGCGGCCGCCTACACGCTGTTCGTGGTCGGGACCGGCAGACCGGCGGGGCTCCTGTTCGGGAGCTTCCCGTTTCTGTTCGGCGGGTTCGTCGGCGTCGTACAACACCGGACGGGGTTCTGCGCGGCGTTCGGCGCGCTCGCACGCTACGACCTCTCCGGGTCCGGCGGCGGAACCGGGAAGGTCGGCGACGCAGAAGCCGTCAAACGGGACCGCGTTCGCGCCCTCCAGGTGCTGGCCGCCGCGATGGCCGCGGCCGTCGTGACGACGATGGTCGTCTACGGCGTCGGCGTCGTGGTCGTCTGAGGAGGGCGAACCGGCGGCCCCGATTCATACGGATTATTGTAGCGATTTACCGGTACGCGCCGACCCCGGGGTC
>PXSD01000106.1 GCA_003023165.1 Halobacteriales archaeon QS_9_67_15 | reverse complement strand
GGGCGCTTTCCGTCACCGTAGTCAACCGACGGGAAGCGGAGAGGGTCGGTAATTTTAAGTAATTCCCGACCCCAGAGTTACGTGACGCTTCGCTTGGAGGGCCGAAGCGTCAGCGGGGACCAATTCAGGGCGGCAAGCGTTCGCGTGGGCTTTTCGCTCACGCGGTCGCTTCCCATTCCTTTCGTAGCTCACTCGTCCAGTCGGCAGACCGCGGTATGGCCGCTCGCGTTTCGCTCCCGGTTCCGCACCGCCCGACACCGACCCGGATGCGGAGTCGACGTGACGATTCGGTTCGAGCGGCGACACCGACGCGCTCGCAAACCCCGCTTCGTCGCGTGATACGGATTATTGTAGCGATTTACCGGGACGTGCCGACCCCGGGGTCGGCGCTATCCGGAAATAATCTACAATAATCCGTATGAATCCGACCGAGGAGTCTCGGCGTCGCGAACGAGGGGCGAACGAACCGTTCCGTCGGAAACGTGAAACCGAACGAATACGGTTACTACCGGCTATTCATCAACCGGTTTAACTGTCGGCTTTCCAGTAATAGCGGTCTAACACCCGGATACGAAGAGACAGCATACTCATCAGTCGACATATTTATGCATATCAGACAGTAACCTTCTAGTGGACATTACCGATGTACGACCTGACAGGATTTCAGCGTGACCTGCTGTACACCATCGCGGGGAAAGAGGAGCCCCACGGTCTGGCGATCAAGGAGGAGCTCGAGGAGTACTACGAGAAGGAGATCCACCACGGGCGCCTGTATCCGAACCTCGACACGCTCGTCCTTCTACAGCCTCACGCGGCGCGGTCAGCGGGAGATCGAGGCACGCCGCGACTGGGAAGAGCAGTACGTCGAGCTGTAGTCGCCGCGGGCACGCCCCGGTCCGCCGAGAGACCGGCGCCCGGGGCGGCGAGCGTCGAGTGGCTACCGTCTCATTCCGTCTCGTCCTCTGCGGATTCGTCGGGGGGATCCGCCGGTTGCTCGGCCGGTCGCTCGCCGCCGTTCGACGTTGCAGGGTCGTCGTTCGACGTCGTCGCGTCATCGGCCTGCTGGTGCTCTCGTTGCTCCGTGTCAGCGACGGCTTCTCCGGGACTCTCGGTCGCATCTGTCGTCGCCACGTCGCCTCCGTCGCCGCGACCGAGCAGTTCGGGGGCGACGACGAGACCGAAGTGCGTGACGAAGACGAGGATCATCGGGCCGAGGAAGAGGCCGTACCAGCCGAACAGGAGCGGGCCGAGGATGTACGCGAACATGACGCTCCCGGTGTGGAGCGACCCGCCGGTGACGTAGGGCCGGACCATGAGGTCCGGGATGACGTCGATGACGACGAACGAGATGGCCGCGAAGGCGACGACGAAGCCCCAGCCGGTCCCCTCGGAGAACGCCCTGACGGCGAGAAACGCTGTCACCGGCACGTAGACGAGTTTCATCCCGACGACCGGGACGAGACTCGCGATCCCGGTCAGCAGGCCGACCAGCGCCGCGGAGGGGATCGCGACTTCGGGCGGTGCGAAGATGTTGAGGACGCTGTAAGTGATCGCGCCGACAGTCGCGGTGACGACGGCGTTGAGGATGTTGCCGGCGAAGATGAGTTCCAGGCTGTCGTCGACTTCGTGAGCGAACTCCTCGAAGACGCCGGGGCCGTCGTTGAAACTCTCGACCCACGCGGCGAGTTTGTGGTCGTCCCGGAGCAGGTAGAACGCCACCGCGAACATGACGAACAGGTGGAGTAAACCGGTAGCGAGGAACCCCAGGTACGCGGTTCCGCGGCTCAGCGCGGACTGTATCAGGTCCATCCCGCCGGCGCTGTCCAACGCGTCGCGCGGGTTCTCGACGGCCTCGGTGACGTTGACGTAGGGGCCGGCGATCTCGACGTACTGGTCCAGGTCCGTCGCGCCGGCGAACTCCTGGAGCTCCTAAAGCCCGATCGCCGTCGCGTAGAGCAGGAGCAGGACCGCCGGGAGCGCGAGGGCGAACAGCGCGAGCGCCGCCGAGACCGACCGCTGTCCGACCCGGTCGCGGACGTGTCCGTGGACGCGGCGCGTCGAGTAGTAGATGAACAGCGCAAAGACGAACGTCCCCACGAACGAGTAGAGCACCCACAGCACCGCGAGTCCGAGGACGACTCCCAGCGTCATCCACCCGATTCGCCCCCAGTCCGGATCGAACTCGAACTCCACCATCGTCCGGACTGTGTGCTGGCGGACGGATAAAACAGTCAGGCCGTCCCGGTGTCCGACCGCGTAACGGGACGGTATTTAAGTACGTGACCCCTCAAATTAGTGGAGTGTTCGGAGTCGCACAGTTGGGGTCGATCCCGCTGGACACGCAGGTGCTCCGGATCCTGCTGGCGGGGGTCCTGGGGATGTTCCTGGGGCTGGAGCGGGAGTGGTCACACAAGTCCGCCGGGGTCCGAACTTTCTCGCTCATCAGCATCCTCGGCGCGGCGTTCACGGTGGTGGGTTCGGTCCCGCTCGTCGTCGTCGGCGGCGTGCTCGTCATCGTCCAGGGGGCGCTGCTGGCCGTTCGCGGGCTCATGGAAGACGAGGAGGAGGGGCTCTCCCTGACGACGTCGATGTCGATGCTCGTCGCCTACGGCGTGGGGACGCTGGTCGCCTCGGGCCTCACGCTCGAAGCGGTAACGGTCACCGTCTTCTCGGCGCTGTTGCTCGTCCTCAAGCGCGAACTCCACTCGTTCGCGTGGGGCATGACGCGCGATGAACTGCGGTCGGCGGCCGAGTTCGCGATCCTCGCGTTCGTCATCTATCCGCTCTTGCCCGCCCAGTCTTACGACATCGGGACCGGGAACCTGGTCGTCGAGATCGAACCCCGGGTCATCTGGCTGATGGTCGTGACGGTCGCCGGCATCGGTATCATTAATTACGCCGTCGTCCAGAACTACGGCGGTCGGGGGATCGCGGTCACCGGCTTTTTCGGTGGACTCGCCTCGTCGACGGCGGTGGTCGGTGCGATGCTCGACCACGTCAAACAGCGCCCGGCGGCCAGCTCCTACGCCGTCGCCGCAATCTTGCTCGCCGACGCGGCGATGGCCGCACGCAATCTCGTTATCGCCCTGCTGTTCACCTTCGAAACCGGGCTCCTGATAGGAGCGGTGGCACCACTCGGAGCGGTGATACTCGGGAGCGTCGCCATTGCGGCCTACACCGCCGACTGGACGGAGAACCTGGAGATGGAGCTCGACAGTCCGTTCTCGCTGCGGAACGTCCTCGGGTTCGGCGGGCTGTTCCTGCTCGTCGTCGTCACGGGTGGGCTCGCGGCCGCGCAGTTCGGCCGCCTCGGCTTCTACGTCACTGCGGCGCTCACCGGCCTCGTCTCCAGCGCCGGCGCGACAACGTCGGCGGTGATCCTCTACCGCGGCGGCGGGCTCTCCGCCGAGGCCGCAGTCCTCGCGGTCCTCATCGCGACCGCGTCGAGCATCGTCGTGAAGGCCGGACTGACCTTCGCGAGCCCGAACCGCGATTTCGCGGTCAAGACTGCGACCGTCAGCACCGTCCTCCTGGTCGCCGCCGGTGCCGTTACGATCGCTGCGACAATATGATCACTTGGCCGGGTACTCGACCACGACGATCCAACGTCTGTCCAATTGTGAGCGGTGATTCCCTGGTGAGAGTGGCTCTCTGTGGACAGATCGGCCGCATGATTTAACTAGTGACTGGTCGTCAGGTCCGACATGAACCGGGACACTGCAGAGCCCGTCGTGTCGTCGCTGCCAGGCGACCGTGCGCGAGAGTGGGTCGAGTACCACCACGAGTCGGCCGCGCCCAGTACGTACGTCTACGAGTTCGTCTGGGACTACACCGAGCCCGCCGAGGGGCCCTTCTGCACCGACGTGGACGACAACGTCCTGCTGGACTTCACCAGCCACGTCGCCGCCGCTCCGCTGGGGTACAACAATCCCAAACTGAGGGACCGGATGGCGGAGTTCGACCTCGTCGACCCGCTGAAGACCGCCGGCCAGGACTTCTATGTCGCCAGCGGCGACCGCGGCGACCACCCGTTCCCGACGCCCGCCGACCTGATGGACCGCCTGACCGACCGGAGTGCCCACTACGACATGGACACGGTCTTCCTCTCTAACAGCGGCGCGGAAGCCGTCGAGAACGCCATCAAGATATCCTACGACCACACCGGCGGCGACTACGGGATCACCTTCCAGGGCGCGTTCCACGGCCGGACCCTGGGCGCGCTCTCGCTCAACCGCTCGAAGTCCGTCTATCGCCGCGACTTCCCGGAGATTCCGAAAGTTCACGACGTGCCTTTCTGTGACGACCGGACCTGCGACCCCGACTCGTGTTCCTGCGGCTTCTTCGCCGGCGAGACCTCCCAACTCCGGAAACTCCTCGATCCGAAGCGCGGCGCCGTCGATCCGGACGACGTGGCCTACCTGATCGTGGAACCGATCCAGGGCGAAGGGGGGTACCGCTTCCCCAGCGACGAGTTCGCCGCGGAGGTCGCCGAGGTGTGCGAGATGCACGACCTGACGCTCGTCGCCGACGAGATCCAGTCGGGCGTCGCTCGCACCGGCGAGTTCTGGGCGTCGGACCACTACCCCTTCGAGCCCGACGTAATCACGAGCGCGAAGGGCCTCCGCGTCGGCGCGACCATCGGCCGCGAGGCGGTGTTCCCGGAGGAGACGAGCCGCATCTCCTCGACGTGGGGGGCCGGCGACATCGTCTCGTCGATGCAGGGCGCGCTCACGCTCGACGTGATCGACGACTACGACCTGATGGACAACGCGGCCATTCGAGGACGGCAGTTCACGGAGGCGATGCGCGACGCCGACCTCGACCCCGTCACCGACGTTCGTGGCAAGGGGCTGATGCTCGCCGTCGAGTTCGACACTAAGAAGCGACGCGACGACGTCCAGGCCGCGGCGCTCCAGCGCGGGCTCCTGACGCTGGGTTGCAGATACAACGTCATCCGAATCCTCCCGCCGCTGGACGTGACTGAACGTGAGATCGGCCTCGGCGTGGCGTTGCTGACCGACGCTATTGCGGACGTCGCCTGACGATCACGCTCGTTCGATACTCACGGCTCTGCCGCAGATCTACCAGTTCCGGGTGGGAAGAAGGTCGATCGCCGCTGCCTTTCTGTGTTCGCCGTCGTGCGGAACGATGACCGCAATCTCGTGACCGTAGTCGGCGATGAGTTCTCGGCACGCACCACACGCCGGGACGACTTCGAAATCTCGGGATTCGTCCGGCAGCGGATGACGTACGGCGACGATCGTCTCGAAGTCG
>PXSD01000105.1 GCA_003023165.1 Halobacteriales archaeon QS_9_67_15 | reverse complement strand
GAGCCGATGCTCGCGCACAAGGCCAGCGCGGAGGGCGAGGTCGCCGCAGAGGTCATCACCGGCGAGCCGTCCGCGCTCGACCACCAGGCCATCCCGGCCGCCGTCTTCACGGACCCCGAGATCGGCACCGTCGGGATGACCGAGGTCGAGGCCGAGGAGGCCGGTTTCGACCCCGTCGTCGGACAGTTCCCGCTCCGCGCGAACGGTCGCGCGCTGACCCACGGCGAAGACGAGGGGTTCGTCCGCGTCGTCGGCGACGCCGACAGCGAGTTCGTCCTCGGCGCACAGGTCGTCGCGCCCGAGGCCTCCGAACTCATCGGCGAACTCGCCCTCGCCGTCGAGATGGGAGCACAGTTAGAGGACGTGGCCGCGACGGTCCACACGCATCCGACGCTCTCGGAGGCCGTCCGCGAGGCCTGCGCCAACGCGCTCGGCGAGGCCGTCCACACGCTGAACCGGTGAGTGAGGAGTTCGCTGAGAGGGGTTTCGACTCGATTCTCTGCTGTGGCGCGCGCTGGCGAGCGTGCCGACCGGCAGTGAGGCCGCGAAACAGCGCCGTACGAACGGGAAGCGGACCGCTCAGCCGGTGACGAACTCGCGGTCCGCGGCGGTGTCGGAGACACCGAGCGTCGCGAGCAGTTCGGACACGTCCGAACCAGTCAGGAGGACGCCGACGAGGCCGACGAACAACGCCAGCGGGGTGCCGGTCAGGAGCGCCCACGCGCACGGAGCGACGCCCAGCAGGAGGCCGGGTGCGGCGACACCGAGCAGGTAGGCCGACCGGCGGATCGGTCCGTCGGGGAGGACGGCCACGCGAACCGGGTCGAGTCCGTCGGGGAACAGCGACACGTCGACCCTCACGTCGCGCCACGACCCTTCGCCGAGCACGGCGTACGTCATCGCGTGAACCGCACCGTGCCCGACGATTAGCCCGCCCATCACGACGAACTGGAGCCACTCGCCGCGAGGGCCGAGCATCGTCACGTAGTCGAGGTAGCGGTCGACCCCGTACGTGCCGACGTAGACGCCGGCGAACGCGGCGGCAACCGCGAGCGGGACCGCGACTGCTCGCGTCGCTCCCCAGTCGTCCTCCGCACACTCGGGGTCCGGGTCGGCGTACACGGTTACGGCCCCGGAGTGTCCGCGAGCGGGTCGGCGTTCGGTCCCCACCGGCCGCATCTGGTGTCGATCACGCACACCACCGCCCGTAGCCACGGTGTCCGAGCGCGACGACGACCAGCAACTGTCCGTACAGCAGTGCGAGCGCGATGGGGAAGAGCGCGAGCGCCGCGGCGGTGTCCGAGAGCGGGAGCCACTCGACGACTTCGTTCGCAACGACGACCGTGACTGCGCCGACGTACAGCGCCGGCGAAGCCGCCATCGACCGCGCTTCGGCGACCAGCCCGGTCTCCTCCGATTCAGACCTGTTCGCTGTCATACGAACAGCTACCGTCGCCGTCCCCTTCAGCCCTCGGCGAACGAGACTTCTATTCGACATCTGTCAGTTATCGTCGCGGACGAAGACGGTACCCTCGTCGTCGACCGTGACGGCGAGAGACTCGTCGTCCAACGAGACGGTGACGTCGACGCGGACCGGGTCCGTCTCGGCGACGGAGACCGTGTCGTCGTCGGTGACGAAGGCCGGTTCCCAGACGTGTCGCTCGTCCAGCGGGCGGTCGTGACGGCGATAGAACGCGGCGACCACCGGATCGACGAGCAGGCAGAACCCGACCGGGCCGACGAGACGGGCACCGCAGGTGTCACAGGCGACGCGGAGTCCCGGCGTCGGTCCGTCGGTGGTATCGTCAGGGTCGACGACGACCGCCGGGTCGACCGGAGTAGAGCACTTCGGGCAGACGCCTGCCAGTCCGCGCTCGATGGCCTGCCGGGCGAACAGTTCGGCGAGCGAAACCACCTCCGAGAGCGTCGCGTCGGCGGTAGTGGCCGGCGGGAGGGTCCACCCGAACAGCGGGTGGTCGCGCTCGCAGGTGACCGTACAGCGGCCGTTCTCGTAGACGGCGACCGCGGGGCTGTGACAGACCGGGCAGTCGCTGTCGAGCGCCCCGGGACCCAGCGACGCGCGGTCGGTGTAGGTCCCCGCGATCATAGCGGCGACGACTTCGAGCCCGGTGTTGGTGAGTCGGTAGCCGCCTTCAACGTTCCGGACGAAGTGGTCGCGGAGTTCGTTCAGGTGGTAGCGAAACCGGCCGGAATCGCGCACGTCGACGCGCCTGCGGAGGGCTGCAAACCCGACCGGCTCCCGTCCGGACTCGCGGTGGACTGTCGAGAGCGCGCGGAGGATATCGACCCGGAGCGGGTCCGAGAGCGCCGCGAACGCCTCGGCCGGGTCTATCCGCGTCGATTCGTCGGAGTCGTCGCCCTGCTCCGTGTCGTCGGCTGGCGGTCTCATGACCACGTAACCCGGGCGTACACCCGTCGCATGACCGGACTTTCACGCGCGACGAGTACAAACCCGTCGGTCGGCGCGACCTGATAGGACTCTGTCCCGAAACCACGGCCGCGGTCGACCGGTCTACAGTCCGCTCACCCAGTCAGACAGGTCAGCGACCAGGTCGTGCGTCACGTTGTCGGGGAAGACGTACTCGGTCGTCAGCGACGGCGAGGTGCCCGGCTGGAACAGGTGCGAGCAGTCCGGATAGCGCTCGAAGCGGTGGGTGTCGTCGTCGAGTCCCTCGCGCCAGCCAGCGAGTGCCGGGCCGACGGGGATCTGGAAGTCGCGGCCGCCGTGGGCGACGAACAGCGGGGCGTCGACGCGGTTGGCCGTCGCGACCTGGTCGTACTCGTGGAGTGTCTTCCACCAGATGCCGGGGAGCGGGCCGATCTGGCGGCCGTCGGCGACCGACCCGTCCTCGACGGCGGCCATCAGCTGTTCGACCTGCTCGACCTGTCGCTCCTCCCGCGTGGACAGCCCTCCCTGTACCTCGAAGATGTGCCGGACCTGCTCGGGGTAGACCTCGGTGAACGGGCGAGCGTTCCCCGCGAGAACGGCCCCGCCAGCCACGTCTCCGTCCCGCTCGGCGATGCGGGGGACGCAGGTCGCACCGATACTGTGGCCCGCGACGACGGTCCGGTCGGGATCGACCTCGTCTTGGTCGCGGAGGACACCCAGCGCGTGGACGGCGTCGTCGACGATGATGTCGTCGATGGCCCACGTGTCGCGCGGCACGTCGCAGGCGTGGGTCCGTTTCTCGTAGCGCAGAACCGCGACGCCGCGGCTGGCGAGCCCCTGTGCGAGGTCGCGGAAGGGTTTGTTCGGCCCGATCGTCTCGTCGCGGTCGTGCGGGCCGCTCCCGTGGACGAGGACGACGCCGGGGACGCTGTCGTCCGAGGCGGTGGGAGTGGCGGTCCCCGCGTCGGCGTCGCCGTCGCCGTCGAGAACGGCCAGCGTCGCCGGGAGCGAACAGCCCTCGGGCTCCAGCGTTACCCTCCGCTCGCTGAACGCCGAGCCGTCGACGTACGCCGGCGACGAGTACTCGCCCGGGAACCACAGCCCCGTCAGGAGCCCCTCGTCGCCGGTGGCCAGTTGCAGGTCCTGCGTCGCCTCGGCACAGTCGACTGGCACGACGAGGACTTCCCGGCCCTCGCGAGTGTCGGTCTCGACGCTCCCGACGGACTCGACGGGGCCGTGTTGGGCAGTGAGCCCGAGCCAGTAGCGTTCGAGTCGCGAGGGCGGCATCCGACTCGCCAGTCGGTCCGCGAACAGGTCGGTCGCCGCCTCGAACTCGCCCGCACGGAGCCGCGTGATGAACGCGCTGGCAGTCTCGCGGCCCGTCGGCGTCACCGTGGGAGTCGGCGTGCGCGACGCGGTCGGAGTCGGTGACAGGGGCGGTGTCTGCGTCTTCGTCGGCGGTGCCGTGACAGTCGGCGTGACCGTCGCGGTCGGTCGTCCGGTCGTCGCCGGTCCGGACGCGGTGTCGGTCCGGTCGTCGGCGCTGTCGTTACAGCCCGCGACGGGACCGGCCAGCGCGAGACCCGCGACGGCGCGGAGGACTGTTCGACGGCCGAGGTCGGAGTCGGAGGGCGTCATCGGATCGACGGAACCGCGGTGAGGACTTCAATGCTTGGCGAACGCATTTTCTATCGGCCGAGTGATAGCTACTGTGGGGCGTCGACGACACACCTGAACCCGATGTTGCCGGTCGTGCTCTCGGGGTCGTTCTTCGACCGGGCAGCGAGTCGGTAGCGGTTGCACCAGGATTCGTGACAGAGATGGGATCCACCGCGCATCACGCGCTCCGTCCCGCTGTCGGGTCCGGTCGGGTTCTCCGCGTCAGCGGCGTCGGTGGTGTGGTGGTCGGCGCTGAACCAGTCGCGACACCACTCCCAGACGTTGCCACAGACGTTCGAGAGGCCGAAATCGTTGGGATCGAACGCGTCGACGGGCGCGGTCGCGACGTAGCCGTCCCCGCTCCCACTCGGCCTCGGTGGGGAGTCGCTTGCCAGCCCAGTCGGCGTAGGCCGTCGCGTCGCGGTGGGAGACGTGCGTGACAGGATGTTTCAGCAGGTCGTCGTCGAGGACGCTCGAACTCGGGCCGCGGGGGTGGAACCAGTCGGCACCTGCGACCGCGACCCACCAGTCAGCGCCGGGGACCCACTGCCGGACGCACTCGCGGTCGGCATCCGGGACGAACTCCTCGAAGACGAACGACCAGCCGAACCGCTCGGCGTCGGTGGTGTACTCCGTCTCGCGGACGAACGCCAGGAACTCGGCGTTCGTGACGGCGTAGCGGTCGACATAGAACGGGTCGGTGGTGACCGCACGCGCCGGTCCCTCGCCGTCCGCCGGGAAACCCACGTCCTCGTCGGTCCCCATCCGGAAGGTCCCGCCGTCGACACGGACCATCCGGTCAGTGCGCTCGTCGCTGTCGGTGGCGGGCTCGGTGCGCCAGTCCTCCGTGTCAGAGTGGGTTTCGGCGGTGTTCGCGGCGGCTTCGGCGGGTTCGCGTGCGGGACTACAGCACGCGCGGTTGTCCTCGCTCACGGACGCGTTTCGAGCGGTCCGGAGTAAACGGTTTGGGTGCGACGAGTTGTGGGGTATTGTCAGGATGTCAGTAGTTGTCATAAGATTTGAAATTCAAATGCAAAAACCATAAAATACTTAATTAATCCCACTAGTATCTCAACTTATGACCGTCCATCGACGTCAAATGTTACGGAAAGCCGGTGGAGCGCTTTTTTTATCGGGACT
>PXSD01000104.1 GCA_003023165.1 Halobacteriales archaeon QS_9_67_15 | reverse complement strand
CCACGGTCGCGTGGGTCAGGTCCGGGCGCGCGACATCGAGGCCGCGCTCTGTGAGCATCCCGAACGCCTGCGGACTGGTGACCTCGTGGATGAGGTGGAGTCCGACGAACAGCTGGTCCTGCCCGTTCGGGAGCGTCGTTACCTTGTGCCTGTCCCAGACTTTATCGTACAGTGTGCCCCGACTCATTCTGAATCTACCGGCTCCTCGTTGCCCCGCTGGAAGACGCGGTTGGCGTCTTCCGCCTCCGCCTCGGGGTGTTCGTGGTCGACATCTCTCATCGTCTCCTCGTCGTCCTCGTCTTCTGCGTCCGCTCTCCCCCCGTCAGCGGCCACTGCCGGCCCGCGCTTGAATGCGAAGTCGTCGCCGAAGGCCTTCCCGGTGTGGGGGTTGGTGTGGCTGAACTCCGCCATCGTCGCGTTCGTGGTCGATTCGCTGACGGTCTCGGTCGTCGTTTCGGTCGTGTGTGTCGTGTCGTCTGTCATCGGTTTCGGTGTCGTCCCGTCACTCGTCGGCGTCGTCCCACGCGAACAGGCCGCGCAGGCGCTCGCCGACGTCTTCGATCTGGTGGGTCTGTTCGGCGTCCCTGTACTGCTTGTAGGCCGGCCGGTGGGCCTGGTTCTCGTTGATCCACTCGCGAGCGAACTCGCCCGTCTGGACCGCTTCGAGGATGGTGTCCATCCCGTCGCGGTCGATGACAGCCTCGCCGCGGGTGAGGCCGCCGTACTCGGCGGTGTCGGAGACGGAGTTCCACATCTCCATGTGGCCGCCCTCGTACATGAGGTCGACAATCAGCTTCAGCTCGTTCAGGCACTCGAAGTAGGCCATCTCGGGCGCGTAGCCCGCGTCGACCAGCGTCTCGAAGCCGGCCTTGACCATCTCGGTGACGCCGCCACAGAGGACGGCCTGCTCGCCGAACAGGTCGGTCTCGACCTCTTCCTGGAAGCTCGTCTCGATGACGCCCGCGCGGGCGCAACCGATGGCCTGTGCGTAGGCCAGCGCCTCCTCTCGCGCCTGGCCGGTCGCGTCCTGCTCGATGGCGATGAGGCCGGGCGTCCCCTCGCCGCGCTTGTACGTGCGGCGGACGAGGTGACCGGGGCTCTTCGGGGCGACCATCGTCACGTCGACGCCCTCGGGCGGCTGGATCTGCCCGTAGTGGATATTGAACCCGTGTGCGAACTGGAGGGTGTCGCCCGCCTCCAGCCCGTCCTCGACGGCCTCGAAGACGGCCGGCTGGACGGTGTCCGGGACGAGCATCACGGTGGTGTCCGCCTCGGCGACGGCGTCGTCGGGCACCGCGACGCGGAGCCCGTCGGCCTCGGCTTCCCGGCGCGAACTCGACCCCTCGCGGAGGCCGACGACCACGTCGACCCCGCTGTCGGCGAGGTTCTGGGCCTGCGCGTGGCCCTGACTGCCGTACCCTAGTACGGCGACGGTCGTGTCCTCGATGTACGATGCGTCGGCGTCGCCGTCGTCGTAGACAGGCGTAGTGAATTCGTCAGTCATCTGTCGCTGTCTCAGGGGTCGCGGCCGTGTCTGATACCTCCGTCGTTTTCCGGCGGGTGTCCTCCAGCACGTCCGCACCGCGCTCGACCGCTGCCGCACCCGTGCGGACGACCTCCTGTACGTCGAACTGGTCGAACGCGGCGACTGCCGCCTCGATCTTCTGCTGGCTCCCGGTGACCTCCACCGTGATTGTCTCCGGCGACGCGTCGACGACGTTGCCGTCGTACATGTCCGCGACCGCGTTCACGTCGTCGGGCAACTCGGCGCTGACCTTCACGAGGACCAGCTCTCGCTGGACCGCCTCGGGCTTGAGTTCCTCGACCGAGATGACCGGCACGAGCTTCCGGAGCTGCTTTTTCGCCTGCTCGATTCCGGGCTCGGGCTCCTCGATGACGATGGTCATCCGCGCGACCTCGTCGTCGTCGGTCGCGCCGACCGTCAGACTCTCGATGTTGAACTGTCGGCGGCTGAACAGCCCCGAGACCTCGGCGAGGACGCCGGGCTCGTGGTTCACCAGCGTCGACAGCACCGCCTTGCGCGGCCGGTGGGTCGCCTCTGCCTCCGGATCGATGCGAATCCCTTGTGAGTTGCGTCGGCCCGCCGGACGCATTCGGTCGTCCGGGTGTGGGCCGTCCATCCCTTGTGTCATCGTGTGGTCTCCTGTATCCGCATTAGATGTCTCCGAGTTGGTCGCCGTTCAGTGCGAACAGGCCGTTGTCCCCGCCGCTGGGGACCATCGGGTAGACGTTCTCGGCCGGGTCGATGATCGCGTCGACGACCGAGGGTCCGTCGTAGCTGCGGGCCTTCCGGATGACCTCGTCGACCGACTCGTAGTCCTCCAGTCGGAACCCGCGCGCGCCGAACGCCTCGGCGAGCATGTCGAACTGCGGGATCCACGGGTACTCCGAGGCCATCCGTCGGCCCTCGTAGAAGCCGTCCTGCCACTGGCGGACCATCCCGACCGCCTCGTTGTTCAGGACGACGTACGTCACGTCGAGGTCCTCGCGGACCGCGACCGAGAGTTCCTGTACGGTCATCAGGAAGGATCCGTCGCCGTCGAAGCAGACGACCTCCGTGTCGGGCGCGGCTATCTTCGCGCCGATGGCCGAGGGCACGCCGTAGCCCATCGTCCCGAGTCCGTGCGAGGACACCCAGGTGCGGGGCTCGGTGAACGTCCAGAACTGGCTGGCCCACATCTGGTGTTGGCCGACGCCGGTCGTCACGATGGCGTCATCGTCTGCCAGTTCGGAGAACCGCTCGACCACGTACTGCGGTTTGAGCGGCTCGTCCTCCGGCATGTCGTAGGACATCTCGTACTCGTCTTTCCACTCGGCGCACTGGTCGCGCCACGTCTCGTAGTCCGCGGGCGACGTGTCGAGCGCCTCGTAGGCGACCGGCATCGCGTCGTCGAGCTGGCGGAGCACCTGCTTCGCGTCCCCGATGAGCGGGTAGTCCGCCTCGACGTTCTTGCTGATCTCCGCGGGGTCGATGTCGAGGTGGAGTATCTCCGCGTCGGGCGCGAACGTCTCGACGCCGCCGGTGAGGCGGTCGTCGAAGCGCGTCCCGATGGCGAGCATGCAGTCGGTGTTCGTGACCGCCATGTTGGCGTAGCCGGTGCCGTGCATGCCGGCCCACTCCAGCGAGAGCTCGTGGTCTTCGGGAAACGAACCGATGCCGGGCATCGTCGTGACGACCGGGACCTCGTACTCTCTTGCGAACTGGCGGAGTTCGTCGCTGGCGTCGGCCTTGATGACGCCGCCGCCGGCGAGGATCACCGGTTTCTCCGATTCTGCGAGCGCCGCGGCGGCCGAATCGACGGCGGCTTCGTCCGCCGTCGTCGGTGGGTTGTCGGTGTCGGGCGTCTCGGGGTCGCCGGGGAACTCGTCGGTCTCGCCCTGGGTCACGTCCTTGGGCAGGTCGACCAGCGTCGGTCCCTGTCGACCCGCGTCGGCGAGGGCGAACGCTTCGCCGACCTCGGTTCCCACGGTGTCGGAGTCGTCGGCGAAGTAGCTGTGTTTGGTGACCGGCTGGGTCACGCCGACGGTGTCCGTCTCCTGGAACGCGTCGTTGCCGACGAAGTTCGTCGGAACCTGCCCCGTCAGCGCGATCATGGGGTCGGAGTCCATCGACGCGTCGGCGATGCCCGTCACGAGGTTGGTCGCGCCGGGGCCCGAGGTCGCCAGGCAGACGCCCGGCTCGCCCGAGACGATGCCGTAGGCGTCCGCGGCGTGCGAGGCACCCTGTTCGTGGGCCATCGTGATGTGCGTTAGCTCCTCGGAGTCGTACAGTGCGTCGTAGACGGGCATGATCGCCCCGCCCTGCACGCCGAACAGCGTCTCCGCGCCTGCCTGTTCGAGCGCCGCGACGACCGACTCCGCACCCGTCGTTACGGTGTCGTTCGTCGTGGCGTGGTTGTCTCCCTCCACCGCTGTCGTCGTCTGTTCGTCCGCGTCCGTGGTCTCGCCGTCTGGCGGCGACACCGGTGTTTGTTCGTTCATGTCTGGTTGGGTTGGTCGTCGAATCCGCTCTACGTCGAATCGATGCGTCCGCCGAGAATGGAGATGTGCGACTGTCGGGGCTAGGGTGCCCCTACAATACGAACGCGAACAGCGCCGCTGGGCGCGAGTCCTGCGTCGCCGACCCCAGCGGGTTCGCTCATCGGTACCCGATCGTTCGCGTCGTCGGCAATAAAATTTCCGTGTCCGGCGCACGCGCGCCTCGGTCGTCTCGCTCGGGACACCGTCTGCGGTGTTCAGGCCGTGGGTCACGACACTTACGGCGCGAGTCGCCGCGTTCGCGGCTGGGTCTGGCTCTCGCTGTCCACTCGCGACGGCCGTGGAGGCGGGCATCGTCCTACGCCCGGACCTCCTCGTTTTCGACCTCGCGGTCGACGTCGGCGTCCCGGGCGAACTCCTCCAGGACCTCGAGCAGCCGCTCCCGGACGGAGTGCTGACCGGTGTGCTTGCCCAGCACGAGTTCGCGCTCTGCCCCGACCATCTCCGGGGTCATGACCCCTGGCTCGAACGTGTCGGAGTTCTCGATGACGCCGGCCGCGTGGATCCCGCTCTCGTGGGAGAACGCGTTGCGGCCGACGACCGGCTTGTTGGCCGGCACCGGGATGTCGCTCTTGCCCTCGATCGTCCGCGAGATTTCGGTGATCCGCGTCGTGTCGATCCCGGTGTCGACGTCGTACAGCGACTCCAGGGCCATCACGACCTCCTCGTAGGCCGCGTTACCCGCGCGCTCGCCGATGCCGTTGACCGAGACCTGCGCCTGCGCGCCACCGGCCTCGAAGCCCGACAGGGCGTTGGCGGCGGCCAGTCCGAAGTCGTCGTGCGTGTGCACGTCGATCCGGGCGTCCGTGCGGTCGACCACCTTCGCGATCATGTCGCGGAAGCGGCCGGGGGTCGCGACCCCGCAGGTGTCGGGGATGTTGACCCAGTCGGTCCCCGCCTCGGTGACGGCATCGATGACCTCCAGCAGGAACGCCTCGTCGGTCCGCGTGGCGTCCATCGGGGAGAACATGCACTCGACGCCGGCCTCTTTGATGCGCTCGACCGACCGGACGGCGCGCTCTTTTGCCTGCTCGCGGGTCGCGTGCATGGAGTCTTCGAGCTGTACGTCGCTCGTCGAGACGAACACGTGGACGAGTTCGACGCCCGAGTCCAGTGCCGCGTCGACGTCTTTCTCGACGACCCGGGCCAGGCCGCAGGTCGTCGTCGAGGTCGCCTCGGCGATGTCGCGGACGGCCTCGAATTCCGCGTCGGAGTTCACCGGGAACCCGGCCTCGATGACGTGGGTCCCCATGTCGTCCAGCACGGCCGCTATCTCTCGTTTGTCTTCGTACGAAAACGACGTGCGTGGTGACTGTTCTCCGTCGCGGAGCGTGGTGTCGAGAACTCGATCCGCCGGCGAAGCCGACGTGCCCTCAGTATCGGACATTGTACCCTATCGTGTTCGTTCGTGGTATATAAACTCTCCGTTCGGCCCGGATCCACGCTACTAGTTAGCACGTCCCGTCCGCACGACGGCTGCGCGTGCGTCGGCCCGCTCCTGCTATAGTAGAATGTAAAAAAACGTCGCTCGGACGACCGCATGACTACGTGCGAGCGACCGTGCAAACGCTTTCGAATTCTACTATAGAATACGGGTGACCGGCGCATCTAATGTCACTGAGATATGTATTCTGCTGTAAAAAACCCGTGAATAGTTTCTTGTGGGTTGGTAACAAACATCAACTATGGAATCGGTTCCAGGTCGGATCGTCGGACGGATCGTAAACGAGGTCGCGAGAGAGACCGGTCGAGACCCGGTGGCGTTGCCGCCGCTCTACGAGATCGTCGACCCCGATGCGCTATCGGTCGTCGTCGAGACGCTCGACAACGGGACAGTGGCGTTCCGCTACGCCGAGTGCGAGGTCGCACTCCAGTCTGGAGAGGGCATCGACGTCCGCCCCGTCGACCAGTCCGGGGACGAACGGACTGGAGCGAGCGAGCACCTCGAGTGAGCGGGTCCTCGCGGGGGCGGGTCGTCCACACCTGATTCCAGCCCACGAGGACGTCTATAGTAGAATGTGAAAGACATCGCTCGGACGACCGCACGACCACGTGTGATCGACCGTGCAAACGCTTTCAAATTCTACTATAGAACGGGTACTCGCGCGGCTCGCGCTGGAGCGATATCCACTTCGTTTCCGTCACAGCGTCGCGAATCGTCCCGTCGTTGTACCCGCCTATCCCCGACGCTTGCGTCCCGCTGAAGGTGACGTGTGCCTCGTCGTTAACCGGTTGGTCGTTGACGTGGACGTGTCCGGTTGCCATCCGGTCGGCGATGTTCATCCCCGTCCCGAGGTCGCCGGCGTGGAGCGAGCCCGAGAGCCCGAACTCGGTGTCGTTCGCGATGGCGACGGCCTCGTCGACGTTCGAGAACGGGATCACCGACGCGAAACTCGCGGCCGTCGGCGAGTCGGTAGCCGGTCTCCTCGACGCGACTGGCTGAGCGGCCGGAGGAACGACGGCGTCGAGAGTGGAGCGGTCGGAGCGACAGAGAGCCTCGAAGTTACGGAATATCGAGGCGACAGCCTCGCCCTTCAGGGCGGGGAGGATGTCAAAGGTCAGAAACGTTTGATTCCGGCAGTCTAAGACCATCGACAAAGGGGTTATCGGCGTCGAAACCTAATTTGAACTCATGCCGGCTGACATCCCCGGAATCCACCACGTCACCGCGATCGCGAGTGACCCCGGTCGCAACTACGCGTTCTACACGGAACGCCTCGGATTACGTCTGGTCAAGCGGAGCGTCAACCAGGACGACGTGTCCGTGTACCACCTGTTTTACGGCGACCGGAGCGGGACACCGGGGACAAGCATGACGTTCTTCCCGTACACCGACGCCAGTAACGGCCGGGTCGGTACCGGACAGGCCTCGACCGTCCAGTTCCTGATCCCCGAGGACTCAGTCGAGTACTGGGTCGACCGGTTCGAGTCGGACGGCGTCGACGCCGACGAACCGCGCGAGCGCTTCGACGACACCGTGATCCCGTTTCGCGACCCGGAGGGGCTCCCGCTGGAACTGGTAGCGCGGACGGACGCACCCGCGGGCGACCCGCCCGACGGGACGGTTCCCGCCGAGCACGCCATCAGAGGGTTCTTCGGCGTGACGCTCTCGCTGTCGACCGCGAGCCAGACGGGGAATCTGCTGAAGACGATGGGGTTCCAGCCGACCAGGAGCAGTAAGGACCGACAGCGCTTCGAGGCCGGCGGCGACCTGGGGTACGTCGTCGACGTCCTGGTCGACCCGGAAGCGCCACAGGGGGAACCGGGTGCGGGGACGGTCCACCACGTCGCGTTCCAGGTGTCCGACGCCGAACAGGCTCAGTGGCACGACACCCTGGTCGACCGCGGGCTCAGGCCCACGCAAATAATCGACCGAAAGTGGTTCAAGTCGATCTATGCCCGGACTGACGGCGGCGTCCTCCTCGAGTTCGCGACGAAGTCACCCGGCTACACCGTCGACGAGGACGTCGACGAACTCGGGGAGCGGCTCGTCCTCCCGGAGTGGCTCGAAGACCGCCGCGACGAGGTAAATCGCTACAATAATCCGTATGACTCCCCGCGACCCTCAGAATCCCCTCGAACGGAGGGAGCTGGCCCTCGATTATCCCGCGGTCCGCCTCGAGCCACGGCGGGAGCGTGAGCCCGGCGGCGGGGTGGGGTTCTCGCTCGGGTCGCCAGCGACGACGGAGACGTGGTGTGCACCGAGCGTCTCCGATAGCACTGTGCCCGCTGCGTGGCGAGTCCGGAAAAGCGCGTCAGCGACCGGGCCCGAACTCGAGACGGCTCACTCGCGCCGTTCGCCGGCCGGGACCGTCGTCTCCAGCCAGTTCTCCTCGGGCGGGTAGGGGCAGGCGAACGTCTCGCTGAAGGCGCAAAACGGGGAGTACGCGAGGTTGAAGTCGACGGTCACTTCGTCGCCGTCCGAGAGGTCGCGGTCGGGCTGGAGCTCCATGTAGCGGCCGCCGTCGTAGGTCTGCTGGCCGGTGGTCCTGTCGCGGAACGGGACGAAGATGGCCTCGTCGTCGGGGCCCTGTTTGTAGCCGTGTAGTTCGTACGCTTCGCCGTCCAACTCGAACTCGAAGGTGA
Source organism: Halobacteriales archaeon QS_9_67_15 (assembly GCA_003023165.1). GTDB lineage: Archaea > Halobacteriota > Halobacteria > Halobacteriales > Haloarculaceae > Halosimplex. The sequence goes on along the minus strand of PXSD01000104.1, from coordinate 431 downwards.
CGCACCGCTCGTAGCGGACGGTCCGGCCGTCGCTGGTCTCCATCTCGACGGGGTCGGGCTCCTCGTGGACGGTCACCGTCGCTTCGACGCGGTAGTCCGGGTCGGGGTCGAAGTAGTCCAGTCCGTCGAAGTCGTCGCGTTTCTCCGGCGGGACCGGGGACTGGGGGTGGTCGGCGAAGAACTCGTCTTTCTCCGCGCGGTTCGACCGCAGGCGGTCGGCCCAGTCTGCGTCGGCGTCGCTCATAGCGGCGATAGACAGCCGGGCGGTTTGACTCCGGCGGTCTCGGACACGGGAGCACCAGCCGACAGCGGGACAGATCCAAACCGCTGTCGGCGGCGGGGCGCCGTCCAGCTCGAACTCGAAGGTGACGCACCGCTCGTAGCGGACGGTCCGGCCGTCGCTGGTCTCCATCTCGACGGGGTCGGGCTTC
>PXSD01000103.1 GCA_003023165.1 Halobacteriales archaeon QS_9_67_15 | reverse complement strand
CGGTCTCGGTTCGCCGCGCACGACGCCGGCGACCTCGACGACTACGCCTTCGTCGACTACCACCGGCCGGTCGTCGAGCTGAACCAGCTGGAGAGCAAGGCCGAGGCGGCGGGGGTCGAACTCGATACCGATTCGCGGTTCTACTCGCGGATGCGCGCGGCTCGCCGGACGGACGGGAAGTACATCCGCAACGAGCGCATCCCCGACGAGGCGTATCGGATCGACACCGACCCCGAGGAACGCGACGACGTCGCGGGCACCGACGACGAGATGATCGTCGCGACCCGGGAGGCGCTGGTCACCTTCGAGTCGGAGATGGACGGCGAGTGGGGCGACGTGGACGACGGGGACGTGCTCGACGACATGGGTGAGGGGGCGAAGGACCGACTGCAGGACCTCGGGTACATCGAGTAACTGTGAGCCGGTCAGAGGGCTTTTCGGACCTGGTCGACCGCCGGACGGCGCTGAAGACCCTCGGCGGGTTCGCCGTCGCGCTGGCCGTCCTCGGGCTGATAGCCTACGGTATCGGGCTGGAGAAGATCCAGCGCGAACTCGCACGCGCCGACCCCCGGTGGCTCGCGGTCGGCTGTCTCTCGACGGCGGTCGGACTCGTCGCGTGGGCGAAGGCGTGGCAGGTCGTCCTCCGCGTCGTCGGCTATCGCGTTCCCTTCCGCAAACTCGTCGTCACCTACTACGCGGCGACGTTCGCCAACTACGTCACGCCGCTCGGTCAGGCGGGCGGCGAGCCGTTCATCGCATACGTCCTCTCCCGAGACACGGAGGCCAGCTACGAGGACTCGCTGGCCTCCGTCGTCACCGCCGACCTGCTGAACCTCCTCCCGTTTTTCACCTTCGCGGCGCTCGGGACGGTCGTTCTCGTCCTCCGGACGACGCTTTCGGACCAGATCCGCGGCGTCGCGGGCGTCCTCGTCGCCTTCGCGGTCGGTGCCCCGGTCGTGGCGGTGCTCGGCTGGCGCTCCCGCAAGCGAGTGGGGAACGTCGTACTCCGGGTCGTCGCACCGGTCGCCGAGCGGACGCGGTTCGTCTCCTTCGAGAGCGTCCGCGAGCGCATGCACGACCTCAACACGGCGTTCGAACGCATCACTGCCGACACGCAAGCGCTCGCGCACGCCCTCGGCTACTCCTACGTCGGCTGGCTGTTCTTCGCGCTCCCGCTGTACTTCGCCGTCCGCGCCATCGGCGAGTCTATCTCGCTGTTCCTCGTCTTCTTCATCGTCCCCGCGAGCACGCTCGCCGGACTGACCCCCTCGCCCGGCGGACTGGCGGGCGTCGAAGCGGCGCTCGCCGGCCTGCTCGGCACGCTCGGCGGGTTCACCTTTGCCACCGGCCTCTCCATCGCTATCGTCTACCGACTGGCGAGCTACGTGTTCGCGATTCTGATCGGCGGCGTTGCTGCGCTGTACGTCGTCTCGCGCTCCTGAAAAATGTCTGCGGTGCGACTGCAGCGGCCGAATCCGTCGGGAGACGACGAACGACCGCGCCGGTCAGAGCGAACGGAGCCGTATCTCGTTGTCGGTGACCGTGTCGATGTCGCTCTCGTCGAGCGGGAAGCTGTCTTCGCTGCGACTCCCCCACCCGAGCTTCGACATGACCGTGTCCGAGATATCCGGGTCCGGCTCGACGTGTGCCTGCCCGCCACTGACTTCGACGACGCGGCCGATATCATTGCCACCGCTGCCGACTACGTTCTTCCCCTCGTCCGATTCTGTGATGTTGGCGTCAGATGCCATTGCCTCTCCACGTACGCAAGTGTGTGAGGTGAAAGTCCACCTTGCTGGCGCAGGCCGGTGGCCGAACGCGCTCGCGACGCTCACGACTCCGCGTCGTCCTCACCGCTGTCGACGGCAAGCGCCGGCTCACGGACACCACCTCGGCCATCCACCGCTCTGATCTGGAGCGCGCCTTCGTTCCCCTTCGACTTCGGTCGACACTTCCTCTTTGCAGAGTGATCCGCGGGGTGTTCCAGGCGGTCGAGACGGACCGCGCCGTCGAACGGGGCGACCCCCTCGGCGACGAGCGGTCGTCGACTTCGGTAGAGTCACCAGCGCGACACGGGATAAGACCGAGCACTACTTCGATGGCGGCAGTACCGACGAGTGACACAGCGTGTCGACCGACCCATCGCCACCGCACGACGCGAAGCGGCGACCTGGCCGCCGCTGACGGCTACTGACTCACCCGACGACCGGTTCTAGTTCCGCGTCGTAACAGGACCGACAGACGTACCGGTCGAAGGTGCCGGCGTCGCTCTGGGTGTTGACGATCAGGTGGACGGTGGCGCTGAACGGTACCGTCTCGCCGCAGACGTCGCACTCCTCTGGCACTGTCCTCTACCCGTATGACTTGGTCACCCATCGCAAAGAAACCGGGGGTCGTGCCGCGACCCGAGGCGACAGGAGTCCGGCCGAGTTCGGGCCCAGAGACTCGCCGCGTCAGTCCGCGGCGACGGCGTCGTCGACTTCCTGGGCGGCAGCGAGTACGTCGTCGATGGACGTGTCGGTCGGTTCGTTGTTGAGGAGCACGTCGATGGGCAGGGTCGGCGCCCCGTCGACGAGGTTCTCCATGATAACCAGGCGCTCGCGGGCGCGGGACATCCCGACGTAGAACACGCGTCGTTCGTTGTCGGTCAGCGTCGGGACCGGCGAGGTGTGCTTGGTGAACTCCCCGTCGCCGGGCACGTCGCGGTCGGACTGGTCGACGGTCGCCGCCATCTGTTCGACGACCTTCTCCGTGAGGTCGGTCGCGACGAAGACGTGGTCGGCCTCGCGGCCCTTCGCGCTGTGGATAGTGCCGACGCGGACGCGGTCGGTTTGCATCCCGCTGTAGTCGCCGCCGAAGTACGCCTCGACGCTTCGTTCCTGGAAGCTCGTCACCTTCCGGAGCATGTCGGCGGCCGCGCGCGGGTCGGGCGCGAACGGCGCGTAGTCGCGGACGGTCTCCGGTTCGACCGAGAGCTCTTCGAGGTCCTCGATGTCGGCGGCCTCCTCCATCTCGTCGAGTTCGTCGAACAGCTCGTCGCGCTCGCTGGTGCCGAACGCCGAATCGGCGAGCATGTCCGCCAGTCGGCGGGCCTCCAGGCCCGTCACCGCCTCGTCCGCGTCGAGCGACTCGATGGCGCTGACGTACTGGCTGAGGCGGTCGGTCCACATCCGCTGGTCGGTCAGGCAGGTGAAGGGGATGCCCTCGTCGATGAACTCGTCGACGAACTGGAACATCTGGTAGCGCGCCCGGAAGAGGATCATCGCGGTGCCGTCCTCGTCCTCTTCGATGGTCGTCCGGACGTTCCGAACAAGGTCGATCATCGTGGGGTTCTTGATGCCCTCGACGCGACCCCCCTCTTTGCGCGGGTTGAGGTCTTTCTCCTGGCGCTTGTCGATGTGGCTGACCTCCCTGTTGACGACGTTGAGGATCCGGGACGGCAGGCGGTAGGAGTTCGGGAGGATGTTGTCGTCGGTGACCGCCTCCTCGAGCAGGAGGTCGGGGTCGGCGCCCTGCCAGGCGTAGACGACCTGGTCGTCGTCGCCTGCGATGAGGACTCTCTCCATGTGGGGACGCCACTCCTGGTACACGTCGTACTGCAGGGTCGTGATGTCCTGGAACTCGTCGATGACGAGGTAGTCGACGCTCGGCAGGAGCGACCCCTGGGCGACCCGTTCGAGCATGTCTGCGAACCCGACTACGTCGTGTTCGCCCTTGTGCTGTCGCCACGCGCGGATCGTCTCGGGGACGCTGATGCGGTCGTCGTCGGAGGGCCAGGTCGGCGTGTACTTGTTGCCGGTCTGGGCGTTCTCGTCGACGTCCGGCGGGAGCCGCACAACTTCGTCGTCCCACTTGAACGGCACGTCGTACCAGTCGGCCACGTCGCGGCGGGTGCGCTGGAGCCACTGGCTGGTCGCGATGACCTTGTTCCCGATGGTCGTCGACCGGGCGCTCCGGCGACGGGACCCCTCGTACTCGTCCTCGTACTCGATGCCGTACTCGTCGCAGAAGTCCTCCTTGTCGGACTCGCCGACCACGTCCCCCCGCGAGAGGTCGAGCAACTCGTAGGCTTTCGCGTGCATGGTACAGACGTTCCCCTTGAGCGCTCGCGGGGACTCGCCCAATCGCTCCGCGAGGCGTTCGCGGATCTCCGCCGCGGCCGCACGCGTGTACGATACCACCAGCACGTCCCGGAACTCCACGTCGTCGTTCTCTTCGAGCAGGGTCTCGACCCTGTCGAGCAGTGCCGTCGTCTTCCCACTCCCGGGACCACCAAACAGGCGCGTCACCTGGGTGGACGGTTCAGTCATTGGACCACTAAAGGAGCCGGCGGTTCATAAACGGCGTGGCTCGCGTTCGCCCGGAGATTTCGGCCCGAGCGGCGGCCGCTCGACCGACGTCACGGAAGCGTAGCGAAGGGAGCGAGTAGGTCGGGGAGGAAACCGGCACGGTACGACACAACCGGCATACTGCAACCGACCGACTCCCAAACGTATAACCACCGTCAGGTACTCTCTGAAGACATGGATGTGCGTCGAACCGCCGTGGTAAAACTCGCGGTTTCCGACGAGCAACGCGACGCACTCCACCGAACCGCTGAACAATACCTGTACTGCGCGAATCGAACCGCCGACTACTGTTGGTCCAACACGTCATACACCGAGTGCAACACCAACAAACGGAACGTTCGTGACGCGCTCTACTCCGAACTCCGCGAGGAGACGGACCTACAGGCACAACTTGTCCAAGCTGCGATACGTCGCGCCGTCGAAGCCGTCAAAGGCGTTGTCGAACGCTGGAAGAAGGGACAGCGCGTCTCCCAACCGACGTTCACCGCCGAGACGATGGACTACGACACGCGGAGCGCAACGTTCTACCGCAAGAAGGTGTCGCTAGCAACCGTTGAGGGCCGGGTCGAACCGTCGTTCGTTCTCCCGGCAGACAGCCCGACACCCTACGAGTGGTACGTACTCTCCGAGGACTACGAGTTCTGTGAGAGCACGCTTCGGTACGACGCGGCAACAGACGAGTTCTACCTCAATATCTCAACCCAGCGGATTGACGGCGTTGACGAGACGCGACGCAGAGGTTCCGGTAGATGCCGGGCACCCCGACCAAACGGTCCTCGGTATCGACCTCGGCGTTCGCAAGAGCGAAGCTCTTGCGCAGCCCATCAGAAATCTTTGATTTCTGAGGACGTCAACAGCCTCGCCGTCTCCTCGACCGGCACGTTTTGGCAAGGAGACGACTACGACCATTGGTGCCGCGAGTTCGAGAAGCGACGGGGAGAAATGCAACAGCGCGGCACGCAGGCCGCACACAACGCCCTGCTTCGACTCGGAAAGCGCGAAGAAGCGTGGCGCAAGCAGTACATCCACACTGTCGCTAACGAACTCGTCACGGAAGCCGTCGAACACGACTGCGACGTTATCGTGTTCGAGGACTTGACTGATATTCGTGAGCGGCTTCCGCACGCGAAGTGGCACCACGTTTGGGCGTTTCGACGCCTCTACGAGTACGTCTCCTACAAGGCCCCTGAACAGGGTATCCCCGTGGAGCAAGTCGAACCGAACCACACGTCCCAACGCTGTTCACGGACGGACTGCGGGTTCACGCACAAAGACAACCGCCACGGCGAACACTTCAAATACCAAAAGTGCGGGTACAGGATGAACGCGGACTACAACGGCGCAAAGAACATCGGGCTACGGTACGCCCGGAAGCGGACACACAGACTCCGTTCCTCGCCCACGTCGGGGAGCGGAGACGCAGAAGTAGACCTGCGTATAAATGGTGGGACGTTGAACGGCGAGAGTCACCAGCCTATTGCCGGGGACTGATTGCTGGGAGTCCACATCAAAGCCCCACCCTCACGGACCAAGGCGTGTATGCGCCGAGGGAGTAGGG
>PXSD01000102.1 GCA_003023165.1 Halobacteriales archaeon QS_9_67_15 | reverse complement strand
GAGTCGCAGTTCCAAACCGTCCCAGTCAGCGTCGTCTATCAAGCACAGGAGGGCAACACCTCGTCGACGCTGAACGAGCAGAGCGGTCCGGACGCCTGATCGGGTAGCGGACTCTCCGCCTTCTCTTCGTTCGCCGCGGCCAACGGGTTTATATCGGTCCGGGAGCCTTGCTTCGCCAATGGACCGGCCGCGCGTACTGGTGTCGCTCACGGCCGCTCTCGTCCTCACTGTGACGGTGCTCTCGGGGCCTGCCATCGGACTGGCTGACCTGACCCAGCCGCGGTACGACATGAGCGGCCTCGGCGAGGGCGACGCGACCGTCGACCGCGTCGAAGCCCCCTCGACTGTCACGCTCGAACGCGGGTACCAGTCCGAGTCATACTATCTCGTCGTCCCCCCCGCTCGGGCCTACTTCGCGTCTCTCTCCGGGAAGCCGACTGTCGCGTACGGGGTCGAGATCCCTGAGTTGGGGTACTCACGGTCGACGACTCACTTCCTCTCCGGCGGCGAGACCGGGTGGGTCGAATTCTCGATCGCCGAGGACACGCTGCGCAACAGAACCGTCTCGGCAGACCGGTACGACGGCCAGTTGACGCTCATCTTGCGTGCCAGTGGCGAGAAGACGGTCGTCCACAACGGGTCGGTCTCCGTGGAGGTGTCCGGATGAGTTCCGGCCGCGGCCGCGTCCCGGCCGTCCGCTCGCTACGACCGCGAGCGCGGACCGCGTGGGACGCGCTCATACGCGTGGCGGTCGGCGACCGACTCGGGCTCGTCGTCTTCCTCGGGACGATCGTCTGGTCGTTCCTGACCTGGCGGATCGGCTTTTTCATCACGGACAACTACACGCTCGCAAACACGCTGGTCGCGATGGCCGACGGACACCTGACCGTCGCGGACGCGGTGTACGGCTCGCTGGAGGCACCGGGGATGTCGATCCACGACGGCCAGCTGTACGGTCGCAACTACGGACAGGTCGCCTTCGCCCTCCCGTTCCTGTGGGCGCTCCGGGGGGCGACGTCGGTCGCGGACTTCGGACTCGTGTTCACGTCGCTGTGGTCGCTCCTCCTGCTCGCGCTCGCCGTCCAGGTCGGTCGACTCGTGGACCGTCGGTCGGCACTGGCCGTCGCAGGCGCCGGCGCGGTCGTCTCGGCGTTCGCGGTCAACGTGCACCTGGCCGAGCCGCTCTCCGAGACACTGGTCCCGGTCGCCGCGCTCCAGCTGAGCACCGTCGTCGCGGCAGCGTTCCTCGCGAGCACCGGCTATCGACTGTTCGCTCGACTCCACGGTCGTCGCGTCGGCGCGTCCGTTGGGGTCGCCGTGGTCGCCGCGACGCCCGTCGGGTTCTGGACGTCGATCCCCAAACGGCACGTCCTCAGTGTCGCAGTCCTGCTCGGCGTCGCGTACGCGTTCTACCGGAGTCGGGACGCCACGGCGACCGACGCACTCCTCTCCGCGACGGGCTTCCGCGCGCTGGCGTACGCGCTCGTCGGACTGCTGACCTGGGTCCACGCGGGCGAAGCGTTCATCGTCTTCCTCGCGCTCGTCCTCGCCGACCTCCCGACCGCGCCCGCCAACGACCGTCGGTCGCTCGCGGTCGTCGGTGCAGCGTTCGCCGTCTCGATGCTCCCGTTTTTCCTGACGAACGCCCTCGTCTCGGGCGACCCGTTGCGCCCGCCGCGGATGCTCTCGAGGTTCGGCGAGTTCTCGAACGAGGCCACGTTCGGTTCGAGTTCGGGCAGCCGCCTCGGCTCGGGCGGCGAGTTGTTGTTCGGTCGGCTTCCCCGCTGGTTCGCGGGGCCGATCCTGGAACTCTCCGGTCGCCTCTCGCTCCTGTTCGACCCGTTCGTCCGGGGAACGCGCGTCCTCACTGAACGCCCCGCCGACGTCTACCGGACGCTGATCCGCGCCGGATACATCGATTCGATCGGGTCCCACGACGACAACCAGGCGATCAACCTCACCGTCTTGGAGTCGGCGCCGATCGTCGCGGGCGTCCTCGAGGCCGTGGGGCTCGCCGGCAGTCGGCTCCGGTCGACGCGTGGGGTCGACCGGTCGGTCCGCGCTCGACTCGGTGGGGTCGTTTCTTCGTTCACTGACTCGCCCGGGCGGGCGACCGACGCCTTCGTCGCCCTCTCGGCGGTGCTGTTCTTCCTCGCGTACATCCCTCGATTGCCGATCCACGCACAGGTCACCGTCCGCTACCTCTTGCCGCTGTACGCCGTCGGCGTGTACGGACTCGCTCGCCAACCCTCGGTTCGACGCGTCCTCTCGGACCACGGGCGAGCGGTGGTCTGGACCTACCTCGGCGGCGTCATGCTCGGGGCACAGCTGTTTTTCGTCGTCGTGACCGTCGGGACCTTCGGTCGCGGCGGCGCCCTGCAACTCCACGCCGTGCTGGGGATCGCCGTCGGCGGGGTATTCGCTCTCCTCGCCGCGGGGAGTGCCGTCGACGACCGATTCGACCGCGCCACCGCGGTCGCGCTCGGTCTCTCGGCTGCGATGGGGACGAACCTCCTCGTGCTCTCGGGCGTCGTCTACTTCCAGTACGGGCCGTACGCGCTTCCGATGGTCGACTGGCTCGCCGACCTGTCGGCGTCGGCGTGACCGACCCGAGCTAGTCAGGCTTTTCCCCCCGCGTTTCCATTGCCCGGGCATGAACCGCCTGAAGCAGTCGCTACTCGACGCCCCGATCGTCGAAAAGGAGGGGTATCATTACTTCGTCCACCCGATCAGCGACGGGGTGCCGATGCTCCGGCCCGAGCTGCTCCGCGGGATCGTCATCAAGATCATCCGGAAGGCCGAACTGGAGAACGTCGACAAGATCGTCACGCCCGCGGCGATGGGCATCCACATCTCCACCGCCGTCTCGCTGATGACCGACATCCCCATCGTCGTCGTCCGCAAGCGCCAGTACGGGCTCGAAGGCGAGGTCGCGCTCTCGCAGGTCACGGGCTACTCGGAGTCCGAGATGTACGTCAACGACGTCTACGGGGGCGACCGCGTGCTCCTCCTGGACGACGTACTCTCGACCGGCGGCACGCTCTCCGGTATCACCGGCGCGCTCGAAGACATCGGCGCGGACATCGTCGACATCGTCTGCGTCATCAAGAAAAAGGACGGCGAGAACAAGCTCGCAGACGCCGGCTACGAGGCGAAGACGCTCATCAACGTGGTCGTCGAAAACGGCGAAGTTGTCATCGTCGACGAGCAAGGCGACGACTGACACTGTTCTGCGGTCGTTTCAGCACTTTCACAGCACCGCAAACGCGACGCCACCGAAGTAGAACCAGCTACGACCAGCGCGACGCCGACGGCCTGCACGACTCGTCCGGTCTGGCTGTCCGGGCCGGAATCCGTTCCGTACTCCCCGCCGCGTTCTCCGGGGACTCGCGTGGAGTCACGAGAATAGCGGGAGGTAGATTTGAACTACCGATCTGCGGGTTATGAGCCCGCCGGAATCTCCTGGCTATCCCATCCCGCTACCGGTTCATATCGCCGTGCATCAATTAAGGGTTGTGATTCGTGCGCCGTCCGTGAATTAGTCCTGTAGTCACGTCTCGTGAACCTGCCAGGTGAACAGGCTCTCGAAGACGTAGTTGACGAACATCGCGAACCCGATGGCGATCGGACTCGCCGCGAGGAACCACAGGTCTGTTCCGAAGAGGAACAGCGTCACGGACAACTGCTGTGTCAGGAACCAGTAGATCCCGAACTGGACCAGCGACCCGCCCGACCGGACCAGGTGTGACTTCGCCAGTCGCCCCGCGAACGCTCTCCAGCCGGGGGCGCCCTCGTCGGCGAACGTCCAGTGCTCGTTCACCGTGAACATCACCAGGATCGCCGTCTCGATACCGATCGCCTTCGCGACGAGCTCCGGAACGCCGAACCCGAGGCCGAGCAACGCCAGCATCGCGTTGTCGCTGACCGCACCGACCGCGCCGACGGAGACGAACTTACCGAACCGAACACCCGACAGGAGCGCGTCGAGTCGCGACTCGCTCCCGTCGTCCAGTTCTGTGTCGACAGACTCTTCGACGCTCCCGTCAGTCATGTTTGTCCACCAGCGCGGTCGGGTCGTCGCGCGTCGCCGCGATGGCGTTGTGGACGCGACTGTCTCGGATCTGCTTCGCGCGGTGGCGCGAGGAGACCAGCGCCCGAGCGAGACGGATCGACGTCCGGACCGGCGAGACTGTCGAACCGGGCTGGTCTTCCCAGACGATGGGCACCTCGGCCACGTCGAGCTCCAGCGCCCCGGCCATGGCGACCAGTTCGACGTCCCAGGCGAACCCCGGCTCGTAGAGGTGCTGTCGGACGGCGTCCCACGACTCCGCCGTGATGGCCTTCGCCCCGCACTGGTAGTCATAGAGGTCCGCGTCCAGCATCCGGCGGACGAGCCAGGCGAACCCGTCGCCGAGGAAGCGCCGCGCGAACGTCTGGTGGCTCGTGATCTCCGAGCGGGGGTGGCGACGAGACCCGACGGCCACGTCCGCGCCGTCGTCGGTGACCGTCGCGAGCACGTCGGCGAACTCCGCCGGAAC
>PXSD01000101.1 GCA_003023165.1 Halobacteriales archaeon QS_9_67_15 | reverse complement strand
AGGAGCTCCTCGATCGTGCGCAGCGACGCGCCGAAGCCAACGATCGGAAGACGGTCCAGCCGCGCGACCTGTAAGGTCGGACACCTTCTGAGTTTTTTGCGAGGGGTACTCATACGGATTATTGTAGATTATTTCCGGATAGCGCCGACCCCAGGGTCGGCGCGTACCGGTACATCGCGACAATAATCCGTATCACGGCTCGAAGACAGTCACATCTGTCTCCGTTCCGACGTGTATCTCGTCCGTGAAGTCCACGAACAGTCCGTGTTCCACGACACCCGGGAGCGCCGACAGGTCGGCCGCGAGTCCGGCCGGGTCGGGCATCGTGCCGAAGTCACAATCGAGGAGGAGGTTGCCGTTGTCCGAGACCACCGGCCCGCTTTTCCGGTCTGCTCGACGGAGTTCAGGGTCGGGCGTCGACGTCGTCGACCTCGGACTGGCCGCGACGCCGACGGTCGCCCGGAGCGTCGAGTGGGAGGACGCCGACGCCGGCGTCGCCGTGACCGCCTCCCACAACTCCGCGCCCGACAACGGGATCAAACTCTGGCAACCGTCGGGCCAGGCCTACGACGCCGAGCGTCGTCAGCGGGATACCGACCTCGATGGCGGTCTCCCGCGCCTGGAACGACGTGGGGACGCCTTCGACGTCGAGCCCCGCGTCGACCTCGCGACCGAGCGCGCGGATCGCGTGGGCCGCCGTGCTCCCGCTGCCGAGCCCCACGACGGTGCCGTCCTCGACCTGTGCCGCCGCGCTCTCGCCCGCCCGCCGCTTGGCCGCCTCGCGTTCGCTCCGGTTCATGTCCGAGCAAAGACCGCCGCCGGGCAAAACGCTACTGGCACCGCCCGCCGAGCCACTGGTCGGCCGACGCGTACTGCTGTCGACCGGCGCGCGCGCCCGAGATGCGAGCGGATGCCGCACGTATCTGCGGTGTATCGCCCGACAATGATACGTTCTGTTACGACAATGCCCGCGGCCCGACTTACTCGGTTTCGAGCTGTCGACTCGAACGAGAGACGCCGAAACGCCCGAATTAAGGCGGTATTGGCACTGAGATACACCCTTATATTCTCAAGTCAGAATTAGAGGAACGCTTAAATGGGGTGACGAAGTGTGGTTTGGCAATGGCAACCCAGCAACACACCGGCTCCGGGGCGTACCGATGTCGCGACTGCGACGGCGACGTGACGTTCGACGACCAGGCCTGGCAGTGCGTCGACTGCGGGCAGGCACCGCGCCACGGCGCCGACTAGACGGTCGGCGGGAAGTAGCCGCGACCGACCGTCCGACGGCGCTCGTCGCACGCGCAGACGGCGGAGTTTTTTGAACCAGTCCGCCGACCCTCGAGTATGTTCGGAACGAGCGGCATCCGGGGACCGGTCGGTGACGGTCGGGCGTCGACGTCGTCGACCTCGGACTGGCCGCGACGCCGACGGTCGCCCGGAGCGTCGAGTGGGAGGACGCCGACGCCGGCGTCGCCGTGACCGCTTCCCACAACTCCGCGCCCGACAACGGGATCAAACTCTGGCAACCGTCGGGCCAGGCCTACGACGCCGAGCGTCGTGAGACCGTCAGCGCTCGGATTCGTGACGGTACCGCGGACCTCCGGCCGTGGGACGAACTGGGCGACCGTGAGCGCCGCGACGGCGCGGACCGACACGCGGACGCGCTCGTCGACGCGGTCGACCTCCCCGAGTCGCTATCGGTGGTGGTCGACCTCGGGAACGGCGCGGGCGGCGTCACCGTCGACGCCCTTCAGCGGCTGGGCTGCGCGGTCGAGACGCTCAACGCCCAGCCCGACGGCTCGTTCCCGGGTCGACCCAGCGAACCCACCGCCGAGAACTGCGAGTCCCTCGCCGCGCTGGTCGCCGAGACCGACGCTGACCTGGGCATCGCCCACGACGGCGACGCCGACCGGATGCGGGCGGTCGCCGCCGACGGCACCTACCTCTCCGGCGACGTGACGCTCGCGCTCCTGGCCTGCGACGCCGCGAGCGAGGGGGACCGCGTCGCGGCGCCGGTCGACACCAGTCTCGCCGTCGACGACCACCTCGCCGACGCCGGCGTCACGGTCGACCGGACCCCGGTGGGCGACGTGTACGTGGCCGACCGGGCGAGCGAGCCGGGTGTCGCGTTCGGCGGTGAACCCAGCGGCGCGTGGATCTGGCCGGCGGAGACGCTCTGCCCCGACGGGCCGCTCGCCGCGTGCAAGACCGCCGCCCTCGCGGCCGAGCGACCGCTCGCCGACCGGATCGCCCGGATCGACACCTACTCGATCCGCCGCGGCTCCGTCGAGACCGCCGAGAAGGCGGCGGTCATGGACCGGGTGAGCGAGCGCGTCCACGCCGAGTACGACGACGTGACGACGCTGGACGGCGTCCGAGTCGACCTCGGCGACGCGTGGTTCCTCCTCCGGGCCAGCGGCACCCAACCGCTCGTCCGCGTCACCGCCGAAGCCCGCGACGAGTCCCGCGCCGACGCCGTGTTCGCCGAAGCGCGCGAACTGCTGACTGACGCCGTCAACGACTGAAACTCGGACGGCCGTCGCGGCCACGCGGCGCGGCCGCTACCCGGCGAACTGACCGGGGAAGCGGCCTGGCAGCGGCCCGGGCGGGTCCCCCCGAATTCCAGCGGTCGCCTCCCCCAGAGGTTTCGTAACGAGTCAGGGACCTATCCGCGGCGAGTCGAACGCGCCTCGCGAACGTCGGCGCCGTCGCGGATCTTGTCTTCACATTGCGGACAGACGCGCGGTGATTCGACCCCGTTAGGCGTGAACACCCGTGCGTAGTCTGCCGTGACGAAGGAACCGCAATTCTGGCATTCCGGCATACACTACTGCTGTTCGAGTACTGAACCTTAATGATTGCTGATTTGGTAGTACTAGGCATACGCGACGAGACCGCGTCTCGGCGGGTGAGATGCCGGAATGTGAGGGGCCGATCGGTCGGTGGTTCGGCTGTCGCGGGACGCATCTATCGACAGGGAGAACAGTCAGTCTCGAACGAAACGGGCTCCGCCTGGCCGAGAGCGGTACGGTTATATCCGAGTGACGGGTCAAATCCGACAACCGGAACGTTCGGTTCTCGGGGTCATTCTCATGGACAGAGATTCACTCGCATTCGCGCGCCCGACGGTCGCACGCCTCTGCGTGGCCGGTCTCGTCGTGGCGCTGCTGGTGCCGTCCGGCGTATCGGCACTCACCTACGAGCCGATAGAACTCCAGCCGGGGGCCATCGACGAGCCCGCAAACGGGACGACCGTCATCGCCGTTCAGGGGTTCAAAGGCCGCGGCCAGAACAGCTCGAAGAAGCCCGCCCGGCTCGTCGGCGTCGGCCCGGAGGGCGACCTGGCGTGGAACTACCAGCCACAGACCGACGTGACGTGGTTCTACGATGTCGACCCGCTCGAGGACGGTAGCCTGCTCGTCGTCGGCGCTCGCCGCAACGGGACGACCGTGTTCAAGTACGACCCCGACACCGACGAGCGGGAGTGGACCGAACGCCTCGACACGGACGACACCCACGACGTAGACCTGATCAACGGCGACGAACTGCTCGTCGCCGACATGCGCAACTACAACGAGACGAGCGAGCGCAACGAGGACCGCGTGTTCGTCTACAACCGGACGACCGAGGCGGTCGAGTGGGAGTACGAGTTCGAGCGGATCTACGACCGCGACGACGGCGGGAGCTACACCGGCGACTGGACGCACGTCAACGATGTCGACAAACTCGCCGAGGGCCGGTACATGGCCTCGCCGCGCAACATGGACGAAGTAGTCGTCATCAACCGCTCGACCGCGGAGATCGACCTCTCGCTGGGGACGCCCGAGGACCACAGCGTCATCTTCGAACAGCACAACCCCGACTACCTCGAGAGCGAGGACGGGACGCCCACTGTCCTCGTCGCCGACAGCGAGAACGACCGCGTCGTCGAGTACGAACTCCGGGACGGGACGGGCCGTAACGCCTCCTGGGAGCGGACCTGGGACGTCGGCGTCGACGGCAACCTCAACTGGCCCCGCGACGCCGACCGGCTCCCGAACGGCAACACCCTCGTCACCGACTCGCTCAACCACCGCGTGATGGAGGTCACGCCCGGGGGCGAGGTCGTCTGGGAGTACTACGCACCCTGGGGCACCTACGAGGCCGAACGCGTCTCGCTGGGTGACGAGCCCGGCGGCCCGACCATCAGCGACCAGGGCGCGACGGGCGCGTACAGTCTCAACGGCAGTGCCGCGCTGACGCCCGGTGCCAGCGACCGGCCGACCTTCGCAGACTGGGTCAGAGACGCGTTGGCCGGGACACCCCTCTCGGAACAGGCGGACTGGTTCGCAGAGCGCTGGGCCCACGTCGCCCCGTGGATCCGCCCGGTGTGGATGACACCGTGGGCGTTCGTCTCCGCGCTGGGTGCCGCCGTCGTGCTGCTCGGGTGGACCGGCACCGAAGCCGTCCTCCGCCGCGACGCTATCCGCACCAAACTCCGCGGCGGCTACGACCGCCTGCGCTCTCGCGGCGATAGCGCACCCGCAGACGCGGACGACTGACGACATCTGCGGTTGAACTGCGAACGGTGCTGGTGCTCTCGGTCACTCGGGTTCGACCGCGAACGGCGAACTGTGTTCAGAAGTCGGTCGTGACAGACCCGCCTTCGGAGAGTTCGACGACGCCGTCGAATCGTGCACGGAAGTCGTCGAGTTCGGCCTCGTCGTGGACCCCCTTCGCGAAGTGGAAGAGTCCGACCGCGTCGTGTTCCTCGAGCAGTTCGAGGACCGAGTCGACCGCCTCGGCCGCGCTCTCGACATCGGAGTAGTAGATCATCTCTGTCACCGAGTCGAGACTGACGCGACGTTTCCCTTCTGTCGCTTCGAGGAACTCGCGCGTCTTCTGGACGATGCTGTCCGAGTCGCCGGGTGCGGAGACGTACTTGACGTTCTCGGACTGGCGGCGCGTGTACCCGCGTTCGACCGAGAGCGCGTCGAGGATAGTCGCGCGGTCCTCGTCGACCTCGTAGTGTTCGAGTTTCTGACGAACTTCGCGGGCCGTCGTCCGCGTCGAGATGACCAGCATGTGGTCGGTGTCGGTACTCAGGAAGTCTGTATCGATACGGTCTGTCTCGCCCGTGCTCGGATGCACGAGGAGAATCCCGGTCCCTTCCGGTACCGTCTCCGGCGTGTCGTCGATAGCGAGGCGGTAATCCATATCCACTTGAGCGATTGGAATCGCCTTAAGCCTGCGGGACCATCTTTTTCCCGACCGGGTTTCCTCGCGCGCCTCCGGCGCGCTGCGGGAACCCGACCGGCAAAAACATGGGTGAAAAAGGCCGAACCTCGCTTTGCTCGGTTCGGTGAAACGCCTCGCTTCGCTCGGCGTACGCTATCGGCACCAGCGACGCTCAGTTCCCGACCGTATCGTCCATCCGCACCGAACAGAGTGAGGCCCGGGGGACCGTCACTCGTCGGACACTCCGACACAGAACGGTTTTCATCGCGCCGCTCCAGCCCTCGACCATGAGCGTCAGCGAGGAGTTCGACGAGTGGGCCCAGGACGGCCGCGACGAGGGTATGGAGGAGCGCCACTGGCACACCGCGAAGCACGCGCTGGCGCGGATGCCGGTCGAAGGCGAGGCGTGGAGCGCCTCGGAACGGTCGAGCAGGTCGTCCGGCCCGCGAGACGGGGGCGACGTCGTCCTCGACCTCGGCAGCGGGAGCGGCTACGCCGGGCGCGCCCTCCGGGAGACCAAGGACGCCACACGTAGTTACGGCATCGACGCCTCGCCGCAGATGGCTCGCAACGCGCGGTCCTACACGGACGACAACCGATCCGGGTTCCTCAACGGCGACTTCGAACACCTCCCGTTCGCGGACGGCAGTATCGACCACTGCTGGTCGATGGAGGCGTTCTTTTACGCCCGCGACCCCGACACTGTCCTC
>PXSD01000100.1:10172-13237 GCA_003023165.1 Halobacteriales archaeon QS_9_67_15 | reverse complement strand
ACAATGGCACGAATGCACACACGCCGTCGCGGCTCGTCCGGTTCGGACAGGCCGGCGGCAGACGAACCCCCGGAGTGGAGCGACGTAGACGAAGACGACATCGAGGCGCGCGTGGTCGAGCTCTCCGAGCAGGGCCACAGCCCGAGCCAGATCGGCATGAAACTCCGCGACGAAGGCGTCAACGGCACGCCCGTCCCGGACGTCTCGCTGGCCACCGGCAAGAAGCTCACCGAGATCCTCGAAGAGAACGACGCCGAGCCGGACCTGCCCGAGGACCTGCGGAACCTCCTCGAGCGGGCCGTCCGCCTGCGCGAACACATGGACGAGAACCCCGGCGACCACCAGAACAAGCGCGCGCTGCAGAACACCGAGTCCAAGATCCGCCGCCTCGCGGACTACTACCGCGGCGACGAGATCGACGAGGACTTCACCTACACTGCAGACGCCGCGGCCGAACTGCTGGAATAACCCGCATGTCCGCCACAGCCCGTACCGAGGACGCGCCCGCCGCCGGCGAGGTCGCCGGACGGCTCCGCGAGGCCGGCTTCGTCCGTCTCGTCGGCGCCGCGACCGGCGACGCGCTGGCCGCCAGCGGCGTCCTCGCGCGGGCACTCGCCGCTCGCGACAGCCCCTTCCAGATCAGCCTCGCGCCGTTCCCGACTGACGCCGACCGCTCGACCGACGCCGACCTGACTGTGGCCGTCGGCCGACCGGACCCGACCGCCGACTGCTCGCTCCCCGGTGGCGCAGAGCCGGTCAGCGAGACGGCCTTCGCAATCGCGCGAGAACTCGGAGCGGACCCCGACGTGTCGCTCGCGCTCGCCGGCGTCGTCGCCGACGGGCGCGAAGTCGGTGGGACGGTGGCCGAAGCCGCCGAGGCGACCGGTATCGAACGACGGTCCGGCGTGGCCGTCCCGACGACCGACCTCGTCGACGGGCTCGCCCACTCGACGCTCGTCCACGCGCCGTTCTCCGGCGACGCCGAGGCGACCGCCGCGGCGCTGGCATCGCTCGAGACCGACTCGACCGAGAGCGGTGTCGACGGGTCCGCACTCGACGAACAGGACCGTCGGCGCGCGGCGTCGCTGGTCGCGCTCCGGACGGTCGGTCACGACGCGGTCCCGTCGCGAGGCGGTCACGCCGTCGAACGGGTACTCCGACCGTACGAGGCCGGACCGTTCGCGACCGTCGGCGGCCACGCCGACGTACTCGACGCCGTGGCCCGCGAAGCACCGGGAACCGGCGTCGCGCTCGCCGACGCGACGACGGGCCGCTACGACGGGCTGTTCGTCGCGCGTGCAGAGACGGAGGACGCACCCGTGGAGACGATGGCGCGACTCGTCCACGACTACCGCTCGCCCGAACCCGTGACGCTCGCCGTCACGGACGGTGCGGCGGCGGTCGTGGCGGACGAGCGCGACCTCGAGTCGGTCCTCTCGACCGCCGCCGGAGGCGTCGACGGCACCGCCGCCGCGACCGGCTCGACGGGACGCGTCCGCTTCGACGTGGACACGGCAGCGTTCATCACGGCGTTCAGGGAGGCAGTATGAGACGAGCGACGATCACGACAATCCACGGCGACGAGGACGTCGCGCCGAGAGTCGCGGCCGCGCTCGCTCCCGACAACACCGACGAGATGGATACGCGGACGGAGGGTGACACCGTGGTCACCACGGTCTCGCGCGAGACGACGGGCGGACTCCAGTCGACGGTCGACGACTACGTCGTCAACTGCCGGGTCGCGGTTCGACTCGGCGGGGACTCGAGTACAGCGCAGACAGACGACACACCAGATACAGACACCGACACATGAGCGAACGATCAGTTTCACGGCAGAAACAAGAGAAGCGGTGGTACACACTGATGGCTCCCGAGCAGTTCGACCGGGAGGAACTCGGTGAGACCCCCGCGGACGAACCGGACAAGGTGCTCGGACGCACCATCGAGACCACGCTGGGCGACCTGCACAACGACGCCAGCGAGAACAACACCAAGCTGACCTTCAAGGTCAACGAGGTCGCGTCGGACTCGGCGTACACCGAGTTCGTCAAACACGAGTTGACGCGGGACTACCTGCGCTCGCTCGTCCGCCGCGGCTCCTCGAAGATCCAAGCGTACGTCACCGTCCTCACCACGGACGACTACCGCGTCCAGATCCAGCCCGTCGCGCTCACCACCAAGAGCGCCGACGAGAGCCAGGAGAAGGCCGTCCGCCGCGAGATGATCGACATCGTCGAGGAGGCCGCCGAGGAGCGCACCTACGCGGAACTCGTCGACAGCGTCGTCGAGGGCCGCCTCTCCTCGGCAATCTACAACGAGGCGAAGACTATTTACCCGCTGCGCCGCGTCGAGATCCAGAAGTTGACCCTCGAGGCTCGCCCCGAGGAAGTCGCCGCCGAAGAAGAGGCCAGCGTCGACGTCGACGAGGACGAAGTCGCAGTGGACGAGGCGCAAGACTGAGCATGGCGACGGAGTGCGCCTCGTAGCGGAGCGGTGAGTCCGACGGGCGAACCGCGTAGCAGGACGAGACGCAGGACTGAGGACACACGACTTCCCGATTTCTTCCGTACGCGACCGCGAAACGGAGACGGCGAGCGGCTGCGCTACGCGTCGGTCGAGGCGTCTCCGGTCACGACGACGGCACCGACCATTCCGCCGGCCTCGTGGGGCACGCAGAAGTAATTGTGCGTCCCGAGTGTCTCGAAGGTCCGCTCGAACGTCTCCTCCTGGTAGACCGCGCCCTCGTTGCCGTCGAGCCAGCCGTTCTCGGCGGCCGACTGGGAGTCGAACTCGCCGCTCGCCCAGTAGTCGGCTTCGTCGGGGATACTGTCCTCGTAGGCGGTGACGGTGTGGGCGTGGCTGCTCGTGTTCTTCCAGACGACGGTCGTCCCGGGCGCGACCTCGACCGTCGTCGGCTCGAACTTCCGGGCCGTCATGCCGACGTCGTAGTCGCCGGTGTCGCCGCTACTCTCGCCACAGCCCGCTAATCCGACCCCGACGGCGACGGTGCCCGCACTCCGGAGGAACGCCCGTCTGTCCATACTCGACGCTCGGGACTCCGGTCA
>PXSD01000100.1:0-10138 GCA_003023165.1 Halobacteriales archaeon QS_9_67_15 | reverse complement strand
GACGATAGACCCTAATATGCGCCCGAAACCCGACTGGTCCCTCCGGGTTCGTATGGTCCTCGCGATGGCGGGCATGGCGGTCCTCTACGCAGGGTTCGTCGGAGTCGCCGCGTGGTGGGCGGTCGACGCTTTCGGCGGTCACGGACTCGTCATCGTCGTCGGTGTCGCGGTGGTCTTCGTCGGCTTCCAGTACAGCTACGCGCCGACTGCCGCGCTCAGAGCGCTCAGTGCCGAACGCGTCGACGAGTCCGAGTATCCCGACCTCCACGCACGCGTCGGCCGGCTCGCCGCGCAGGCGGGGGTCCCCGAACCCGACGTGGCGGTCGCACCGCAGACTCAGCCCAACGCCTTCGCCACCGCGAAGGGACGGGACGACGCCGTCGTCGCCGTCACCGAGGGGTTGCTCGACACGCTCCAGAGTGCGGAACTCGACGCCGTCCTGGCACACGAGATCGCCCACGTCAAACACCGCGACGCGCTCGTGTGCTCGCGTTCGTCGCCGTCTCGGTGGTCGCGTGGGTCGGTGGCTACCTCGTCTCGCGGGCGATCAGTCGCCACCGCGAGTTCGCCGCCGACCGCGGCGCGGCAGTCATCACCGGCAACCCCGGTGCGATGGCCGCCGCTATCGAGACGATCTCGACGGAGATGGCCGCGACGCCCGAGGAAGACCTGCGCGACCACGCGGAGCTGAACGCGCTGTTCATCGTTCCGGCCGACGCCAAGTCGCGCCTCGTCGAAGTCATGCAGACCCACCCCGACCCCGAGAAACGCGTCGAGCGACTCTCCGAACTGGCCGGCGAGTTCGAGGGTCGCTGACCGGGCGCTCCCTCACGGTCCTGTGTGAGGCGGCGGGCGGGGCACGCCGAATGGAAACGCCTTTGCCCCAAAGCGTCGCATTTCCGGGCATGAGCAATGGGGACGACGAAGCGCCAGACGAAGATATCGAGGCCGAACCGGAAGGGGCAGCGGGCGAGTCCGAACCGGCCGAGGAGTCGACGGAACCGTCGGCCGACACGCTCGACCAGCGACTCGACGACGCCGAGAGCGACCTCGAAGCGGCCGAAACGGAGGCCGACCTCAACGCCGTCGAGACGGACCTCAACGAGATCGAGAGCGACCTCGAGACCGCAGACCTGCCGGAACCCGACGAGGACGACGAGGACGCCGAGGACCCGGCGACCGAACTCGAAGACCGGATCGCCGACCTGCGCGACCAGCTCGAGGACCAGCGCGGCCCCTACGCCGAGGACGTCGTGAGCGCGCTCGAAGAAGCCGAGTCGACCGTCGCGGACACGCGCTGGACCGAGGACGGTCGGCCCGACGTGGTCGTCGCCGTCCAGTCGTACCTCGACAGGTTCACCGAGGAGTTCGATACCGAGATCTCCCCCGAGAGCGAGGACACAGACGACCTGGCGGACGCGCTCGACCAGGCCGCACAGGTCGTCGAGGGGAGCACGCTCGACCCCGACGAGGACGCCGAGACCATCGCCGCGCTCCTCGAAGACGCCGAGGCGCTGGGGGATGACCTCGAGGCGGCCGAGGAGTGGGACGACCTCACCGTCCGGGAGCAACTGGACGCCGAGGGCTTCTACGACGTGCTGGATTCCGAGAACCGCAAGCACTTCCCCGCCGAATGGAACGCGGTGAAGGTCTATGAGGCCATGGGCGACCCCGAACCGGTCGTGACGGCCCTGGAGACGTTCGACTCCGACTTCATGGAGGAGAACATCCTCGGCTCGCTCTGGCGGATGGGGCCGGAGGAGGCGTTCGACGCCGTCCACCAGCGCGCCCAGAAGCGGGACGTCCGCCCGATCGAGATCCTCGGGAAGATCGGCGACGAGCGCGCCTGCGAGACGCTCCACGACTTCATCGACGGCGACGGCGACCCGGCCGTCCAGAAGGCGACGCTCCGCTCGCTCGGCGAGATCGGCAGCGAGGAGTCGACCCAGCCCGTCGCGAACCGGCTCGACGCCGACAACTACGAGGTCCGCAGCGCGGCCGCGCGCTCGCTCGGCCTCCTCGGCGACACTCGGGCCATCGAGCCACTCGCCGACGTGCTCGAGAACGACGAGGCAAACGAGGTCCGCGCCAGCGCCGCCTGGGCGCTCAACCAGGTCGGGACCCAGCGCGCGCTCGACGTCCTCGAAGACTACACCGACGACCGCGCGTTCCTCGTCCAGTCCGAAGCCGAGAAAGCGGTTTAGCCGACCCGATTCATATCTGCGCGGGACCGGCCGCCGGAACGCTGTCCGGACCTCGCGACGCGACAGCCACCACCGTCGACCCGGTCCGGCCAGCCGATCCACGGATCGCGGCCGTCTATCCGAATCCGGTCGCGGACGGAGACCGCGGGGAGTTCGTCGTCCTCGCGGTTCCGAACGGCACCGACCTCGGTCGGTACGAGCTCGCGGACGACGACGGGTCGCTCTCGCTCCCGAACCGGACGGTCGGCGGTCGCGTCGCGGTCACGACCGCACCGTCGTTGGTCCGGAACCGCACCGAGGTGCCCGTCGCCGCCGCGAACGGGTCGATCGCACTCGCGAACGGCGGTGACCGGCTTCGGTTCGCTCGCGGGAACGAAACGGTAGCGGCCGCGCGCTACCGCGACGCGCCGGAAGGAGAGATCGGGCGGTTCGACGACCGCGGTGCGGTCACGTGGCGACCGCTCGGCGAGACGGACCGCCCCGTCGTCACCGCCTCCGGCGGTGAGGCACGCGCGTTCACACTCCCCGACGCGCCCGGCGTCCCGCTCGAACCGATCCGGGACGCCGAGGAGCGCATCCTGCTCGCGGGCTACACGTTCACCTCGGAGCGAGTCGCCGATGCGCTCGAGCGTGCCGCCGAGCGGGGCGTCGACGTACACGTCCTTCTCGACGGCCAGCCGGTCGACGGCGTCAGTCGCCGACAGGCGCGCGTCCTCGATTCGCTCGTCGACGCCGGTGTCACGGTCGAACTCCTCGGCGGCCCACACGGTCGATACGCCTATCACCACGCCAAGTACGCCGTCGCGGACGACCGGGCCGTCGTCCTGACCGAGAACTGGAAGCCAGCGGGGACCGGTGGCCACGGGAGCCGGGGCTGGGGCGTCGTCGTCTCCCAGCCGCGGATCGTCGACGGGCTGGCTGAGACCTTCCACGCCGACGCAGACTGGCGCGGCGCGCGGCCGTGGTCGCAGGTCCGACGGGGGCGTTCGTTCGATCGGTCGCCCGTCGCGAACGGCTCGTATCCGAACTCCCGGACTGCGGAGACTGTCCCGGTGGAACGGACCCGACTCCTCGTCACTCCGGACAACGCCGGCGACGAGGTCACTGCCGCACTCGACGACGCGGACGACTCCATCGACGTGGTCCAGATGCGAATCGACGGTCCCGACCAGCGATTCCTGCGCGCGACGGTTCGCGCGGCACGCCGCGGCGTCGACGTGCGGATCCTGCTGAGCAGCGCGTGGTACGTCGAAACGGAGAACCGTCGGCTGGTCGAACACCTGCGAGCGGTCGCGGAGCGCGAGGACCTGCCGCTGTCGGCGCGACTGGCCGAGCCCGGCGGCGCGTTCGAGAAGATCCACGCGAAGGGGGTCGTCGTCGACGGCGACCGGGTCCTGCTGGGGAGTCTCAACTGGAACGGCGAGTCGATATCGCAGAATCGCGAGGTCGTGCTCTCGCTGGAGGGCGAGGCCGTGGGTCGGTACTACCGGGACGCCTTCGAGGCCGACTGGAACGGCGGGAGCGAGGAGCGGTCGCTCCCGGTCGGGGTCCTCGCGGCGGTCGGTGGTTGTCTCGTGCTGGCCGCGCTGGTCGCTCGGCGGATCGAGTTCGGGCCCGACGTGGGCGTCCGCGGATGAAGAGAACGGTCGACCAGGACGTCAGTTCTCGGCGAACGCGGCGGAGCTCCCGAGATCCTCGTCGATCTCGGCGTCGGCCATCTTCTCGACGAGGGCGTCGATGACCGTCTCGCGCATGCCCCGGACGAACTTGACGGAGCCGACGACGAGGTGCCCGCCGCCGCTGACGCCGCCACCGTCGACCTCCGTTTTCAGCTCCTCGACCATGTTCGGGATATCCAGTCGGACGCCGTCCGAGCGGAGGACGGCGAAGTCCGGCCCGTAGCCGATGGTGATGACGGGGTCACCGGTCTCGGCCACCTTCGAGTCGTGGATCTTCCCGGTCGTCTTCCCGGGCGCGGGGTAGGTGAAGCGGTGGGCGTGGTTCTCGACGTCGATGCGGTAGAGGTGGGCGTCGTTGTCAAGCCGTTCGTGTTCGACGTGGGGCATCGCGGCGTCGAGCTGGCGTTCGACGTCGCGCTCAGCGCGCGTGGCGAGGAAGTTCACGAGCTCGCGGTGGCGGGCCTCGTCGTCGCAGTCGACGTTGAGCGCGTCGGTGATGAGCTGGCCGCCGTCGTCGTAGCGGAGCCAGAAGGTCGCGTAGTCGAGGGCTTCGCCCACGTCGCGGAGTTCGGACTCGTCGTAGCCCTCCTCGCGCGCGAGTTCGAGGTAGTCGTCCATCGCGTCGGCCTCCGAGCGGTCGGAGAGCCCGGCGACGGCCGGGACGTGGCGCAGTTCCTCGGTGATGTCGGGGTCGATCATCCGCGCGAGTTCGACGCACATCATGCCCGTCGTGATGCGATAGTCCTCGCCGTGGAGGTAGGGGTTGACGTGCTCGTCGAGCAGTCCGCCGACCGCGTCGGGGTCGGGGTGGTGGTGGTCGACGACGACGATGGGTACGTCGTAGTGGGCGAGGTTCCGGTAGGCGGGAGTGTCCTCCTCGGTCGACCCGTTGTCGAGCATCAGGAGGAGCGGGAGGCGCTGTCCGTGGCGCTTGCGGTCCTCGAGCGCGAAGTTCAGGTCGCGAGTGACATCCTCCATCTCGTAGTAGGGCGCCTTGCTCGGCAGGCGCTTGAGGAGGTGCTGTGCGGCGTCGGGGTCCTCGTAGGTGTCCTCGATGAACCGCTCGAGTGCGACCTGGAGCGGGACGCTCGCACAGATACCGTCGCCGTCGGCGTGGTGGCGCATCCGAATGGGTCGGCCCTCGAGGATCTCCCGCCGGAGGCGTTCCGCCACCGACTGCAGGTCGTCGTGGAGCTTCTCCAGGGCGGGCCACTCGACGAGTGGGTCGGGGTCGTGAGGTGCGGCCAGTGCTTCGAGGTCGTCGGCCTGTTCTTCGCGCAGCGCCGCGGCCTCCTCGCCGCGGAGGATCGTCAGGTCGTCGATTTCGACCTGAACAGCGCTGTTTCGCGTCTCGACGTATCCGTCGATGCGCACGATGTCGTCGAGGTCGACGTCCTCGTAGGCGCGAACGCCCGCGTCCTCGAAGGCCGTGCAGGGCGCAATGCCGGTCGCGTCGCGCACCTGGAAGACCGTCGGGCCGCCGGTCTGTTTGATCTGGACGACGACGCCTTCCAGCGTGATCGACTCGCCGACGACATCGCCGAGATCGGCGACAGCGTGGCTATCGCGGGAGATCGACTCGACGGTGTACTCGTCGATGGTGACCTCATTGAACGCGATGTCGCCGTTCTCGCGGATCTCGTCGAGTTCGATGACGAGTTCGTCACCGACCTCGTAGGTACCGGCGAGGTTCGAGGCGTGGACGAGCCCCGAGACCTCCGTCGAGAGGTCGACGAAGACGCCGTACTCGACGACGCCGTTGACTTCCGCGAGGTACAACTCGCCCGCCGAGACGTACTCGAAGTCACAGTTCGCGTCGAGGTCGTAGACGGTGGTCCCACCGTCGGGGACCGCGACGCCGGAATCCCCGGCGTCGTATACAGGAGTCATATGGAGACGAATCCGCTCCGACAGCAGTTTAAGCTTCGGAAAATCTTTCACCACCATCTTTTTCCCGGTGGGGTTTCCTCGCTCGCTTCGCTCGCTGCGGGAACCCCACCAGCAAAAACATGGGTGAAAAAGTGTGACCTCACTGCGTTCGGTCCCGTGAACCGCGCGCCTGCGGCGCGCGGACACTAACACAGGCCCTCACAGATCCGGTCAAGGATGATTGACTCTATGTCCACCGGAAATGAATCCCCTGATCAGTTCGCGTCGCCTACATGGCAGCACGAGCGCGCGGTAACAAGGGTGGCATGCCGGTGGGACTGGTCCAGCATGGCGGATATGTGTATCGCAGTGATGATACTGTCGAAGTGAGCGAAGTATTAGCTGAGGATGGTCCCTCTCGCATCACGTACCGGAACACAACGTACGCAGTGGACATCTCCCGCGAAACCTTCTACGAACCCGTCTACCGAGCGACGGTAGAGGCTGTTGCAGACGACCCCTAGCAGATGGAAGCGATCCTCCGTGCGCAGTTCGTTGACGCACGGTTCGCGCGCGAGGACCTTTCGACCGAAGCTTATGACGTGATCGAGACAGCGGAGTCCAATGGATACAGTGAACTCCACCCGTATTCGGCCGGCTATCGGGAGGTGTTGCGGCAACTCCACAAGTGGCCATTTATCGACAGTAACATTGAGAAAGATGCTGGCGTGATTAATGACGGCCGGCAGATGGTCCGCTACGACATCTACCGTAATTATCAGCTACGATTCGTCTCGTGACTGCCATCACCTATGTTAATCTATAGGTCTCTTACCGAAGAAAAAATATATTACTACGTACGGGAACAGCCTGTATGACTGATAGTGGCTTTGAGGAGGCACTCGACGCCCTCGGACACGAGGTCCGAACGGACATCCTACGCGCGCTGGCGAGTGCAGGGGAGCCTTTGTTGTTCACGGACCTCAGAACCCGCACCGGGGTCGATGATTCCGGACGATTCAATTACCACCTGAACAAAGGACGGGTACGAACTGAACTACCGCGGCGAGCGCGTCGTTGTCGCCGCGACAGATGGGGTCGTCACCGACACCGCGAAGTCCCAACGCGACGAGCAGACGTGTCCGATCTGCGGGAACGAGGATTGCGACCGACTCATCCATGTCCATCTCGCGTCCCCGTTCGGAGTCTGAGAACGCGTCCGTGGGTGACGCGACGGCGTAACATATCGGCCGGACTACTGAAAACCCGTTCTGCGAGCATTTTTGATCGCGTTTTTCCTATTGAATCGTATGCGGAGTACACAGGTGACGTTCCGGATGTCTATCGACCGCGAACGAGAGTTCTTGCGGCAGTACATGATCGACGCGTGGGACCGTCTGACGACACTTGAGACAGTCGACTCAGCGTGGTTCTGGCGGTTCGGCAGCACCGCCGAACACGATCCGATCGAGTTGGAAGGCGGTGAGGTTGTCGACGGCGGTGGAGTCATCCTCGTCGTCAACGGTGCTCCAGACCCGGATCCTGCAGTCGCGGCCGAGCGTGAACGCTGGGAGCGGCTCCAGTCCGAGGGTCTGCTCGACGACTGGGAGACGAAAGGTTTCCGGCCGGCGTACGAGAACGCTCGCGCAAAAATGATCGAGAACTTCGGCGAGCGCGGCGGCGAGCTGATGTACCGGCTCAGGCCGCTTGCTACGGAGACGACGCTGGCGATGCTGGAGGAGTTCAACGAGAACCTCCCGCCGGTCGGCGAGCCCACGGACAAGAACCCAGTTCCGGTTGGGGAGTGGGTGTTACTCCACCTCCTCATGAAACAGAACGGCCATGATTGGCACGAGGAGATCGACGCCTGTCGCAAGGCGGTCCACAACCGCGTCCAGTCGCTTCGGTCGTTTCATGGCCCCGAGACCGCACTTGAGGCACTGGACTCCGTGATAGCGGATCTCGAGACGGCCCGAGAGTCACTTGAGGAAGCGACCTGAACCGTCGTCTGGCCTTTGGATTCGTCGGCCTGCCCGGTCTGAATGGTCTAAGCCAGTTGAGCAAATCTCTCACAGTCTTCCTGTCTCCGTCATACGTGAGCGTTGTAAGTGACAGCCGATGAGGGGTTTCGGAAGCCGCGGGCACACCGATGTGGACGGCCTTTATACACGACCCCAGTGACAGTCTTGGAGGCTGCACACCCAGCCAAGACTCCGGCGACAAGTGCGCTTGTCTCGGTAAGAACACGGCCTCTGGAGGGCATGAATAGGTTATCACGGTCTTGTGCTAAGTATGTCACTCCGACAAAATGTAGTATGATTATGACCGCACCCTGCGTTTTGCATGGCGCTCTGAACATCCTCTGAAACTGGTAGGACTCGCAACAGTCAATTCGCACGCCCACTGAGAGTTATGTGCTGGTCCCGTCGGGTAGTATCCAGCCACTGCCGTCGTAGATGTTTAGATTGCCGTCGTCGGAGTTGTAGAGAGTCCTACCCTCGTTCGGCGTCAGGATGTCAGACCGGAACGTATTGGTGAACATCCCGGTATACTCGCCCGACAGGTTGAACGGTCCCCCCGACACGTCGAAGTCCAGCTTGCGGAAAGAGTGGGTCAGCTGAAAGGTGTCGACAGTCGAATCCGACTGCCACCGAATAGCGACTTCAGTGTCGGACCCGTTCCGTATCTCTTGCGGGCTGTTGACCACTGTCCCAAGCGTATTTGCGTGGTCAATGCAGTAATCGTTGATCCCGACCGCGTGCATCCCTGGGTTGATCCTCGCATCCCGGACGGTGCTGTTCGAGTCGCCAGCCACGCCAAGTCTCACCCCGGTGTCTAACTTCTCAAATCTGCAAGAGATGTCCGCGCCGCTGACTCCATATAAGGCCAATCCAGTGCTCGCTCCCCCGCCAGCTATTTGACCGTCGCTGAGGGTCACGTCCGAGTCTACGTTGATGTAAACGATGGGGTCATAATTTGATCCATCCCCACTGATCCACGAGTTTTTGATGTCGAAGTCCCCGCCCGTTGCATCAATATCGACGACTTTTGTTGCGCCACCTTGCCGAACGTAAGATGACGAGAGGCTGAAGCCGAAAGTCCCCCCTTGACAGATGATGGCTTTTGCGACCCGGCTGCGCATCGAAAAATAGCAGTCTCTAATAATGGGCCTCCAAACCCCATCAAACCGCACGAGAGCGCCTGCAGAGTCGCCAGAATTGTCGGTACTGGCCAGTAGTCCGAGGTTGAATATTTTCGTATCACACGTGTCACCGTCTACTGTCGCAGTATTATCGATGACGGGACCATCCGTCGTGTCCTGGCGGATCACTGCACCCGCACTGTCGCTGGCATTGCTCCGGCCAGATCCTTGCCCGCGGATCGTGATATTTTTGCTGAATGTCGCGGTCCCGATATTAGACACACGATTGTCTCCAACGGGCACTAACAACTCACCGCCCTCGGGGACGGCATCAACAGCAGCTTGCAGCGAATCGAACCCGTCAAGATTCCGTTGCCTGCTCGTGTCTCTACTACGCGTCTGCTCTGCACTGAGCATCCGCGCGAGCGGAGCGAGGCGCGAGTGGAACGAGCGCCTCGAAGCGAACGGCATCGCCGTGAGCGAAGCGAGCGCGGTTCACCGTCAGAGCTCCGCTCTGACGAGCCCGCGGTCGTTCGCGGTTCTCACTCCCGCGGACACCGGTAGCGCACAGCGCTACCGAGCCTCGCGTCGTTACACTCCGCGAGACACCGAACTCGCGCCGCAGGCGCGAGTTCGGCCTTTTTCACCCATGTCTTTGCCGGAGGGATGCCCGCAGCGCTCGCAGAGCGCGAGGACACCCCTCCGGGAAAAAGATGGTTTGGAAAGCCTTGTTACGCGCGCTACCCGAGTCGTGGGCATGGGACTGTTCCGCTCGGGCGAGGTGGTCGGTATCGCCGAGGCTGCGCTGGAGTTCGCGCTCGAAGCCTCGGAGGACGCCCACCCAGACGAGTACATGGGCTTTCTGCGCGGCGAGGACGCTCGCAAGTTCGACCTCGGTCACGAGGGTACCGTCCTGACGGACGTGCTCGTCATCCCCGGTACCGAATCGAACCCCGTCAGCGCGACGGTCAAGACCAGCATGATCCCCAACGACTCCCGGGCCGCCGGGTCGGTCCACTCCCACCCCAACGGCGTTCTCCGACCCAGCGACGAGGACCTCCAGACCTTCGGGAAGGGCAAGGTCCACATCATCATCGGTGCGCCCTACGGCGAGACCGACTGGCAGGCGTTCGACCGCGAGGGCAACCCCGTCGACCTGCCGGTGCTTGACGTCGAACTCCCCGAGGACGAGTTCTTCGACTTCACGCAGGAAGACATCGACGCGGAACTCATGGAAGAGCGCG
>PXSD01000099.1 GCA_003023165.1 Halobacteriales archaeon QS_9_67_15 | reverse complement strand
CTCTCGATGCACGGCGGATCGGGTTCGATGTTGGCGTACTCAACGGCACGGCGTCCCAGCGTCCTGACTCTGTCCGCGTCGCCTTCGTCTATCAGTTCGGTCCCGTCGAACTTATCGCGGGCCCTCGGGAGCGCGACCTGGTGTGGGATGACCCAGGCGTTGAGCGCCCGACAGACCGACCGGAGATGGTCGAGCGAGGTGACCGGGAACGACCCGCCGGCCACGCAGAGCAGTCCGACCGTCGTGTTCTCGAACTCGTCGAACCCGCAGTAGTCGAGGGCGTTCTTCAGCGCCGACGAGTACGACCCGTGATACACCGGCGTCCCCAGCAACACGGAGTCCGCCCGGCGGATGCGCTCGGTCAATTCCGTAGCGTCTCCCTGGTCGTCGACGTCCGGGTCGAACACCGGCAGGTCGAACTCCCGGAGGTCGACCAGGTCGACCGACGCGCCCGCGTTCTCCGCTTCGTCGAGGGCCCGTCGGAGCGCGGTCCTCGAGTAGCTGCCCTCACGGAGACTCCCGCAGACCGCCGCGACGTGCGTGTCCGAAGGCATACTCGAAGTTGCAGGAGCGGTCGTATATGACCGACGATCCGACAGTGACCCTGCACAGACAGTTCCGATTCTCCTGAATTTCCTGTCGGAATACTTGTCAACTTCCGCAGAATACCCTACTGAATTTATCAGATACTTGCGTCGTAATCGCAGTCGGGGAGAATGAGCAACGTCGATTCGACCCGCGTCGGTATCGTGGCCTCGGCGGGATGGGGACGCGGAACGCGGCCAACTTCGAGGAAGCGGGAGCAGAGATCGCAGGCGGTGGGGCGCTCGCGGACATCGGCGTCCATGCGCTGGACTTCGCGCTCTACCTGTTCGACTTCCCGAAGATGACGGACGTGAGCGGCGTCACTCGCACCGCCTTCGGCGACCGCGACGACTACGCCGACCCGGACGGCTGGTGTTTCCACCGGGACCAGACCGAGAACACCTTCGACGCGAAGGACTCCGCGACGGCGCTCGTCCGCTGTGAGAACGGTGCCACCATCTCCCCGGACGTGTCGTGGGTGACGAACCGCGAGACGAACACCGGTGTCACCGTCCGCGGGACGGACGCGGGCGCGTCGCTCGCGCTCGGCGGGGACACGCTCTCGGTCAACGAGACGGAGGCCGGGAGCCGCGACCATTACGCCGACACCGAATACGAGGCCAATGACGAAGTGTCGGGCCACCGCGCGGAGGACGAGCTGTCCCTCCGGGTCGTCACAGACGGGACGGCTCCGGGGACCAACACGGTCGAAGACGGACTCCTCGTCCAGCGCGTGCTGGACGCGACCTACCGTTCGGCGAAGCAGGGGTCGTCCGTCACGCTGTGACGCGACCAGCGTAGCACGGCGCGCGTTCAGCCGCCGTTTCGAGCTCTCCGTCTCGTCTCGACGGCTGCGTGGACAGTGGCGTTACGTCCGGAGTCGGACGACTGTCTCCTGGCTCCGCTCCTCGGCCTCCACGAGCCCGTCGTCGGAGAGGTCGGAGACGAGTCCGCGGAGCCACTCGCGACCGTACTCGCCGTCCGGGCTGTAGTCGACACGGACCCGCGGACCGAGGTCGTCAAGCGCCAGCTCGTCGTACTCGCCGAGGACGTTCACGACCCGTCCGCGGAACTGCCGGCGGCTCCCCTCGAAGTCGGGCTGGGTCGGGACGTCCGGTGCGGTGAAGTCCCCGGTGTCGTAGGCGTGACACCACTCGCGCCACGGACAGCCCGCGCCGTCGCACGCGGGAGTCTTCTCGCAGGCCACGCCGCCGAGTTCCATGATCGCGTTGTTCCAGACGCGTGATTCGCCGTCGGGCATCAGTTCCGCGGCGACTCGCTCGAAGGCGTCGTCGTCGTCGGGCACGTCGAAGGCGCGGTAGAGAACGCGCTTGACGTTCGTGTCGACGACCGCGTTCCCGTTGTCGAACGCGAAACTGGCGACCGCATTGGCGGTGTAGGGCCCGACGCCCATGAGTTCGGAAAGCTCGTCCGGGTCGCGGGGGAACTCGCCGTCGTACTCGGATTCGACCTGCTCGGCGGCCTCGTGGAGGTACTTCGCGCGGTTGTTGTAGCCGAGGCTGTGGTCGCTCCAGAACCCGACCACGTCGGCGCGGTCGGCGGCCGCGAGGTCCGCCGTGGTCGGCCACCGGTCGAGGAACGCCTCCCACGCGGCGACGACGCGGCTCAGCTGCGTCTGCTGGCTCATCACCTCGGAGACGAGGATCTCGTAGGGGTCGTCGGTCCGCCGCCAGGGGAAGTCGCGGTGGTCCGCCTCGTACCACTCCACCAGCGCCCGCCGGACGGCGTCGACGTCCGCTGGGAGGAAGTCGCGGTCACCCGGCTCGGCCTCGGCTGGGTCGCCCTCGCTCATCGACCGTCGCTATCGACTGGACTCGCTTGTGTGTGGCGATCAGTCGTCGGCGGGTCGGCGCGTCGGACCGCTCAGACGAGTGCGACGACCGCCGGCATGACCGTCGCTGCGGCGCTCCACGCGCTCTGTACGACAGCGGCGAGCGCATCGACGACCGTCTCCCAGACCGAAAAGCCCGTGGCGAGTTCGAGGAAGGTGTCTAGCCCGAAGAAGAAAAACAGCGCGGCGCCGGCGAGGTGGGCCTTCACCGCGTCGAAGGTGTTCGAGAACGTGCTGAAGAAGTACGCGTTGGCGAGGCTCACGGGGACGATTGCGAGCATCTCCCCGACCCAGATGCCGGGGTGTGCGCCGTACTGGACCGCGAGCCCGATCGTGACCAGCTGCGTCTTGTCGCCGAACTCGCCGGCGGCCATCAGGACGAATATCGGGAGGAAACTCCCGAAGCGGTCCGGGACCTCGTAGCCCAGCAGCGACACGTCGAGTTCCTCACCGGTCCCGGCGACCCCGCCGTCGGTCTCGGCGGTCGGCGTGTCACCGGTCGCGGGCTGGACGCGGCCGCCCTCCGGGATCGACCGGAGGAGCAACACGCCGAACAGGAGGAAGAGCCCGCCGGAGATGACGTCGAGAGACACCGGCGGGAGCGCGCCCTTGAGCGCCTGACCGAACCAGATCTCGAGCGCGGTCCAGCCGGCGAACGCGAGCCCCGCGGCGCTGACGACCGTCAGCGGGTCGAACCGCGTCGCTAGCCCGGCGATGATGAACTGGACCTTCTCGCCGGGCAGGACGACCAACTGCGCGACCATCGCCGCGACCATCACCGTGAGGAACCCGTTCACGACGAGTCCACCTCCTCGAAAGCGGAACCGGCGCGGCACCGACGACGGGCGCGGTGGCTCACGCGACCGTTCACAGCGAAGATTTAGAGGCGTCTAAATTATAAGTCTGGTGGAACTCATCTGTCGGTCGGTGCTCGACTCTTCCGCGGGAATCGCCACGGATCGGGGTCGAGCGAACCGAATCACTCGTCACCGATGTCGCTCCGGTCGAGCGGGGTCGCACTCTCCCAGTACTCCTCGAAGGCGGCCTCGGCCCAGTCGACGACGACGGGGTCGTCGGTGTCGATGGACGCTCGCAGGACGCCGTTGTCGTCGCGGACGAGCAGGTGGACCCTGTCGTCGGCGAGCGTGCCCGCGACCGGGACGCGCGAATCGCGGACTCGGACGGCGGCGTCCGGCGCGTCGAGCAGTGATTCGAGTCGTCGCCTGAGCGTCGACTCTCTCGCCAGTGCGTCGATCGCACCCCGCGAGAAGACGCCCTTAAAAGTGAGATTCCCCTCAGAGACCCGCTCTGCCGTCAGTGAGAGCGTCTGTTCGTTGAACGCGTGGGAGAAAGCGCGAATCGCGGCCGCCTCGCGTTCGAGTCCGATGAGCCGCTGTAGCGGCGCGTTCGGTCGCGTCTCGGTCGGGACGGTGATCGTCGCGTCCGCGAGGCGGGCGAGGTCGAATCCCATCGCCTCGGTCGGGAGGGAGTCGACTATGTCCCGGAGGTCACGCTCGGTTTCGAGCACGTCGAGGAGGTCCGAGAACGCGTTCGCGACCAGTTTTCCCGTGGCCGTGGCCTCGTACTCGCCGTCTCTCCGCCGGACCCACGAGCGCTCCTCGAAGTCTGCGAGGATGCGACCGAGCGTTGCCTGCGACGCACCGGTCTCCGCCGCGAGGTCCGACCGACTCCGCGGCGCGCCGGCGAGTGACTGTAACACCGCTACCCGATTGGCCGAGAGTGCGAGGAACTCCACGTCGTCGAGCGCCGCGTCCATACCTGTTCTGACGCGCCTCTCAGTAAACCGTTTTCGGGCGTCGGCTTCCGTGGTCGATGGACACTCGGGTCCGTTTTTACGCCGCAAATGAATTTCAGAACCTGAAACCCGGTCACAGCCCGACCGTGTTTCCCACCGCTCAAAATTTTCTAAATGCTCTTATAAGGCCACAGAACGTTCGATTTAACGATATGCTCACTTTCACCATCTCTTCACTGCGGCCCCATCCGGACGGCGCGTCCGTGACCGATAGGACCACGGCGCTTCGGAGGTGTCGGCGTGATCAGTAAACGCAGTCTGCTCGCGTTCGTGGTGACCGCCGTCCTCTTCGGCGGGACCTTCGTCGCCGCGAAGGCGGGCCTCGACCACTTCCCGCCGCTTCTGTTCGTGGCGCTCCGGTTCGACGTTGCCGCGGTCGCGCTGTTCGGCTGACGAACGCGCTGCTGTTCGTCGGCCAGCAGTACGTCACCAGCGGCGTCGCGTCGATCATCGCCAGTCTGAACCCGATCCTGACGCCGGTCTTCGCGGCTGTCCTGCTCGCCGACGAACAGCTCTCGGCACGCGGCGCAGTCGGCATGGCACTGGGCTTCCTGGGCGTCGCCCTCGTCGCCAACCCCGACCCCGCGGCACTCGTCTCCGGGGGACTGCTCGGCGAGACGATCATGCTCGCCAGCGCCGTCTGCGGGGCGCTCGGGTCTGTCCTGATCCGCCGCTCGGACGCAGCCCTCTCCAGTACTGTCCGGACGGCGTGGGGCCTCCCGCTGGCCGCGCTCGCTACTCACGGGATGAGTGTCGGTGCCGGCGAGTCGCTCGCCGCTGTCGCGTGGAACACCGAATCGGTGCTGGCGCTGGTCTACGTCTCCCTCTTCGCCGGCGCGCTCGCCTACATCGCCTACTTCGGCCTCATCGACGACGTAGGCGCGATCAGGGCGAACCTAGTGTTCTACGTCATCCCGGTCGTTGCGACGCTCGGTGGCTGGGCACTGCTCGGCGAGACGGTCTCCACGCTCGCGGTCGTCGGCTTCCTCGTCATCTTCGTCGGGTTCGTCGTCATCGGCAGCGCGGCGCTCGACAACCCCTGGTTCGAGACAACCCTCCCCGGTCGACTGCTGGCCTCCGACGAGCTGTTCCCGCTCGACGACTCCTACGGCGTCGGCGCCGATCGACCGCTGGAGACCGACGGCGGACGGACCGCCGAGACGGACTCCGGCAGTAGCGACTGCCGCTTCGAC
Organism: Halobacteriales archaeon QS_9_67_15; assembly: GCA_003023165.1. Lineage (GTDB taxonomy): Archaea > Halobacteriota > Halobacteria > Halobacteriales > Haloarculaceae > Halosimplex. The sequence goes on along the minus strand of PXSD01000099.1, from coordinate 264 downwards.
GCCGACTCGCCCACCTGTCCGGCCGACGACTGAACGCAGTGGTCCGTTCTCAGACCCCTTTGACACTCGTCCAGTCCGACGTTCACGTGCCGTCGAACTCGGGGTCGCGCCGCTCCACGAAGGCCCTGACGCCCTCTCCGTGGTCGTCGGTCGACGCCGAGACGATCTGCGCGGCGGCCTCGTTCTCGATGGCCTCGTCGAGCGAACTGGTGGTCCCCTGTTCGACGAGCCGCTTCGACTGCTTCAGGGCGACCGTCGGCCCCG
>PXSD01000098.1 GCA_003023165.1 Halobacteriales archaeon QS_9_67_15 | reverse complement strand
TCAGGGGAGGAACAGGTCCGCAGAGTCGTACTCTTCGCCGCAGTCCTCACAGACGTACGTCGTTCCGTCGGCGGTGGTGACGCGACCGCCACAGTTCGGGCAGTTCGATCCGTCGATCATGATCCCCCGTCTCGTGCCGGGGAGCAAAGCCCTTCTGCTGGTCGACCGCTCGACGCTCGAACGGACCGCCGGCCGGTCCTGACGGTGCAGTACCACGAAGCATCCGTCGCTGGCAGACCTCGAAACGAGTCAATGAATCGCCGAACCGGTCTCCATCGGTTCGTCACGCGCCGTCCGTTCAGTCTGATACGTGAATGACATCGACGTTCGACCCAGTGATGTCAGAGGGGAGCAGGTCCGGCGTGAACTGGATCCGGGAGAACGAGAGGTTGAGTGCGCTGGCGAACGAGCGCGCGGTCAGCGTCTTGCGGCGTCGAGGATCCGCTGACAGACCGTCTCCGCCTCGTCGTAGTCCATGGTCGGTTGCGGGGACGGTCCGACCAAATGCTTTCGGCCTCCGGAATCTGTGGATTTGGGCTAACCCCCGGCGGAACCGCCATTCCGATAGCGGACGGGAATGCCACTACCGCAAACAGCGTGAAAGCCCCCGGTCGCTCCGGTCCCGGGGCTCGCTACGCTCCTCGGTCGTTCCACTCCCTGCGGTGCTTATGTCGCCCGGGTTCCCGGAGCCCCCGGCCCCTTTCGTTCCCACCCACACAGACTGGTCGACCAAGCTACGCGGGTTGGAATGAAAGGGGCGGCGCGTTCGACGAAGCCCGACGATGCAAGCACTGGAACGAGCGAAGCGAGTGAAGCGCGCAGCGAGGCGCGCAAGTCGAACGCGTCGGGGCTTTCACGCTGTTCGCGGTGCTGACCAATCCTGCGGTAGCGGTCGAACCTCCGCTTCAAAACAACTTTCCAACCGCTGACTACCACTCGGCGTCGACGAGGTCCTCGATCCGCTCGAACGCGGCCCGTTCGCGGTCGCCGCCGCTGGTCTCGACGATACCCTCGAAGTGGGCTAGCCGGTCGAGCAGCGTCCGAGTGTCGTAGGCGTCGACGCCGAGTCGGGAGGCGGCGACGGTGGCCTCGACGACCGCGTAGAACCCGCGGTTCGTCGTCGGGACGACGCGTCGCTCGACGCCGCTGTCGACCGGTTCGAGTTCCCACGTGACGATCTCCGTGTCGCCCTCGCGCTCGCTCCCGACCCGCTCGACGGTCACCTCCGCCCACGCGTCGGCGCTTCCGAGGACCGGCTCGTCGACCTCGCGGACCGCGAGCGCGGCGTCGACGAAGTCGACCGGGTCGCGGGTGAACTGGACGCACCCGCCGCCCCGCTCGCGGAAGTTCCGCCACGTCCGAGTTCGCCCGTAGGTCTTCGCGGTGACCGGAGCGCCGGCGTGGAGTCCGAGCGCGGCAACGTTCCAGCGCTCGTTCGGGCCGAGCGTCGTGACGACCGACTCGACGACGCCGGTGAGGTCGACGGGCCACCCGTCTGCGCTGCGACCGCTCTCGTTCCCGCCGTCGCGCTCGCCCGCCCCGTCGGTCATAGTTCCATCCCGCGTTCCAGCGCGACGAACAGCGCGGCTGCGACGGTGTCGGCGGTCGTCCCGGGGTTGATCCCCTCCGCCACGAGTTCGTCGGCCAGCGTCTCCGGGTCGAGGTCCCCCTCCAGCGCCGCTCGCGTCCGTTCGGTCGTCTCCTCGGCGGTCGCCCGGTCGTGCTGGGTGACGACGAACGTGTCGACTTCCGCGGCGAGCAGTTCGAGGAACGTCCGCGCGGCGCGGTCGGCCACCGGACCGTCGCAGTCCTGGACCGAGTCGGCGGCTGCGAACACGCGCTCAAAGCCGTCGACCCACTCGGCGGCGACGCCGTCGCGGTCCGCCGACCGCTCCATCACGTCGGCGAGCGTCAGTCCGCGCTCCTCCAGAACGGGCACGGCGTTGCCACCGCGGCGCACGTCGAGCGGTTCCATCCCTTCGGGCGGCTCGTCGACGGCCACGTCGACCGCCTCGAAGGCCCGGTAGAAGTTCGCCGCGTCCGCCACCGTCGTCGATTCCACGACGGCGGTCGCGTCGTCGCGCGTCAGCGTGTACTCGTCGCGGCCGGCAGCGGCTACGAGCGGGAGTTCGAGCAGGATCGCACCGAACTGAGTGTTGCCGCCCCGCTGTTCGCTCATGCCCTCGACGGCGCGCAGGAACGACTCGCCGAGCGGGTCGCCGTCGGCGGCCATCCGGAGCCCGGGCTGTGCGCCGACCGCGCCGGCGACGAAGTGCTCGAAGCGCAGGTCCTCGTACTCCCTGTGGCGGTCGACGTTCCCCGGTTTCGGAGTGCCGGTCACCTCCAGCAGGAGCGCGAGTTCGGCGTTCTGGGCGGTGGTCCTCACGCGTCGTGACCCCCCGGTTCGGCGACGGCCGTGTCCCCAGTCCGTGCGCTGTCGGCCTCACCGTCCGCGAACCACTCGTCCAGGGCTGCGCGCACGCGGCGGAGCACGCGCGGGTCGTCGCTGGGGCGACCGACGCTGACCGCGTCGGCGCCGTAGGCGAGGTACTCGCGGACCGTCGCGCGGTCGCGGACGCCGTTGTTGGCGACGACGAGTCCAGTCGGGCGGCGACGGCGGGCAGGTCGACGTCGGGGAGTTCGGTCCGCACCTTGACGCCGACCGTCGCGCCCGCGTCGGCGGCGGCCCGGACGTGTTCCGCGAGCCGGTCGGGGTCGCGGAGGAGCGACTCGCCGGCGCCCGCCGCGCACATCTCGTCCTGTCGACAGTGCGCGTTGACTTCGAGGACCGCGCCGTGGTCGGCACACACCGCGGCGGCGTCCGCGACCGGCTCCGGACCGCTCGCCCGGACGTTGAACGCCGGTCTGATGGGCGTGTCGGCGAGGGCGGCCAGCTGGTCGTCGACGAACGCGAGGGGGTCGTCCGGGAGGAACTCCTCGCGGTCGCGGTCGACCATCGCACGGGCGGCCTCGCGGGTCGGCCCGTCCAGCGCGACGCCGCCGAGGAAGGCCGCACCGGCGTACTCGCTCGCCGCGCGCGCCCACTCGGCGTCGGCCTCGCCGCTCAGGCTGGCGAGCGCCAGACGCGGCTCGAAGGGTGACCGCTCGTGGCGAGTGTCGTTCATCGCACCGCCTCCAGGGCCTCGGAGACGGCGCGTGCCACCCGTGTCGCGTCGTCGGCGTCGTTCATCCGCGCGTCGGTGCGGACGACCGGCCGGTCCAGTTCGGTCCCGTCGGCGTCGTCGAGGACGAATGCGTCGGCGAAGGGGTACGCCTCGGCGACCCCCGCAGTGCTCGCGTCGTACCCCTCGGCCGCCATCAGGTCGTCCGCGGGGCCGGAGAAGACGGTGTCCTCGACGAACGGCGAGACGGCGACGACCGGCGTCCCGGCCAGCGCGTCGCGCACGCCGTCCAGCGCGAGCATCGGCCCGAGGCTCGTGACCGGGTTCGACGGGCCGATCACGACCGGGTCGGCGAGTGCGTCGCGCACGGCGTCGGTCGCGGTCGCGTCGGCGCCGCCGCGGAACTCGACGGACTCGATGTCGGGCTCGCCGCCGCGAGCGACCCAGAACTCCTGGAAGTGCATCGGCCCATCGGCCGTGTGGACGATGGTCGCGACGGGGTCGTCGCTCATCGGGAGCAGGTCGACGGTGAGGTCGAACGCGTCGGCGAGCGTCCGCGTCGCCTCCGTGAGCGTGTGTCCCTCGTCTACGAGGCTCGTCCGCGTGATGTGGACGGCGCGGTCGGCGTCGCCGATGTGCATGAACTCGCCGACGCCCGAGAAGCGCCGCCAGCGCGCGATCGCTCGGCCAGCGGTCTGGCGGTCATCGGGGAGGTACCGCGGTTCCGACTCGATGCCGACGGACTCGGCGAGGGAGACCAGTTCGCCGTGGGTCGTCGCGGAGTCGTCGGCGACGCCCCACCACGTCTCGCGGTCGAGGCGGTCGCCGCGGAGGTAGAGGACGGTGTCCACGTCCGGACAGACGAGGTGGCCGCCGAGCTCCACGTCGTCGCCGGTGTTGCCGACGACCGTCGTCTCGTTCGGGTCGAAGACGGCGTCGGCCCCGGACAGGAGCTTCGGCGTGCCCGTCCCACCGGACAGAAACGTCACCATGCTCGGGCTTGGGGTGAGACCGGGCTAAAACTTTGCGTCCCGGACGCTGGCGGACCGGAACGCACAGACCGCAGCGGCGGCCGCTCCGTTGTCAGACGTGAGAATCGGTCACGTAGACTCAAGAGGAACGGATCCCTCGTGTGAGCAAGACCAGATGCTAAACGCCGACAACCGGGAGTCGGGTGCGCCGGCACACCGACTCGCCCCCGCCGCCTCCGATGAGGAGCACGTCTTCGGTGCCTGCAGCCCCGGCTGGCACAGTGCCGCCGACCAGCGCGAGGCGCTCGCCGACTGGATCGCCGTGGTGCGCGCCACCGATATCGAGCGCGTCATCTGTCTGCTGCCCGGCGAGCAACCGACCGAGGGCTGTGATATTGAGGGCTACGCCGAGATATTCGGCCCCGACAGCGTCCTCCACGCGCCGATCCCCGACGACCACCTCGCCAGTCCGGCCCTGCTGGAACGCGAGATCCTGCCCTTCCTCGACGACGCCGTCGCGGCCGACGAGCGTGTCGTCGTCCATGGGCTCGACGGGATGGGGCGGGCCGGGCAAGTGCTCGCCGTCTGGCTCGCACACGACCGCGGGTACGACCCCGAGCGCGCCCTCGATACCGTCGCCGAGATGGGCAGAACGCCCCGTGATCCGGTCGAGAACGGGGACGCGACCGCGACTGAACTCCGGGACCTGCTCGCTGTCTTCGCCTGAGGAGCGACGGGAGACCGTCCCCCCGGCAGGCCGGGGATGCTGACCCTTATGTCGGGAGGCGCGCAAGTCCGACGCGATGACCACGATCAAGGACAGCGTCCACGACCACATCGCGGTCGAGGGGTGTGCGGCGGCGCTCCTCGACACGCCGCCCGTCCAGCGTCTCCGACGGATCAAGCAGCTGGGGACGGTCACCTACGTCTATCCCTCCGCCAACCACAGCCGGTTCGAGCACTCGCTGGGCGTCTACTACCTCGCCAACGAGGCGCTCGGCCACCTCGGGATCGAGGGGCCACAGGCCGAACGGGTCCGCGCCGCCGCGATGCTCCACGACGTCGGCCACGCGCCCTACAGCCACAACATCGAGGACATCATCCACAGGTGGACGGGGAAGTACCACGACGATGTCGACGACCTCGTCACGGAGGGACCGGTCGCGCGCGTCCTCGAGGAGCACGACATCGACCCCGGCGCGGTCGCCGGACTCGTCGCTGGCGACGGCGAACTCGGCCAGATCGTCTCCGGCGAACTCGACGTCGACCGGATGGATTATCTCGTCAGGGACGCCCACCACACCGGCGTCTCCTACGGCACCATCGACGCCGAACGGCTCGTCCGGGCGCTCCGCTTCGTCGACGGCGACCTCGTGCTCGACGAGGGGAACGTCCAAGCCGCCGAGAGCCTCCTGCTGTCGCGCGCCCTGATGAACCCGACCGTCTACAGCCACCACGTCTCCCGCATCGCGAAGGCGATGCTCCGGCGCGGGACCGAGCGCCTGCTCGCCCACACCGACGTCGACGCCGAGGAACTCCGGCGGATGGACGACTACGGACTGCGAGTACAACTGCGAGAGTGCGAGGCGACGGCCGCGTTCGCCCACCGACTGGACCGGCGGGACCTCTACAAGCGCGGCGTCTGGGCCGAGATGGCCGCCGTCCCGGAGTCGCTGGTCGACGCCGACCACGAGCAGATCCGCGACTACGAGCGCGCGGTCGCCGACGCGGCCAACGTCGACCCCGACGCGGTGATCGTCGACGTGCCGCCCCGGCCGTCGATGACCGAATCGAGTAGTCGCGTCCTTGTCAACGGGACAGTCAGGCGGCTGAGCGAGCAGTCGACGCTGGTCAACGCGCTCAGGGCGGCCCAGCGCGACCAGTGGCGGCTCGGCGTCTACGCGCCCGCGGAGACGGCCGAGCGCGTCGGCAACGCCGCCGTCAGGACGCTCGGGCTCGACCTCGAAGACACGCGCGTCCGCGACGTCCGCCCCGGCGTGCACGCCACCCTCGACGACTTTAACTGACGCCACGGGAGTCTCCCTGTAATGGCTACATCCACGACGTTCGACGGCACCATCCTCCGCGGGCGCGACTTCGAGCCCGTCGAGGGTCGCGTCGTCGTCGAGGACGGGGAGATAACCGATATCGAAGAAGCGTCGACCCACAGCGACGACATCATCCTCCCCGCGTTCGTCAACGCGCACACCCACATCGGTGACTCCATCGCCAAGGAGGCCGGCGGCGGCCTCACGCTCGAGGAACTCGTCGCCCCACCGGACGGCCTCAAACACCGCCTGCTCCGCCAGGCGAGTCAGGACGAGAAGGTCGACGCGATGCGCCGCTCGCTCCAGTTCATGGTCGACTCCGGGACGGCGTCGTGCGTCGAGTTCCGCGAGGGCGGCATCGAGGGCGTCGAGGCCTTCGAGCGGGCCGCACACGGGTTCGACATCGACCCGGTCATCCTCGGGCGCGAGACGGTCGAAGCGATGGAAGCGAGCGACGGCTTCGGGGCGAGCGGTGCCAACGACGGCGACTTCACCGCCGAACGGAACGCGACCGCCCGGGCCGAGAAACTGTTCGGCATCCACGCCGGCGAGGTCGACGCCTCGGACATCAACCCCGCGCTCGATCTGGACCCTGACTTCCTCGTCCACATGGTCCACGCCGAAGCCCTCCATCTCGACCGCCTCGCCGACAGCGAGACGCCGGTCGTCGTCTGCCCGCGCTCGAACCTCGTCACCGACGTCGGCTTCCCGCCGGTCGCGGACCTCCGCGACCGGACGACGGTCGCCCTCGGGACGGACAACGCCTTCCTCAACAGCCCCTCGATGTTCCGCGAGATGGAGTTCGCGGCGAAAGTCGCCGACGTGAGCGCCCGCGACGTCCTCCGGATGGCGACCGTCAACGGCGCCGAGATCGCCGGCCTGAACTGCGGCCTCGTCGAACCGGGCCGCGACGCGAAGCTCGTCGTGCTCGACGGCGACTCCGACACCCTCTCCGGCGCTGAAGACACCGTCCGCGCGGTCGTCCGCCGGGCCGGCGTCGCCGACGTCTCCGACGTCTATCTCGCCCGCGACTGACCGTCCGGCGTGCCACGCGCCGCCGCTCCGGTCGTGTTTAGTGAAATAACTGCGCTCGAGAAAGCCGTTGGAACCAGCCTGAAAGCCCCCGTCCGCTCCGGTCGAGGGGTTCGCTGCGCTCCTCGCTTCGCTTCGCTTCGCTCGGCTGCGGTGCTTGCCTCACCCGTCCTCCCGGAGCGGACGCC
>PXSD01000097.1 GCA_003023165.1 Halobacteriales archaeon QS_9_67_15 | reverse complement strand
GTCTGCGAGCCACTCGTCCACGCGCTCGCGTGAGCGGGCGGGCAGGTCCGTCTCCGTCATCTCATACGGATTACTGTAGTTTTTTACCGCCGGTTGGAATGAAATCCCGGTTTCGAGTGTCTGACGAACCCGAATAAATCGGCCGCTGTGAAACTATCTACAGTAGTCCGTATCAGACGTGCTCGTCGAGGAAGTCGACGACCGCGGTGTACGCCTCGATCTTGTTCTCCCGCTTCGTGATGCCGTGGCCCTCGTCGTCGAAGACAAGCTTCTCGACCGGGACGCCCTGCTCGGCGGCCTCCTCGGCGATCTGTTCGGCTTCGCCGACGGGGACGCGCGGGTCGTTCGCGCCGTGGAGGACGAACAGCGGTGCCTCGATGGCCTCGACATTATTGATCGGCGAGACGGATTCGAGGAACTCGCGGTCCTCGTCGAGGGAGCCGTACTCCGCCTCGCGGAGCTGGCGACGCCACGAGCCCGTGTTCTCCAGGAAGGTCACGAAGTTGGCGATGCCGACGACGTCGACGCCCGCGGCCCACAGGTCGGGGTACTCCGTCAGCGCCGCGAGGACCATGAACCCGCCGTAGGACCCCCCCATCGCGACGATCCGGTCGGGGTCGACCGCCTCGTGGCCGGTGAGCCACTCGACCGCGGCCTCGATGTCCGCCACCGAGTCCATCCGGTCGCGCACGTCGTCGAGGTGGGTGTACTCGCGGCCGTAGCCCGTCGACCCGCGGACGTTCGGTTCGAAGACGGCGTAGCCCCGCGAGAGGAAATACTGCGTGAGTCCGGCGAAGGATGGACGGCGCTGGCTCTCGGGCCCGCCGTGAATGTCGACGATGACGGGGGTCTGGCCAGGCTCCCAGTCGTCCGGCAGCGAGAAGTAGCCGGGGATCTCCCGGTCGTCGAAGGTGGGGTAGCGGACGAGGTCCGGCTCGGAGAACGCGGATTTCGGGATCCCCGCGGTCGAGGCGTCGGTCCAGCGTTCGTACTCGCCGGTCTCGACGTCGACGACGTAGACGTTTGTGTTCTCGGCGCGGCCGGTGGCCGAGAGGGCGAAGCGCTCGGCGTCCTCGTCGAAGCCGACGCCGCCGGCGACGTTGCCCGGCAGGTCCGGCGTCGGAAACGCCTCGATCTCGGTCGCCCCGGCGAGTTCGCCGACGGTCAGGTCCGTGTAGCCGTCCACGTTGCGCGAGTAGACGAGTCGCCCGCTCTCGTCGTCGAGCGCGACGCCGCCGACGTTCCACTCGCCGCCCTCGGCCACGGTATCGAGCGCGTCGGCCAGGTCCGACTCGCCGGGGTCGCTCCCGAGCGCGCCGACGTCGAGGCGGGCGAGATAGCTCGTGTTCGACTCGTAGTCGGTCGTGAGGTAGACGGCGTCGCCGTTCGGGGCCCACTGGGCGCTCGTGAACCGCACGTCGCCGTCGTGGGGCGTAACGTGGCGCAGCTCGCCCGAGTCGAGGTCGAGGACGAACAGGTCCTGGTCGAAACTCCAGTGGGCCTGCGAGACGAGCAGACGGTCGTCGCCGGGGCTCCAGCCGCCGACCGAGAGCCAGCCGTCGCCCTCGTGGACGAGCGTCGCCTCGTCGGCGGTCTCCGTCCGCTCCTGCACGTACACGTCGAACACCGACTCGTCGCGGCGGTTGGAGGCAAAGGCGAAGCGGTCGCCGTCGTGGGACCAGCCGCCCCAGCGGTGTTTCGCGTCGGGCATCGCCGTCAGGTCCGCGATCGTCCCGTCGTCGGCGTCGAGCCGGTAGAGCTGCGCGCGCTCGTTGCCGCCCTCGTCCATCCCGAAGGCGAGCTCACGGCGCTCGGGCGACCAGGTGGCGAAGGTGACCCGCTCCTCGTAGAAGGTGCGCTGGACCGGCCAGGACTCCGGTTCGTCGAGCGTCCAGACCTGCGGCGTCCCCGTCGCGTCGAGCATGAACGACAGCGTCCCGTCCGGTGCGAACGAGGCACCGTACGCGCTCCGAACGTTGAGATATCGGTCGAGGTCGTACACGTCCTCAGCAAACGGCGGCTCGGAGAAAGTACTTCCGGGGGCCGGGAATCGCCCCTCGTCGACAGTAGGCACGAGGGATCGACACGGTAAGCCGGTGTTTGCTTCACTGGAACGGTCACAACGACGGAAACGTTGTCTCCCTCCCTCCAATGCTCGTGAATAACGAAATGCGACTCGTTCCTGCGTGGAGACGCGCATGTACAGAGCAATCGCGACAGTCTGTATCGTTGCCCTGGTCGCACTCGCCGGTTGCGGCGGACCCGGCCCGGGTGCGGAGACGGAGACACCGGGTGCCGAAGACGGCGCCATCGAAGAGACGCCCGAAGACGGCGACGGCATGGGCGACACACCGACCGATGAGGGCGACGGGATCGGTGATACGCCCACTGACGAGGGCGACGGGATCGGTGACACGCCCACTGACGAGGGTGACGGCATGGACGAGACGCCTACCGACGAGGGCGATGAGATGAGCAACGAAACGTCGACTGACGAAAACGATGGGATGGGCGACGAGACGCCTACTGACGAGGGTGATGGGATGAGCAACGAAACGTCAACTGACGAGGACGATGGGCTGGGCGACGGCACGCCTACCGACGAGAGCGATGGGACGGGCAACGAAACGTCGACTGACGAAGACGATGGGATGAGCGACGACACGCCCACCGACGAGGGGTGATGACGACGTTCGCGCAGTAGCGACTACGACGGGCCGAGCGACCGGCCGCTCGGGTGTTATCGGCTCCCGTCGCCGAGTCGTTCCAGCGCGCAGTCGGCGTAGCGCATTCGCAATCGTCGCTCCAGCGAGTCAGTCTCGTCCGGAACGGCTCCGCCACACGCGTTCCTGTCAGGGAGATGTCGCTCCCGGACAGCTTCGGACGCCCAGAGGTAGCTCCCGATCATCGGACTGGCGACGAGCGCGTCGTCCGTTCGTCGAACTGCTCCGTGCTCGTGGTCGGCCCCGAGCGCGTGGGCGACTTCGTGAAGGACCACCTGCGTCGCAGCCGCACGAACGGAGTACGGCACGACTACGGGCGTCTCGTCGACGGGCGACATTCGAGCGATGGACTCGGCGCCGGTCGCCGCCGCGACGTGCGGTCGAGCGTACCCCGACGGCTGCTTCGTCGGGTGGCCGTCGGTGACGAGCAGGTTCACCCCGTCCACGGGGTCGACTTCGTCCATCCCGACCGCACCCCTGGCGACTCTGGCGGGCCAGTGTGTGGCGAGCACGCGCCGACCGCTTTCGGCCGGGAGCGACAGGGGCTCGGGCGCGAAGTCGAACTCGACCGGACCGATCGCGGGCTCGAGCGCCGCACCGAGGTACCCTTCGACGGTGGCCGCGAGTCCCTCGTAGCTGGCGGCCGCGTCGCTGAACCAGACCCGGACGACCGTCGACTCCGGCGACCGGAGCGCCTGCTGGCCCACGAAACCGAGCGACAGGGTCGCACCCGCGCCAGCGAGGAACCTCCGTCGATTCACTACTCCGCAGACTCCTGGTATTGAGTGTAAGGGTTGTTACAGAGTAGTTGCGACTTGTATGCGGCTCGCCGCAGGACGCCGACGTGACCACCCCGAGGGGGATAGCAGGGATTTTTGACACCCCACGCCCTCCACCGGGGTATGCGCGTCGCGTTCGTCTCGATGGAGACGACCCACTATCGCGACACCGAAGGCGCACGACGGCTCGAACGCGTCGCCCGACACCTCGCCGCCCGCGGCCACGACGTGACCGTCTTCTGCACGCAGTGGTGGGACGAAACCGCCGAGACCGTCGAGCGCGACGGCGTCACCTACCGCGCCGTGACCATCGCGCCCGCACTTACCTCCTTCGCGGTTCGTATCCCCACCCTCCTCGCGCTCTTCGACCCCGACGTGGTCCACGCACGTCCGGACCCACCGGTGACGGTGCTCGCCGCCAGCCTCGGTGGCTCGCTCGCTCGCGCACCGCTGGTCGTCGAGTGGTTCGGCGACGAATCGACCGCCGACTCGCGCTTCCAGCGACGCGCCGCGACGCTCCCGGAGACGGTGGTGACCCCTTCCGAGATGGTCCGAACGCGCGTCCGCGAACTCGGCGCGTCGGACGACACCTCCCAGGTCGTCCCGGAGAGCGTCGACGTGGAGACGATCCGGGAGACCGACCCCGCCGACGAGACCGATGTCGTCTTCGCCCACCCGCTGGACGAGAGCGCGAACCTCGAGAGTTTCCTCCTCGGCCTCGCCGAACTGCGCGACCGGGACTGGTCGGCGACCGTCGTCGGCGACGGGCCCCGGCGCGAGGAGTACGAACGACAGGTGAGCGACCTGCGGATCGACGACCGCGTCACCTTCGCCGGTGCCTGCGACCGCGAGGAACGGGTCGCGACCTACAAGGGCGCACACGCGTTCGTCCAGACCGCCTATCGCGAGTGCTTCGCCGCCGAACTCCTCCGGGCGATGGCCTGTGGCTGCGTCGGCATCGTCGAGTACCAGGCCGAGTCCAGCGCCCACGAACTCATCGAGGGCGTCGACCGGAGTTTCCGTACCACTTCTCCCGAGCAGATCGCCGACGCCATCGTCGACGCCGGGGAGTACGAGCGCCTGACGGATTACTGTAGTTTTTTACCGCCGGTTGGAATGAAATCCCGGTTTCGAGTGTCTGATGAACCCGAATACGTCGGCCGCTGTGAAACTATCTACAGTGATCCGTATGAGCCCTCTCGGTCATCGTGGATCCGCCTGCTCGCCGTCCTCGTCCGGCAGCGGATGCAGGAACGTCTGGAACTCCACGGTTCGCCCGTCGGGGTCCTCGGCGAAGAACTGGTAGACCTCGTACTGCTCGTTGGTCTCCGGCGGTCCGTCGGCGCAGTCTCCCAGCCGGTCGTACAGCTCGTCGACGCGCTCGCGGTCGTCGTAGTAGAAGGTCACGATGCCGCAGTCGTCGGTGGCCTCCCGCCCGCAGAAGCCGAATTTGAATTCGCCGTGGCGGAGGATGGTACAGCCGTCCTGGTCGAGCCACGTCTCGGCACCGACCCGTTCGCGGTAGAACTCGACGACGCGGTCCTCGTCCTGCGTCCTGAAGAACACAATGGCGCTCATGGTCGTCGGATGGCGTCGTCGCGTGAAAACCGTTCTGGCACGCTCGGTCGCGCCGCCGACGGTCCCTTGTCGTTCGGGCGCATAGAGCGAGGCGAGTATCATGATCCCGCCCTTGGTCCGCCGCTGTCCGGACTGCGGCCTCGTCGGGCTATCCCGGAATTTCGCCACCATCGACGACGGC
>PXSD01000096.1 GCA_003023165.1 Halobacteriales archaeon QS_9_67_15 | reverse complement strand
CTCGGCGTCTCGCTCGCGGCCATCTGGCTGCGCGGGTACCTCGTCCCCGGGACGCCGACGCTCACGAAGCGGTACCTGCCCGAACCGGTGCTCGCGGCGTTCGGGAAGGCGCCCGCCGAGTCGCCCGAGGGGATCGAGGCGGGCGTCGGCGAGACGGCGAGGGCCGACGAGACGGCGACCGCAGACGAGGGGGACCCGGCGTCGCTCGACGTCGAGGCACTGCTCGAACGCGCCGAGGCTATCGAACCCTGTCGTGGCGACGACCGCTGCCTGACCGAGGAGTTCGGGCGGGCCTGGCGCAAGGAGGCCGAGACCGTTCGAGACGCCGAGGACCTGGGGCCGTGGCTCGAGCGCCTCGGGCTCGAGGACGGCGACGTGACGACCAACGACCTCGGTGGGTCGTTCGCCGTCAACGTCGACGGCCACCTCGTCGGGACGTGGGAGTCGCGCCCGTCGTTCCGCGCCGACCTCGCCGCGGGCACGCTCGTCGACGACCGCCTCGCCGAGTGGGACGCGCTGTCCGCACGTGCACGCGGGCAAGTGTGCAACGGCCTCCGGATCTTCCTCGAGACGTGTCCCGGCTGTGGCGGTCCCGTCTCCTTCGGAACGGCGACCGTCGAGTCGTGCTGTTCCAGTCGCACCGTCGCGGCGGTCACCTGCGACGACTGCGGCGCTCGCGTCTTCGAGTCGCCCGTCGACGAGGACGGAGCCGCGACCTGACCGCCGACGCGAGCGCCGGCGACCTCGGCTCTCACGGTCCGCCCCCCTCCGGGTCCGCACTCACTCCGGAGCGTCTGTCGGCTCCGGTGGGCCGACCCCCTGTTTCTCGTCCAGAAACGTCCGTTCCTCCGGGGCGAGGTCGGGCGCGTCGGGGTCGTCCACGCGCGCCCGGTAGCGGTCGAGTCCTGCCTGATAGGTCGCTCGCGAGCGGGCGGCGGCGGCTGCGTCGCCGCCGAGGGGTCGGTCGAGCACCAGTTCGGCGACGCCGGTCTCCTCGCCCGTGAACGCGAAGCCGGCGCGGTAGAGCGCCTGATAGGCGAAGGGGTTGTTGACCGCGATACGGGCGCAGTCGTAGCCCCGCTCCTCGGCGCGGTCGGCGACGAAGGCGACGAGTCGGGGGCCGATCCCGTCCCCGCGGCGGTCCCGTCGGACGGTGATGTAGCGGATCCAGCAGGTCCCGGCGTCGGTGCGGTCCCCGTTGAACGCCGCGGCGGCGACGATGTCGTCGTCGGCGTCGCCGTCCTCGGTCACGGGCGGTCCCGAGTCGGTATCGCCGTCCTCCGCCCGACCTGGTGACTCGCTCCGCTCGTCGCCGCGGCTCGCGGTTTCACCGCTCGCTCCCTCCGAGGCGCTTCGCGCCTCGCGGCTCGCGGGTCGCTCTCCCTGCTCGCTCCCCGCTCGCTCAGTACGAGGCGCTCCCGTCGGTCGCCCCTCGCGAGCCAGTGCCTTCCCCGTGTTCGACATCACGAACTTGCCGGCGTAGCTGAACTCGCGGTAGTCGAGCGTGACCGTCGGCCCGTCCGAGGGCCACCCCAGCAGGACGAACTCCATCACCGGAGGGTAGCCACCGAGCGCCCTTGTACCACGCGGTGTCGGGCTCGAGCCGGGCCGGAAACCGGACACGGGACAGGGCGTATCGAACCAGTGAAATGGCGACAGCCCGTGGTCTCGGGCGATGACATCCGTGGCGACGGCGGTCCGACACCGCGTAGACCCGGCACCGTTCACCGCACTCGTTGCGCTGGGCGACCTGGTCTGTATCGCCGCGTTCGTCCTTCTCGGGGTGACGACGGGCCACGAGAGCATCGACCCGACGGCCCAGCCGCTCCGCGTGGTGGGGGTAGTCCTGACGTTCGCTCTCGGGTGGGCGGTCACGTCGCTGTTCGGTGGGCTCTACACGGTGGCGGCACGCGAGTCGGTCAAACGCGCCGTCGGGTGGACGGTCCCGGCCTGGCTGGGCGCGGCCGTGGTCGCACAGGGAATCCGCGCGACGCCGTTCGCGCCCGGGAACGCCTCTATCGCCTTCTTCCTCGTCTCCGTCGGCGTCGTCCTCGCGCTTCTCGTTCCCTGGCGCGTCCTCGTAACCGTGCTGGGGACGCGGACCGGAGCCTGAAAACGGGTCGCTCGGAGCTGGGTGACAGGAACGACGCGGCGGCAGTGGACCGCCGCGCGAGAGATGGAGAACCGCAGAGGGAGTACCGTAGCGGTGGGTGGGTGTGGGTGGGGGTAGGTGGGTGGGTCAGTGTGTCTCTCGATACCGGAGGGACCGCTCGCCGCCGCCCGGGACTATCCTGTCAGCCATCGTCACTCCGACTCATCGACCGGGACGGCTACCGTCGACTGAATCCACGCCTGGTGGTTCTCGCGGTCGTAGATGACGAACTCCTCGTCACCGATGTTGAGCTCGGCGTATCGCCGCCGCTCGTCCGGTTCGTGCCGTCCGTCTCGGTCGTCCGTGGCGTTTGGCGTCATGGTAGTGTGAGACGACCCGTGCCGTCTCGTCTGTCCCTCCGTTACGTTCTTTCCGATCGGTGCACATAAACTCACGTGCCCGAATATCACGAGATATAATGGTAGTTTTGACGGGGGATGTGGCGCGATATAAGCCGTTCTGATCCTCTGGTCTCCCTTCGATCCGACTGTTCCCGGGAGTCCGATATTCACAATCGATAACCGAGACTCACCGCCGTCTCTCCCGACCTCCACTCTCAGCCGGGGCTCGGTACGGGCGGACCACACGGGTTCTCGTCTCGCAGACCAGTACCGAAGAGTCCCGAAACAGGTTGAGGATCGGAATTTCGGGCTGTTCGGTGGGTCCGCGCGGCGAAATTCCGATCAAATAATTTTCGTAAGTTACGAAAACGATCCAAATTAGTAACGAGGCAAATATCCGAGGGTAACAATGAATGGTATGCACTACATCGGACGAACACTTATGTACGTACTCCCGTTACGAGAGAATATGACCAGTTACTACGACCTCGTGCTCGGTCTCATCCCACTCACGCTCGGCGGCATCGCGGCGCTCCTGACGGTGGTCGGCGTCGCGCTGACGACCGCCGTGGCGCTCGCGTCCGTCGTCGCGGTCGGACTCGTCGGTCACGCGATGTTCGTGAAGGGACCGGTGGACGACGCGACGACCACTACCGACGGCGGCGGCCTCCAGCCCGCCGACTGATCGTCGTCCGGTCCGCACCCGCTCGTCGCTCTCTTCTTCTCCGCTCTCTTCGTTCCCACACGCCTATACTCGCGTCCGTCCTACCGGCGGATATGACGGACGGAACTGCACGGTTCCTGTCGAGCGACGACGTCGCCGACCTCGCGACGCCCGCGGAGTACGTCGACGCGGTCCGCGACGGCTACCGCCAGCGCGGGGAGGGCGCGCCCGCTCGCCCGCGGACGCGACTGACGAACGACGACCCGCCGGGGATGCTCACCGGCTACACCGCGGTCCTCCCCGACACCGGCGCGATGGGCGGCTACATGTACACCGGCGGCTTCGGCTCCGGCGACGCCCACTTCGTCCTCCCGCTGTTCGACGCCGACTCGGGCGCACCGCTCGCGGTCTTCGACGGCGCGAGCCTGAACCCGTATAAGACGGGCGCGACCGGGGCCGTCGGTATCGACGCTCTCGCCCGTGAGGACGTGACCGAACTCGCCGTCATCGGGAGCGGTGCGCAGGCGCGGGGCCAGCTCCGCGCCGCGGTCACGGTCCGGGACTTCGAGACGATTCGCATCTTCTCTCCCACCCGCGAGCACCGCGAGGCGTTCGCCGACCAGATGGACGAGGAACTCGGCCCGGCGGTCCACGCAGTCGATTCCAGCGACGCCGCGGTCGGGGGTGCCGATGTCGTGGTCACCGCGACCGACGCGTCCGAACCCGTCTTCGACGCCGAGTCGCTCGCCGACGGCGTCCACGTCACCTGCATGGGACAGTACGACCCCGAGAAGTACGAGGTCGACGCCGAGACGGTCGCTCGAGCCAAGTACGTCCCCGACCTCCGCGACCGCGTCACCCGCGATGCGGGAGCGTTCCTCCACGCCCGCGAGGTCGGGGCTATCGACGACGACCACGTCCACGCCGAACTCGGCGAGGTCGTCGCCGGCGTCGAACCCGGCCGCGAGGCCGCCGACGAGGTGACGCTGTTCGACAGCGGCGGCACGGCCATCGAGACGGTCGCCGCCGCGCACCTGTGTTACGAGCGAGCGGTCGCGGCGGACCTCGGCACGGAGGTCGAGTTCCTGCCCGCGAGTCGAGCGTTCGACTAGCGCAGCGTGAACGGAATGAGTACCGCGAAACGCGAGCGAACCGACGGCCCGCGAGCGAGGTGCGGCCGCGGACTCGACCCGGTCTCACGCGGCCGTCAGTAGTCCGGCGGGACGTAGAGGTTGAGGGTCTCCAGCGGTTCGTCGCCGTCGTTCTCGATCTCGTGGGTCTCGTCCGCTTCGATCACGAGGAGGTCGCCGGACTCGAATCGCACGTCCTCGCCGTCGACGGTCGCGCGGCCCGCCCCGCTCACCACGTAGCACCACTGGTCGCTCTCGGCGTGGACGTTGTCGGGCCCGCCGGTCGACTGGCCGGGCGAGAGCGTCATCTGCGCAGCCTGTGCGTCGTCGGTCGTCAGGCGAACGTCGAAGAAGCCCTCGAAGTCGAGACTAGTGCGTTTCATCCTCGGTCGGCCGTTGGCGGGCCGTCCCGTTAGTTCTCCGGCTCGTTGCCGGAGTGGTGTTTAGTTTAGTGGTGAGTCAGCTGGAGCAGCGGCGAACAACGTGAAAGCCCCGACGCGTTCGACTCCTGCGACTCGCTG
>PXSD01000095.1 GCA_003023165.1 Halobacteriales archaeon QS_9_67_15 | reverse complement strand
TCGTGGCGCCACGGCTCGCCGTCGATGTCAGTGACGCGGCCACCGGCCTGTTCGACGAGGAACGCCCCGGCGACGGTGTCCCAGGCGTGGGTCTCGCGGTTGGTGAACGTCGCGTCGACCGACCCCGCGGCGACCATCGCCAGCGTCGCCTGCGCCGACCGGAAGCGCACGAGGTCGCCGAACCGCTCGACGATCTCCGTCGCGGCGGTCCCGTACTCGTCGCGGCGGTCCAGGCCCCACCAGAACGTCGGCGCGACGGCCTGTGTCTCCGGATCGGTGCGCGGGCTCACCTCGATCGGCTCGCCGTTCAGAGACGACCCGCTCGCGTCGGCGACGTAGCTGTCGCCCACCGCGGGGAGGACGACCGCGGCCCCGACCGCCTCGCCGTCGACGACGGCCGCGACGGCGGTCGCCCAGACCGGGATGTCGTGGACGAAGTTGTTCGTCCCGTCGATCGGGTCGACGATCCACGCGGGGCCGTTGTCGGGCACGTCCGCATCGCTCGCGGTCTCCTCGGCGACGACCGGTTCGTCCGGGAACGACTCCTCGATGGTCTCCAACACCGCCCCCTCGGCCTCGCGGTCGGCCCGTGTCACCAGGTCGGTCTTGCCGTCCTTGCGCTCGACCGCGAGGTCTGCGCGGAACAACTCTGCGGCGACTGCAGCGCCCGCCTCGGCCGCCTCGCGGGCGGTCTCGGCGCGCGTGTCGGCGTCGGTCATACGCCCGTATCGGACTGGACGCCCGATAGTCCCACCGATGACGGACGGACTGTGGGAGAACAGCGGCGACAGATCAGAAGTCGCCGATGCGGGACTGCCCGCTCGTCTCATCCGTGAACTCGGCGGCCCGCTCCAGCGCCGACGCGAAGGTGTCGCGCTGTGAGGAGTCGTACAGCGTCGCCGCGGGGTGGACGCAGACCAGGACGCGCTGGCGTTCGCCGCCGATCTCGGCCTCGACCACGTCGCCGGCCTCACCCGTAACGGCCACGTCACGTCCGAGCAGGTGCTCGGCGGGAACCTTCCCGAGCGTGACGACGACCGCGGGGTCGATCCGGTCGATCTCGGTCCCGAGGTAGCCCCGGCAGTTCCCGAGCTCCTCGTCGGTCGGGTCGCGGTTGTCGGGCGGGCGACAGCGGACGCAGTTGGTGATGCGCACGTCGCCGCGGTCGAGGCCGACGTCGCGGAGGCCGTCGTCGAGGACGTCGCCGGAGCGGCCGACGAACGGCTCACCCTGCTCGTCTTCCGACTCCCCCGGGGCCTCGCCGACGAACAGGAGATCCGCGTCCGTCGGGCCAACGCCGTTGACGATGCGGCTCCGGCACTCGACGAGCGTCGGGCATCGCTCGCAGGCGGTCACGTCGAACCCGTCCATCGCGCCGTCTGTCATGTCTGTCCGTCCGCACGGAACCCTCATAATCGGGTCGGTCCCGGGTCGACGCCGAACTGGGGCTACCGGTCGCTGCCGTCGGCGACGGACCGGTCGTCGGCGGCCCGGGCGGCCAGCCGCGCGACCCGCAGCGGCTCCGGACGACCGCCCTCCGGCGTGAACGCGCGGACGACCTCGGCGGCTTCCTCGCCGCCGATTCCGACGGCGCGCACGTAGACCGTCTCCGCGCCGACGCTCACCGGTCGCCGCTCTGGCTGGCGTCGGTACACTGCCAGTCGCGACGCCAGTGCCCTCCCGTCGAAGGCCTTGCGGAGTGCGGGCTCGAGCCCCGCGCTCTCCTCGAAGGAGACGGAGACGACGGGACGGTCGACGTGTTCACGAAGCCGCGGCAGGTCGAAGAAATTGAACCACGCGGGCGCGATCCCCGCGAGAAAGACGTAGCGAACGTCCGCTCGGTCGAGGTCGTCGACCAGCGAGCGGACCGTCTCGGTCGCGTCGGTGCCGCCGACTGCGCACGTGTCGAACGCGAACCCGTCGACGACGCGGTCCGCCCGGACCACGGCACCCGCGACCGTACTGCGCTCGTCGTGGAAGGACTCGGCCACGCCCAGGGCGCGGACCCCTCGTTTCACGTGTTCTCTTTGATGTCCTGTAGCCTGTCCAGTAACTCGTCGTTCGACGCGTCGAACTCATAGGACACGTCGCCGTCATGTGTGTTTTCTGCCGTGTCGACTCCGTCCTCGTCGTCGAGGTCGGCGTCGAGTTCCTGATTCTCCTGTTCCGATTCGTCGTAGCTCCCGAACCCCATACGAGTGATCATAACACATTGGTAGTGAAAAATCATACGCCCACTCGGAAGTAATCGGTAATTAACTGATCGGAGCTCAGTTACAGAGAGCAAAACAGAACGGAATCCGAAAAGAGATGTATAACACGAATATTACTCAAGATCGAGGGCCGATAATTGAACGAGTATGTGTTCAGATACCACGGGCCCGAGCGGTCGAGCGGGTGCCCTCGATCCGTCTCTATCGGCTTTTATGGAGCGTATAACGCGGATATTACGACTAGTACGCGAACGCTTCAATCAGTGTTGACGAGATAGTAACGTGTGTCTGATGTCGCGGTCCGTGGGGGGTTCGATCCGCGGTTCGATCATCAGGGACCGAGCGTTCCCGTCCGAGTGACAGCATTGTGGTACATCCTTGCGCAGGAGACGCCGTTCTGGGAACTAACCACGTCCACTCGGAGACAAACGTGGGCCGGTCGACCGGAACTGACCCGAAGAACAGCGGACCTACCGCCGACTGGACTGTGCTTACCGTGACAGCATGGGGACGGACGGATCGGTTCGAGCAGTGAACGGACGGGTTACGATGTCGTGTATCGGTCCCCAAATGGCGAATCCGGGAGATAGTTCGACCATCGGGACGGGCCACTCTGCGACGGGGACCGACCGCTCCAGTGACCTTTTCCAGCTCGCGCTCGTAACGACGAGCATGAGGCGACCCGCTCGTCACCGAGCCGCTGCCCTCGTCCTCGGCGCTGTCACCGGCGGTGTCCTCCGATGGGGCGACGCTGCTCCCGGACTCGCTGTCGTCGCCGGTGTCTCGCTACTCGTCCTCGTCCTGGTCGCCGCGCGTGCCGTGCGCGAGCACCCGGAGTACACCAGCGCCGGCCGTAGCTGGCGCGACAATCGATGGAGCGCCGTCGGCCAGGCGTTCGTCGTCCTCGTCGGGTTCCAGGCGGTCTCTCTCCTGCCCGTCGCGCTCCCGGACCAGGTCGCGCTGTACGTCGTCGTCATCGCGACGTTCATGACCGGCTACTTCGCCGGTGGACTGGACGCGCTCGAGCGCGACCGGACTGACGACGGCGAGAGCGACGGGCGAGTCACCGCCTCGACGGGCGACTGACTGCCATCGCCGGACGTCCGGGACGCGGGTCAGCGCAGATCCTCTGGCGCTCGCTCGGCGAGGTAGATGTCGGCCCTCGGGCTCTGGTCGGCGTCCTCTATGATGTCACCGCGGTCGCGGGCTTCGTGGACTGCGGTGGTGGCGTCCGGGCGGTCGAGGCGACCGACGAGTTCGAGCACCTCGACCACCGCCGCTTCGGGGACGCCCTCGCCGGGACCACCCAGGTCGATGTCGTCGAGGTAGTCGGAGTCCTCGTCCTGGATGAATCGCACGTACTCGACCACGTCAGTCGACCCGCCTAGGTGGTCGTGCCACGCGGCGGGGAACAGGCTGATCCGGTGGTCCTCGACGTCGTCGGCGACATCGTAGAACACGCCCCCTTCCCACCAGTCGGCGTCGGTCGTGTTCTCGTCGACGTGCGCGAGGAAGTCCGCGGCGTCGAAGGCGTAGTCGTCCCGCGCTTCGAGCGCTGCTGCGTAGGCGTCGATCGTTTCGCGGGCGACGCCGGGGCCGTCGTGGTGTCGTTCGATCAGTTCGACCATGTCGCGCGACCCCATCGTCTCTCCCTCACGGATTATTTCGTCGACGACCGCTCCGTTGGGTTCGGCCATGCTCCCGGTTAGACCGTGACGCGAATAAGTCACGGCCCGGCACCTGAGAACCGGGCTCGACCGGGACCCGCAGTTCACTCGCCAACTGCGGGGGACACCACTCGAAGGTGCGATACGTGACAGGTGTGCCGCCAGCCGTACGTGAGCGGCGATGTCTCGGTCGGTCAGGTCGTCGTGTCCGTCTCGCTCGCAGTGGGTTCGGCGGTACCGTCGGGCTCGGCGGCAAAACTCGACCGCCTCCGGGAGGTGGGCCTCGACCGCGGGATCGAATCGGTCGACGTGGCCATCGAAGACGCGGTCGAGGGGCACGTCGACGCCGCGGTCAACCACCTCGGCGGCGAGTACACGGGCCTCAGCCAGTCACTCCTCCGACGCGGCGGGACGATGGTCGTCTGCGGGCGGACGGGCGGCGGCGTCTCCGAGACCGAGGTGGCCGGTCTGTTCCTCCGACACAAGCGCATCGTCGGCTCGACGATGGACACCCAGTCCGACCTCGAACGCCTCGTCGGGTTCGTCGCCGACGACGCGTTCGCGCCGGTGATCGACACGACGTATCCGTTCGAGGAGACCGGGGCGGCCTTCGCGACGATGCAAGACCGGGAGAGCGTCGGCAAGCTCGTCGTGACGCCGCAGGAGGAGAGACGCCGCGGGGGCGACGACCGCCGTCGCTCACTGCGGGGGCAGGTCGGCGTCCGAATCGACGTCGACGCGCTCGTGGATCGGGCCCTCGCGGGCTTTGAGGTGCCGGGGCGTCCGGTCGTTGGCGACCGCCAGCGCCTCGGCGACGATGCTGTGGGCTATCTTGTATGGCGACCCGCCACCGGCCGCCTGCATCTCCTCGAACCGCTCGCGCGGCCCCATGAGTCCGACGTACGGAACGCCGGCGTCGAGCAGCGCCTCGACGGTCAGGCGGTCGTCGACGAAGTTGTGTGTCATGACGACCGCGTGCGTGCGGTCGTCGAGAGCGAGTCCCTCGGCGACGCGGGCGGGCGAGGTGGTCACGGTCCGGTCGGCCGCCGGGAACCGCTCCGCGAGGTCGACCGCGCCGCGGAAGCCGACGACGGTCACCCGAAAGTCGACGTTCGCCGCGAGCTCCGTGACCGGCCTCACGTCGTGCCCGGTGCCGAAGACGACCAGTTCCGTCGGGGCGGCCAGGCCGTCGACGAAGACGTCGAGTTCGGCCGCCCCGTACCCGACGCTGAGGGTCCCTGCGCGCCCGCGCTCGGTCAGTTCGCCCGCGGAATCGGACAGCGCGCCGGTCGGCCAGTCCCCGACGTCGGGCCCGCTCGGCGCGTCGAACGTCCCGCTGTCGGGGTAGTAGTACACCCGGTCGCCCTGCTCGAACCCGGTGTCGTCGCCGTCGAGGACGGTGACGACGGCCACGTCGCGGCCGTCGAAGAAGGCCTCGACGGCCGGCCGGTAGGCGTCGGTCAGCGGCTCGAGCAGGACCTCGATAACGCCGTTGCAGCCGACGCCGAGGCCCCAGACGTTGTCCTCGTCGTCCTCCATCAGGTCGTAGGTGACCAGTTCGGGACGGCCGGTCTCGCGGACGCGCTCGCCGACGCGGACCAGTTCATCCTCGAGGCAGCCGGCGGTGATGCTTCCGACGCCCGTCCCGCCCTCGTCCAGCAGCATCTTCGCGCCCGGGCGGCGGTAGGCGTTCCCGTCGACGTCCACGACGGTCGCGAGCACGTCGGTCCCGTCGGCGTCGAGTCGGTCGCGGATGCGCTGTACTACTTCCGTCTCGGGAACACTCCAGTTGTCCTGTGTCATGTGTCGGTCACCTCGCCGTCGTCGGTCGCGTCGAGTCCGATCCCCGACGGGCGCCCGACGGCGGCGTACACCTTCTCGACCCCCACGTCGTGCAGGTCCGTCCCACAGGCCCCGCGCTCGACAGCGGCTCGTGCCCGCGACAACACGTCGGTCATTCCGTCACACCTCCGCTCTCGTCGACCCGGCGGGCGTCGTGTTCGTAGCCGACGCGACCGTCGAGGCC
>PXSD01000094.1 GCA_003023165.1 Halobacteriales archaeon QS_9_67_15 | reverse complement strand
CTCGACCAACGACATCACCGGCGGCAACAGCGGCTCGCCGGTGCTCAACCGCGACCTCCAGCTCGTCGGCGTGTCCTTCGACGGCAACATCGAGAGCCGGGCGGGCGATTTCATCTACCTGCCGGAACGCGCCCGCGCCGTATCGGTCGATGCGCGCGGCATCCTCGAAGCGCTCGGGCAGGTTTACCAGGCCGACCGCCTCGTGCGCGAGTTGCGCGAGGCGGGAGCGACCGAGTCGGCGATGCGGTAGGGGGGCGCGTGATGCGTATTGCGTGATGCGTAATGACAGCAGTCCGATTGCAGTCTGCTTTTCTCGGCTGGCAGGGCAAGTCAGAGCGCGTCGACGCTCGGGTGCTCACTCAGCGCTCGCAAACAGCAATATTACGTTTCGCGTTTCACGTTTTACGCAACGCTCTCATGCGATTTCGCGCTCTTCATCCGCTCGTGCTTCTTCTAACCGGCCTCACGCTTGCGTTCACCACCACCGGCTGCGTCGGCTCCGGCGAGACGGTGGCCCCCGCCGATACCGTCTCGGTGCGCCGTTTCGACCAGGGGCGCATGTGGACCTTCGAAGACCCGCCGCTGGACTACTTCGAGCAGGAGTACGGCTTTCGCCCGAGCGACCAGTGGCTGCGGCGGGCGCGCCTCGGGGCGTTGCGCTTTGCGGATTACTGCTCCGCCTCGTTCGTCTCCCCGCGCGGGCTGATCCTTACCAACCATCACTGCGCGCGTGAAAGCGTGAGCGACGTTAGTGTCGAGGGGGAGGACCTGGTCGAGGACGGCTTCTACGCCGAGGAGCGTGCCGGCGAGCGTAAGGTGAAGGACCTCTACGTCGAGCAGATCGTCGAAGTGCGCAACGTGACCGACTCGGTGGAGACGCTCGTGAAAAGCGCGGCCCAGAGCAACGAGATCGAGGCAGTCGCACAGGCGCGCCGGCGGCAGTCCGCCCAGCTCGAAGAGCGCCTCACGCGGCAGGCCAAGCGGCAGGACACGACGCTGCGCGTGCGGGTGGTGCCGCTCTACGAGGGCGCGCGCTATTCGGCCTACACGCTCAAGCGGTATCACGACGTGCGCCTCGTCATGGCGCCGGAGCGCGACCTGGGCTTCTACGGCGGCACCGCCGACAACTTCACCTACCCGCGCTACACGCTCGACGCGGCGTTCTTTCGCGCCTACACGCCCGAGGGCGAGCCCGTCGAGGACAACGTTTACTTTCCCTTCAGCCGAGGGGGGGCGCAGGAGGGCGATCCGGTGTTTACGGTAGGCAACCCCGGCACTACCAACCGCCTGAGCACGACTGCCCAGCTGGCCTACGAGCGCGACGTGGCGCTACCGCAGCGCCTCGAAACGCTCCGCTCGCGCACGCGGGCCCTGGAGCAGTTTATCGAAGAGAATCCGGCGGCGGCCGAGGAGTACGATCTGGAAAACACACTCTTCTCGCTCGAAAACGCGCTCAAGGCCACGCGCGGAGAGCTGGAGGGGCTGCGCGACCCGGCGTTGCTGGCGCGCCGACAGGCGGGGGAAGAGACGCTGGCCGATTCCATCGCTGCCACCGACAGCCTGCAAGAGAAGTACGGCAACACCCTCCGCGAGATCGAGCGTATCCAGAGCGCGAAGCGCTCGTCGGTGCGACAGATGGCAGCTTTTACGGGCTTTCTGAACCCGCGCCTCGGTTCGCACCTGCTGGCGCGCGCGCTCTACGCCTACTACCACGACACCGTGCGCCGCCGCCCGGACGTGCCACCGGACGAACTGAAGCGCCTCCGCAAGCAGGCGCTCGAAATCGAGGAGTGGCCGGCGGCCCTCGAAAAGCGCTACATCGCCGCGCGCCTGCGCCAGGTGCGCCGCACGCTCGGCCCCTCCGCCCCGATCGTGCGCCGCGCGCTCCGGGGCGACTCGCCGGAGGCGGTTGCCCAGCGCCTCGCCCAGGAGAGCGCACTGACCGACTCGATCCGGTTCGCGCGCCTGCTCGACGAGGGTTACCTGAAGAGCGACGATCCGTCGGTGCCGGTCATCGAGCCGCTGGCCTCGCTCTTTCTGGAGCTGAACCGCCAGCAGCGCGACTTTGCCCTCAGTGAAGAAGCCCTCGGGGCGCGCCTCAACCGCGCGCGCCTGGCCGTCTACGACCGCGCGCGCCTTCCGCCGGACGCGACTTTCTCGCTGCGCCTCTCCGACGGGCGTGTCGACGGCTACGAGTACAACGGCACGCGCGCGCCCGCTTACACCACCTTCTACGGCCTCTACGACCACTACGCCTCCTACCGCCGCGCGCCCCCGCCCAACGAGGCGTGGGACTTGCCGGAGCGCTGGCGGACGCCGCCCGAAAACTTCGACCGCACTACGCCGCTGAACCTCGCCTCAACCAACGACATCGCTGGCGGCAACAGCGGCTCGCCGCTCTTGAACCGCGATCTCGAAGTCGTCGGCGTGGTCTTCGACTCGAACATTCAGGCGCTGCCGAACACGTTCTTGTACCGCTCGCGCGCGGCCCGCACGATCAGCGTAGACGCGCGCGGCATCCTCGAAGCGCTCGAAGATATCTACGAGGCCGACCGCCTCGTCGGCGAGATCACCGGCAGCATGCGAGCGCCGGCGGAGGCGGACGTGAGCGGCGCGGCGTCGTCGGAGTGAGCGCGGGCTGGTAGAGACGTGTCGTTATCGTAACGTGTTCGGCGGCAATGTGTTATTACCGAAAGAGAGGTCAGCATAAACTACTTCAGGTTGGACGATCTCGATAGCCAACCCGACCCGAAGTACGACCCGGAACCAGCACTTGTGCTTGCCAGATTGATGAGTCGTGGCGTGCAGATCAAGGAAGCAGTCGAACCTGCCACTCATAAACGAGTTCAACAAGCTGCTTCGATCGAAACCGACTCCTCGCTATGGCTGGCAAGCCGCGCATTGACGGCCACCGCATCACCGTGCAGAACATTGCCGTCTGGCACGACCGGCTTGGCTGGAGCGCTGACGAGATCGCCAGCGAGTACGACCTCGATCTCTCCGACATCTATGCGGCGCTTTCCTATTATTTCGCCAACCGGGAGGCGGTCGACGACTCCATCGAAGCGGGCGAAGCTTTCGTCGAAACGTTGCGCCAGAAAACGCCGTCGCTCCTTCAGCAGAAACTCGAAGGAAAAGCGTGACCACAGGCGTCAAGTTCTACGTTGACGACCAGTTGCTTTCCTGAACCGCGAAGCAGCCGCATAACTCAGCGTTGCACCTGACCTGCCGCGTAGCCGTTCGCGCGCGCCTCAGGCGCGGAAGTACTTTTCTTCGTGCAGGTGCTCGTCGTCGAAGCCGGCGCGCTGGAGCACCGCGTGGGCGTGCTCGATCATCTGCGGGTGGCCGCAGGCGTAGCCCACCGCGCGTTCGGCGGTGCAGCCTTCCGCGTCGGCGTGCTTGCGCAACACGTCGCCTACGCGTCCGGTCTCGCCGGTCCAGTCCTCGGCTTCCCGGGGGCGGCTGACGGTCGGCACGTAGCGCAGCCAGTCGGTCGTGCGGTCCAGCTCGGCCAGCTCGTCGTGGTAAAAGCCCAGTTCGTGCGGGTAGCTGGCGCCGTGGATGATGACGAGACGGTGTGGCTCGCCGCCGTCGGGGCGCGCGCCGGTGGCGAGGGCGTGCTGTTGCGCGCGGGCGATGCTGATGAAGGGGGCCAGCCCGGTGACGGTCGCGCACATCAGGTGGCGGCGGCGGCCGCCGCTTTCGGTGTCGAGCGTGAAGAGGCCCACGATGCGGCGGCGCACCCACGCGGAGTCGCCGGGGGCGAGGTCCCAGAGGCGCGGCGTAAGGGCGCCCTCCTCGAGGCGTTCGACGAAAAAATCCAGCACGTCCTCGTGCGGGGCCGAGGCGACCGAGTAGGGCCGCAAAAGCGGGCGCTCGCGCCCGTCGACCTCCAGCCCGAGCGTGGCGTACTGGCCGGGCGTGAAGCCGAGGGCCTCGTCGGGCCGGAAGCGGAAAACGGCCAGGTCGTCGGCGAAGTCGATGCGCTCGGCCAGGCGCACGCGGCAGTATTTGTCAGTGTTCATCGGAGGGGGCGTTGGCGAGAAGGCCCGGTCGTGTTCGGGCGGAGAGCGGGCGGAAGAAGGCGAAGGCGTGGGGGCGCGTCTTTCTTTTTACCGTCGGGGCTGGGTAACATGGAAGCGTAGCGCGCTCTTTTTCTGCAACGCTCACGCTCGCTCGATGGTCTGTGCGGCGTCGGCGAACGCTGCAGCGGCCGCCGCTCTGGGTGCGCGCTCGCCGACCGGGAGTCCCGCGCGCTGTGCCTCGGCGACGGCGTCGGACTCGGGCACGGTCGTCACCGGCCCACCGAGTTCGCGCGCGACGAGGTCCGTCGGTGCGTCGTCGGTCGCGCGATTCAAAACGATCGCCGCCAGCCCCGCGTCGAGTTCGCGAGCGAGCGCTCGCGCCCGGAGCGCGTCGCCCAGCGCCGGCGGCGCCGGTTCGGTCACGAGGACACAGGCGTCCGCGACGAGCAGCCCCAGCCCCACGTCGCCGCTCAACCCCGCCGGGCAGTCCACCACGACGCGGCCGTACACGTCCCTGACGCGCTCGACGGCCTCGACCAGCGCCGTCGGCTCACACGCTCGCGCACCGGACAGGGACCGTCCGCAGGGCAACACGTCGACGGGCGCGTCTTCCCGGACCGCTTCGGTCGCGTCCGCTCGGCCGGCCAGCACGTCGTGCAGGTCCGGCCCGCGGCTCGTCGGCAGGTCCGCCATCGCCAGGTCGGCGTCGACGACGACGGCGTCCAGTTCGGCCCCCAGATTGTACGCGACCGTCGACTTCCCGACGCCACCTTTTCCACCGACGACCGCGATGATCATCGCTCTCCGTCGTCGGCACGCGCCGTCGTCCCCGCCGAGACACTGTCGCGCGTCCCACGCTCGCCGTACCCCTCGGTCCGCGCGAGCAGAGCGTCGACCCGCTCCCGTACCTGCCGAAGTGCGGACCGGTCCGCCTCGCGTGCCGACGCGAGCACGGCCTGTCGCCGTCGCTCGTCGGCGGTTCCCCTTCGATTCGCATCCGACCCGTTCGGTCGCCCCTCGCGGTCGGCGTCGAGTCGCTCCTCGACGTCACGCAGCCACGCCCGCACGGCCCCGGGAACCACGGGGTTGTCCGTCCTCGACCGCTCCTCCTCGTCGGCTCCGCTCGGAGCCCTCCCGCGTTTCGGGGACCGTTCGTCCGAGTGGCGACTCTGTGCCGCGGGGTCGTCGGTTCCGCCGTCTCCCGCGCTCGCCGCCGAGGCCCGGTCCGAAGCGGTTCGTGGCTCCGGAACGGGGACGCTGTCGCGCGGGACGACCGGGTCACCGAGCGCACGGACGACGCCGCTGGGCGTCGACTCCACGGTAGGAGCCAACGTTTGATCACCCGATTCGACCGCGCTGTCGGCGTCCGTCGCGGGTTCGACCGCCGCGACCGTCGCAGGCGGCTCCTCGACCGGCGCGGGCGTCGCGTATCCGACCGCCAACGTCCCGTCGTCGGGGACCCGTCCGGTGAACGTTCCGTCCTCCCAGCCGGCGACCGGTTCGCCGTGGCGCCGCGGCGGCCAGACCGGCCCGTCGAGGCTGTTCTCGACCCGCACCCGACACGATCGGTCCGCCTCGACGACGAGTCCGACGAGCGTCACCCCACCGCTCCGTTCGAGACGCCACTCCAGCGTGACCATGGGGCCGCTGGTCGCCCGCTCCGATTTAAAATCGTGGGCCGGCCACCGGCCCGGTTCCACCGGTCGTCGCATCGACCGAGGGGTGTCGTCTCATACGGATTATTGTAGATTATTTCCGGATAGGGCAGTCGAGCACGACCGGTGCGCGCAGGTCGGCGACCCGCCCCACCGCCAACGCCGCGGCAGACCCCTCGACGGCCAGGGGGTCGTCGACCCGTTCGGGTCCGTCCGGCACCGCCGCGAGCGCCGTCTCGTACTCCTCGCGGATGCGCTCGACGAGGTGAGCGCGGGCGCGGCGTTCGAGGTTCGCCCGCCGGTCTTCGAGTCGGCGGCGGCGCTCCCGCGCGTCTCGACTCTCGCGAGCCAGCCGTTCCGCCCGCTCGAGTGCCTCTCTCGCCGCTGCCCGCTCGGTCTCGCGCTCGGAGAGTTCCCGCGTCGCCTCGGCGAGTTCGTCCTCGAGTTCGGCTACGTCGCGACCGGCCTCACGGCCGGCCCGCACCCGCCCTCGCAGCGCGGCGACCCGTTCGCGCACCCGCTCGACTGCCGCGTCGGTCCCGGCGACCCGCTCCCGCGGCGTTCGCAGGTCAGGCGACGACGGTACCGTCAGCTCCGCCAGTTCGCTGCGGACAGCGGCGAGTTCGTCGTCCTGCGGCGCCTCCCCGCCCCGGGAGCGGGCTGCCGCCGCGAGCGCCGTCCGAACTCGCACGCGCATCGACGGCCGAACCCAGCCGACGTGCTCGTGGACCGTTCGCGGCGTCGGGCAGTCGACCGCGAGGCCGCCGTCGTTCGCCTCGCGACTCGTCCGCGCGTCACGGCGAACCGCGGCGACGAGCCGTTCGGGATCGATATCCTCGTCGCGGAGGTCGACGACACGCCCCTCCCTGCGTCCTGCGCCGGTTCGCACGGTCACGACCGCACCGTGGCTCATAGCTCCGTCTCGCGCAGTTGCTCGGGGTCCGGATGGTCGCTCCCCGCCGCGAACGCCGCGTACGGGAGGGCCGACTCGTCGCGCGCCTCGTAGGCCGCCGCAGCCTCCCGCACGGACGCACCGACGGCCTCGAACTCGTTGAACGGCTCGGTCCGCTCGATCTGGACGTCCCCACCGTGTTTTTCGCGGAGCCGGAGCGCCTGAAACGCCGCGAACTCCGTCTCGGCGAGCAGTGCGACCCGTCCGAACCGCCGGACCACGACCTCCTCGTGCGTCCGACAGACGTTGCGGAGCGTCCCCCGCGCTCCCCGCGAGTACGTCACTACCAGTAACACGGTCGGCGATACTCGCGCCACCCGGTATAAACGTATCGCTAAGAGATCACGATTCGCTGTCTCGTCCTCACTGCAGGAGGTGTCGCTTCCGGATCGATGGTTCGTCGTCGCTGTCGAACTCCACGACGGCGTCGAACAGCGAGGCGATGCTATCGACCGTCGCCGACTCGTGTGCGCTCGGGTCGATGTGGAAGTGCGCGCGGGCGTCGGCGGCGTAGAACTGCCCGGTGACCGCGTGGAGGAACTCGTAGGCCGTCTCGACCTCGACGTACTGGAGCATCGCGGTCAGCGAGTCGATACAGACCACCGGGGACCCGTCCCACTCGGAGAGCAACTCGCCGATCGCGATCCCGAGCCCGGTCAGGTCGCTCGGCGACGAGATGTGCTCGACCGTGACGCCGTCCGGGTTCGGCCCCGGCGAGTCGCCGACGACGACGACCGCCGCGTTCCCCGGCTGGTCGTCGGTGGTCGCGAACCACTGGTCGATGCAGTCCGTCGCGTCGCCGCGGAACGTCACCCACAGGACGTTCGCTCCGGCCGAAGACGAGGAGACCAGGAGGTCGGTACAGGCCTCGGCCTCGTCGCCGCTCATCGACGGCGCTGCCAGCAGGACGTTCCGGGCATCAGCCAGTTCGGTGTGCAAGTCGGTCATCGCTGGTCGATCGGTTCGCTCCACCTATCCGCGGCGCGAACAAAATGCTTCCGTTCCGCGCGACTGCCTGGCGCCCCGTCTGCCGGTCGCGCCCGGTCACTCCCCGTCGTACCGTTCGACGGTGAACGCTCCGGGACGGTCGACCAGGTCGCGCACCCGGTCGCGGGCACCCTGTCGCGACCCCGCGAGGACGACGATCCCGTCGACACCTCCCGCTCCGTCTCCGCTCCCAGGTCCACTTCCGTCTCCGGCCTCCGATCCGCTATCGCTCCGGGCGCGGTAGGCCGCCAGGTCACCCTCGAACTCCGTCGCGTAGGTCCGCAGCGTTCCCCGGACGTCTCGTTCCAGCGTCGCCAGGTCGATCTCGCCGTCCTCGAACTCGCCGAGCGCGTCCTCGACGTTCCTGAGGGCGGAGATCCGGTCCATTATGTGGTGCGGAGGTAGTCGGTCTGGGGCTCGTACACCTCGCCTTTCTGCTTGAGCTTGTCTATCTCGTGTTCGGCCTTCGTCTCGTCCATTCCGACCTCCTCGGCACGCTCGACGACCACGTCGACCGGCGCGCCCTCGTCGTACTCCTCCTCGAGGTCGTTGATGAGCTGCTTGATGTTCTTGATACGGTCGCGCTGGGTCTTCGTCGTCCCCGCCTCGATCATGTCCGCGTCGAGTTCGCCCGTCTCGGGGTCGACCCCGACGTTTTCCATGCATGACCGGACGATCTCGATGACGCGCTCCGCGTCCTCGGCACTGACCGTATCGGAGAGCCGCACCCGCGCCGATGCCTCCGCCAGTCGGACGATCGCCTCCAGCTTCCGCGCCGTCACCGGCACCGCGGCGTCCTCGTCGACACCCTGCGTCCGCAGGTCGACGTAGAAGTCTTCGATCTCCTGGCGAGCCTCCTCGGTCATCGTCGGGTAGCAGTTGCGCTTCGCGTAGGCGATGTACTTGCGCAGGAGCTCCGGCTCGATCGTCGGCGCGACGTCGTCCGTAACGTTGTCGACCTCCTCGTCGCTGAAGTTCGACGTGTTCGACTCGACGCGGTGGGTGTGGAGCTCCCCCGCGTAGTTCGTCCGAAGGATGTGGTCCGCGAGGTCCCGGTCTTTCTCCTCGTTGGGCTGGTCCGTGACGGTGAAGATCAGGTCGAACCGGGAGATCAGCGCCGGTTCGAGGTCGATCTGCTCGCTGATCGGCTCGTACTGGTCGAAGCGGCCGTACTTCGGGTTCGCCGCACCGAGCAGCGAGCACCGCGACTTCAGCGTCGCGTTGATGCCGGCCTTCGAGACGCTGATCTCCTGCTGTTCGAGCGCCTGGTGCATCGCCGAGCGGTCCTCGGAGTTGTGGACGACCATTCCGTTTGCGACGAAGTTGTGGGTCCCCTCGACCGTCAGGTCGTAGACCTTCGGTCGCTGTCGACTCTCGACGTCGTCGACGAGCGATTCGATCTCCGCTCGTACGTCGTCGATCCGTTTGCGAGCCGCCACTCGAACTTCGTCGAAGCGGTCAGTCTTGACGACGCCGCGACTCCAGTGTGACAGCGTCGACTGGTCGACGCCGAGGTCGTCCGCGATGGTCGCGAGTGATACACCGTACGCCGAGAGCGTCTCCCGCATGGCGTCCCAACTGTCGAGGGCGGGATCCGTTCGAAGCAGTTCTCGGCCGCGTTCGAGCGCGTCCTCGACCGGACGATCGAGCACCGTGGCGAGTCGCTCGCGCTGGACACGGACGAAGTCGTCCGGTTCGGTTGCCGAGACCGGCTCCACGGACTCGACACGTCGCCACTTCACGTCGCCGTAGACGAGCTGTCTGAGCCGCGTGAGGTCCGTCTCTGCGACCGCTTCGGCCGTTTCGGCGAGGCGTTCCCGGACGACCTCTCGCAGTTCCTCGTCGTCGCCCCACCGGTAAGAGACCTGTTGCTGGCTGTACTCCGTCGATTCGGCCAGTTCGGACTGTGAAACGTGATACGCCGTCCGCAGTCGCTCCAGCGTCTCCCAGTCCGGGTCGGTCGCGAGTTCCTCGAGGTCCTCCCGAGCGACCCGCTTGCGTTCCTCGAACGCGTCGACTATCTCTTGGCCCTTCAGGAACGAGAGGTTCGCGTCGCCGGTCTCGAAGTTGCAGTAGGTCGCGTCGTTGATCCCGCACTCGGACCGGTAGAGCCGGAGCGACTCCCGCGTCTCGGCGAGCTGCCCGTCGCAATCTGGGATCACGTCGACGATAGTCCGGGTGCCAGTGACGCGTTGGACTGCGTCGTCGAGCGCCGCCTGTTTCCGGTCGAGCGTGAACCCGATCTCGCGGCTGAACGCCGCCAGCGAGTCGGCCTCGGTAACGACGAGCACGTACACGTCGCGCTTGTCGTCCTGTGGGCGCGTCTGGATCTGGCTCGTGGCCCCGAACTCCAGCAGGAGGTGTTTCGCGCCGACGAGCAGGTCGTAGCTCGACGAGAAGACCCGGAGATTCCGGTCCTCGACGGTCCCCTCGCTGTCGGCGAGCGCCCGGAGAAACGCGGCTTTGGTCTCCCGCGACGACCGGCTTACCGCCTCGGGGAGCCGCTTCCCGTCGTAGGTCTGCAGGTTCATCCCCGCCTCGAGAACCGCGTCCGCGTACTCGCGTCCGTGGAGCCGGACGGTCTCGACGCCGTCCGCGCGCTGCTCGCTCGGCGGCCGAACCGACTCCGCGTCGAACGCCGTTCGGCACGCGCGCTCGAAGTCCGCGAGCAACTGCGCTTCGGCGTTGGTGAAGCGAATTCCGTAGACGCCGTCGGATTGGTCGTAGAAGACGTTCCCGTCGCCGGCGAGATATCCGAGTACCGTACCGAACGCAGTCGAAACGCCCGGTTCGTCGGACGGCTTTCCGCTCCCGGCCCCGTCGGTGCCTCCGGCCGACTCGTTTTCTCGAGCCGCCAGTGCGGCCGTTCCACCGTCCGTCGCTGTCGACTGCAGATGTCGGGGGACGTATACCCAATCACCGGGTTCGAGACCGTTCGCCGGTGTCTCGACCCGGCGGTCCCGGTGAGCCGCTCGCCGGTTTCCAGCTGGACCCGGTACAGTTCCTCGGGAGCGTCGTACTCGTGGACCGCGGTGACCGGCCGCTCGACCAGCGAGCCGTCGCCGGTCATCGTCCACGCTGTTGCGTCGACATCACGGATCGTGCGACCGTTCGGGAGTCGCTCGACGGGTCCGCTCTCCGCTGCCTCGCGCGCGAAGTCGTCGATTCTCGTGATCCGGTCGCCGAAGTGGACGAGCGTCTCTCCCGTGACACAGCGCATCTTGTCCAGCTCGTCGACCGCGGCGATGCCCTGGTCCGCGAGGACCAGCGCCCCCGCTTCGAGCGTCCACTGCTGTCCGTCGCCGAAGTCGTCTCTCACAGCTGCTGCAGTATTGTGCGTTACGATCCCGTTTCCGACGAAATTGTGAGTCTGGGGAACGGTGAGGTCGAATACCTCTTTCTCACCGGTATCGATAGCTGCGACGACCTCGTCCCATCGAAGGTCCGCGTCGACGGCTTCTTCGACGAGCGGCTCGACCGATCCGAGATCGATGTCGTCGAGCATCGACCGAGCGCGCGTCCGTCCGGGATCATCTCCTCGGTTGATATTCTGGTAGTACTGCCCGGCGGCCCCATCGACGGCTGCGAGTGTTGTTCCGAGCGGCAGTCGCTCCTGCTGACGCCGCGGTTCTCCGACTAGCGATTCGAGCGCCGCCTGCTTCTCGCTGGATTCGAACCCGATCGCTTCCGCGTATCTGTCGATATCGGCACCGTATATCTCGACGAACTGCTGGACGTGCTTCGACTCGATCGTGCGCCCGTCTTCGAGTTCGTACGTCCCACGGCGGTCGCGTTCGCGAGTACTGGTGCGGACACCGTAGGTCTCCAGCAGTAACTGCACTTGGTCTGCGAGCGTATCGCTGATCGTGGAGATGAGAACGCTCGACCCACCAGTTTCACGTACCGAGACGGACCCATCGGCGTCCATCAGTCCGCGGAGGAATGCGTCGGCGTGCGCTGCAGTCGTCAGTTCGGGAGCCAGCGCGAGGTCGGCCTTCGGCGTCTGCATCCCCGCGTTTGCGAACAGCCTCGCGATGGTCGCGCTGTACACGCGGATACACGGGACCCTGTCGTCCTGTCGTTCGATCTTCGGCCGCTTATCGAATTTCTCCTCGAATACGTCTGCGGCCCGCCGGAGTAGCTGTTCGTCGCCATTCGAGATCCTCACGAGTCCCCGGTTTCCGTCTCGCCGCTCAATGGAGATGTCGCCGTCACCGAATACGAGTCCGAGGAGGTACATCAGGTCCTCGTCG
Organism: Halobacteriales archaeon QS_9_67_15; assembly: GCA_003023165.1. GTDB lineage: Archaea > Halobacteriota > Halobacteria > Halobacteriales > Haloarculaceae > Halosimplex. The sequence continues at coordinate 3,917 of PXSD01000094.1, read as the reverse complement.
AACGTCTCGGGGACTGTGATGCTGTCCCCGTGTCTGAGCATGAACCGGTCGAACGTGATGTCGCCTCGGGTCGCACCGACTGCATCGAGCATTCGATCCAACTTCTCCAGTGGGACGTGACGGTTCTTCAGATGGAGGTAGATGAAGTCCTCCGAGAGGTCGAGAGTGTCCGCGGCGTCTCGGAGCGTTCCGAACTCGTCGCACAGCGACTCGCGGAGAAACGAGATAGATTCTCCGGAGAGGCGTACTTTCTCGGTTGTGAGTTCGAGAAATTCTCGAACCTCGACCTCCTCTCGGTCGAGGTCGTCGAACCGTGGAACGGCCACGTGGTCGCCGGGTTCGACCTCCGATATCTCGCGCCACTCGATCCCGTCTGTATCACAGACCAGGACCGGCGTATTGACGGACGCTTCGAGTTCCTTTCCGTGACTCGTCTCGATCCGCCGACAGGGTTTTTCAGACATCCGCCAGACACTCGACCGGATCGGGTAACTCTTCGCTTACGATATCCTGAATCTCTCTGAACCCGCCGTTCGTGTGGATCAGTGTGTCCCCAGTGACACAGAGCCCGGCCGACGACGACCCCTTCCCCGAGGTGTAGACCGACCGAGGCGCGATGTTCTGGATGTACGAGAGCATCTGGGAGTTGTGCGAGACGACGCCGTTCCCGAGATAGGTATGTGTCTCAGCGACTTCGAGGTCGTAAACCCACTCGTAATCCGGTTCGGTCGATTCTATGGACCTGATCCGGTCCCAGTGAATGTCGTTTTCGCACAGCTCACGGAGTTCAGCGATGTCGGAAGTGACAGACAGTGCCTCGTTGAGACGGTCCAGGATCACATCCTTCGCGGCCGCTGTCTGGCCGCCGTCGGGGACTACTTCGTTACGTTCGTAGTAGCTGATTGCTGTCTGAGAGACATCCATCCCGTTAGCCAATGTCTTCTGAGAGACGTTCAGCTCCTCTCTCAGTGTTTCGACGGCTTGCCACTGTCCATCCATCAATTCGTCGTGCTTTTCACGAAACCATGCGATACGAGCCTCGAACGTATCGACGACCGCTCGGAGACTCGCTTTGCTCGGGTTTCTGTCACCGCGTTCGTAGTGTTGATACGTCGGTCGTGGTAACTCGAGGTCGAACTGTGACAACGCGAGCGCTTCCCGGATCCGCCGGAGGTCGTCACTGAGTCCGGGGATCACGTCGGTGTTCGTGTTCTCCGAAACGTCGTCGAATACTTCTGACGCCGCAGTCTTGCGTTCCGTGATGAATCCGATCTCGTCGATGTATTTGACGAAGTCCCGTCCGCTGATATGGAGGCGGAAACTGCCGTTGTGTCGTTCCGTTAAGTGACTCTGGATGCCGAACGCGACCAGCAGTGTCTGCACGCCATCGAGTAACTCTCGGCTCATCGAGGAGACGGTCAGTTCGCGTTCCTTAGCAGAGACAGTCCCCTCGCTGTCGATGTATGCCCGCAAGAATGCGGCCTTGTTCGGTGGACTCGCTCGCTTGAGACAGCTGGGGACCACTTGACTCTCCGAGGTTTCGAGGATATTCAGTTCGAGTTCTTTGAGGAACCGGACGAACTCCATTGAGGAGCAACTGACGACCTCGGCGATTTCGTGATCGTGTTTCTCCCGACGAGAACATCGAAGGCCGAGCCGCCTGAAGCAGTTTTCCGCATCTGTCAGTATCTCCTCGTCGACGTTCGTGATGGCAGTCGCGGCGCTCGACCCCGAGATGTGAGTATATCCTTCGGCGATGATATACCCGAGGAGCCGAGCCAGCGGGGGCTCGATCTGGTCAGGCGGTGTAAACGAGTTCGCGTTGTGTGCGTCGACCCGCTGGAACGGGATGTCGAGTGAATCGTCCCAATCTGCGTCGAGATCCCCGGGAACTGCGATGAGGTCTCCCTCCGCTAATTGGTCCGCTCGTTGAGGAGATAACCCCCTGTTTGACTGCTCGAACAGCGGGTGCGACGGGGTCACCTCTATTTCTCGCCCCGAGGCTAGTGTAATCCGGTACATCCGGTCTGGCGCTTCACGTTTCCAGACTTTGGTCGCGCGGCCAGTTTCGATTTCTCCGTCTTTTGTGACCGTCTGAACCCCGATATCGACTGGGTTGTAGACCCCGTCGTCGACTGCTACCGGATCTTCGAGGTTCGACTCGACTAGATCCCCGATAGCGACCTCTCTACCGTCTTCTAACGTTACTTCTGTATAGTATTTTTGACACTTTCCCGTACCCGGATCCCCGATCAGGAGCATATGCAGATCGCCTCGAATCCGAGATTCGTCAGGAAGGTGTTTGGTGACCCCCGAAAAGAGCTGGAGGATCATCGAGAGCTTCTCGCGCTCGTAGCCGTAGATGGAGGGCGCGATGGCGCCGACCATCTTGTCGTAGATGTCGTCCTCGGTCGAGAGCTCGATGATCTCGTTTTTGTCCGCCTCGGTGATGTCCATCTCCTCGAACTGTTCGTCCTCGATTTCGACGGAGAAGCCGCCCATGTAGACGTCGAACATCGGCGACTGGTCCTGGTCGCTCCCCTGCTGGTCTAACTTGAGGACGCCCGCGACGCGGACGTGGTCGCCGGCGGTCACTTCGCCGGTGATGTCGTCCTCGATGTTCACGTCGATGCTCTGGGGCGTCTCGCCGCCGCGCAGTCCCTCGGGCGACTCCTGGACCCGGATCTTCTGGGCGTCGACGAACTCCGACTGGTCGAAGTTGACCCGGAAGGGGCCCTGTCGCTCACAGCCCTGGCACTCGTGAGGTTCCTGGAACTCCCCGCTCTGCTGGGGGATGCGGGTGAGCGTCCCGCAGCGCTGGCACTCGAAGGCGGCCTGGGTGATCTTGGGCTTGACGTCGGTGGCCTTGCGGACGATGCCTTGGACGCTGATGAGCTGGCCGCGGTGGTCGGCGCGGATATCGCGGATATCGGTGCTGTCGGGGAGGTTGTGGACGCGGACGTGGGCCTGCCCGAGCTTCACGTCGACGGGGAGGTCGTAGAGCCGGAGCGCTTCCTCGGCGTAGTCGCGCAGCTCCTCGGGGTGGCTCTTCACGTCGTCGGCGAGATCGGGGTCGAACCGATAGATGTCCTGCCAGTCGAGATAGAGCGACTTCTGCTCGTTCGGGTACCGCTGGGCGAGTTCCCCGATCTCGTTGCGGTAGTAGTCCCGGTAGAGGTCCTCGAAGGCGTCTATCAGTTCGGTGTTTTCCGCGCGCGCCATTGGGTGACCACAGCTTAGCCCGCGCTCAGATAAGAAGGTTCGCAAAGCGGAGTGGAAGTGAACTGCGCCGCCGTCGCCCGGTTCGTCGCACAACGTGGGGTGTCGTCCCAACGCCGTCACCAACTCACGTCGTACGTGTGGCGACCGGGGCCGTCGTTCCGGCAGGCACCGATCCCGGTGACGCAGACGAACCCGTCGGCGTGGGCGACCGCGACACCCTCGACGATCCCGCGGTCGAACGCACAGGGATAGGCGGTCTCACACTCGACACGTCCGTCCTCGTCGCCGACGCGGTCGTGGATCGCCTCGGTGGCGTCGACACACGCTTCAAGCGGATACCACTTGTCGGACTCGACCGCGGCGAGATCCGCGTCTTCGACGGTCTGCCGTGCCGCCGTTCGAGCGTCCGCAGCGACCTTCTCGACGCCACCGGCGACCGCCCCGACAAGTTCACCGCTGACTTCCAACTCCGCAGCAGGACGGTTACCATCGGCTGCGCTCATGATACGCACACACGACCGCTCACGTAACGTGGCCTCTGCCAAACCAGTTAGGAACGCTGGCCGACTGCCGGACGAGAGAGATGGAGAGGGTACGGCGCCCTCGCTGTCCGCCCCGTGACCGAGTACCCTCGACCACCTTGATCTGGGCGGCGAGGAGGCTTGATACGGATTATTGTAGATTATTTCCGGATT
>PXSD01000093.1 GCA_003023165.1 Halobacteriales archaeon QS_9_67_15 | reverse complement strand
AACGTTTACGTGGGAACAGTCATCATAGTCCGTATGGCTCGCCGAAGCGAACTGGCAGAGGCGGCTGCCGACGCGGATGACCTCCCGGACCCACGCGACGTTTTTGCCAGACACCAAGAGATCCCCGTCGCGGACATCTTCGATGACGTGTTCGTGGACGAGTTCACTGATTTCGAAACGTTCGACGAGATGGTCGCCGCCAGTCCGTCGGATGCCAGTTCCGCGGCCGAACTCAAACTGGTGCCTGACGGCATGTGGGACGAGTTCGTCGCCGAGACAACAGTGTTCGACGACGAAGAGGAGATGGTGTTCGCCGCGCGGGACCACTGGGTTGAAACGCAACTGGGCCTGTAACGGCATCGTTGCCGGCGTGTCCGCCCAGGCGGGGGTACATCAATATTTGAGTGTATTCGGGCTAACACAGCCGTTCTCGATGTGCAACCGGAATGACTATGATGGTTGTGTCATAATGACAGAGTAGATGCCATGAGTACCACTGATGCGGAACGGCCAGTGCTGATTGCGGGTGCGGGTCCGGTCGGGATGACCACGGCGCTTGCGCTGAACGCCCGCGGTGTTCCGGCGACGATTCTGGAAGCCGAGTCGGCGGACCGTGACCGGTCGGGCAGCCGGGCGATCTACGTTCACGGTACGACGCTTCATACGCTCGAACGCGCCCACCCGGGACTTGGCGAAGACCTCGTCGAGGAAGGACTGGTCTGGCCGACCCGGCGGACCTGCTGGCGGGGCAAGGAAGTGTTCAGTCGGACCTACGACAACCCCGGTGGCTCCGGAAAATTCCCCCACTTCACCAGCATTCCGCAGGCTCGGACAGAGGACTACATGCACGAAGCGCTGGACGAAGTTGGGGTCGAGATCCACTGGGACAGTGCCGTGGAAACAGTCGAAACCAGCCCGGACGGCGTCACCGTGGAGACAGCAGGCGGCCGTGAGTGGGAGACACCGTATCTCGTTGGCGCGGACGGCGGTGGTTCGACGGTTCGTGACGAAATCGGTGCCGAGTTCGAGGGTGACCAGTCCAAAAACTCCTTCATTATCGCCGACATCGAAGAGATCGACGACGAAGACGAGCAGTGGCCGCTCGAACGCCTGTTCCACTACGACGACCCGAGAGCCGGCGGGCGCAATGTCATGGTCGTTCCGTTTACCGGCGGCTGGCGGCTTGACATCCAGTGCACCGAGGGGGACGACCCCGACGAATTGGTCTCCGACGAGAAGATGCGGGAGTTCACGGCGGAGATCATGGGCGAGCAGTACGCCGACAACGTCACCTGGGTCTCCAGCTACAAGTTCCTGCAGGTCATGGCCGACACCTTCGTCGATACACACCGGCGTGTGCTGCTGGCCGGTGAGGCCGCACACCTGCTTGCCCCGTTCGGTGCCCGAGGGATGAACTCCGGTATCGCCGACGCCGACGAAGCGGCCTCCGCCATCACCGTGGGGCCGGAGAATACCTCGACGATGCGCCGTACGGCCCCCACGACGCACCTCCGATCGTCACGACAGGCAACTACTGATTGTCTCTGTACTGTCCGTCTGCTTGGTTCTTTTTCACGCCGCCTGTTTTGACTGGCCTCCGGTCTACGTGTCGACTGACTGTAATTTGAGCTTACAATAACGATGAACGACCTGCTGGCTAGTCTTGTATCGTGTTTCCACTAACCGAGATATGTACATCGAGGACGGCAAGAGACTCTCTGTCGGTTACTGTCTTTGATGCGACGCACTCGGGCGATTTGGGCCCGTCGCTTCCGGCCGCACGTCCGTCCGCGAGCTGTCGAGAGACGCCGCGTCAGAGGGCCTCCATCGCGTAGTAGAACCGCTGCATCGCGGTGAAGTGCCCGAGGCGGTCGGCGCGGCCGACGAGGCCGCCGTACACCCGGTCGAGACCGACGGCCTGGGCCTGCGTGCCGAGGTACGAGGTCATCAGCACGCCGGTCACTGCGGCGAGGCCGAGCGCGTAGGCCTCCAGCCCCGCGGCGAGGCCTGTGATGACGACGATGTCGGCGTAGCGGTCTAGGACGTGGTCGAGCAGGTCGCCCGCGTCGCTGCCGGTGCCGGTCGCGCGGGCCAGTTCGCCGTCGACGAGGTCGAGCCAGCCGTTGAGCGCGACCGCGACGGCACCGCCCAGATAGAGGATCGGGTCGAGACGCGGTGCGACGGTGAAGGCGACGCCGCCGACAACTGCCAGGGTCAACGCCAGCACGCTCACGCCGTTCGGCGTCAGGCCGACGCGCTTTGCGAGCGTGACCGACGGCGCGATCGCGCCTTTCACCGCGGGGCGGAACCTGTCCAGGGTCATTCTGTGGAGCTAATCATAGATAGTCCACGAACGAAACTGTACCGGCCTGTGGTTCGCGGTCGCCGGCGACCACCGCCTCGATGGCCGCCGCGACCTCGTCCGGGGTCAGGTCCGTCGCGTCGACCTCGTAGACGCGGTCGGCGCCGTGGCGGTCGACGGCCTCTGCGAGGATCACGTCTACCGCTTCGGACTCGGCGTTCTCCTCGGCCTTGGCGGCGGGTTCGCCTCGCTCGGTGAGTCGCCGCTCCAGCTCCTCGGGGTGACAGCGCAGGACGACGACCCTGTCCGCGTCGAAGTGGTGTGCGAGGTGGGACTCGAAGAGCACGTCGTCGCGCCCGGCGAGGGAGTCGGCCAGGGCGTCGAGGTCCGCGACGGCGGAACCGCGCTCCTCGTCGTGTTCGACGACGAACTCCTCGTCGTGGACCACGTCGTTCAGATGGATGACATCGAGGTCCAGCGCGTCGTCGGCCGTCAGCCGTTCTACCGCTGTCGTCTTTCCCGTCCCGGGCGTTCCGGTCACTGCGACCCGCATCAGACCGCCTCCGCTGGTATCGACGCGGGCAACCGACTCACGCCGACACCTCCGCGAGGACTTCGTTGATCGTCTCGACGGCGCGTCGCGTCTGCGGTTTCGTCCCGCAGGTGACCCGGATACACTCCGCCAGGCCGAAACTGGAGCAGTCCCGGACGATGACGCCCCGGCGCTGGGCCGCCTCGGCGACCGCGCTGGCGTCGCCGACCTCGACGAGGACGAAGTTCCCGCCGCTCTCCCACGTCTCCGCCTCCAGATTGTCGTGCATGTACTCGCGGGCCCACTTCGCCGTCTCGACGGTCCGTTCGACGTGGTCCTCGTCGTCGAGCGCCGCGAGCCCGGCGCGGCAGGTCAACTCGGTTACACCGAAAGGAGTGTTCACGCGAGCGTAGGCGTCGGCCCACTCCTCTGGCGCGACGGCGTACCCGAGGCGCATCCCGGCGAGGCCGTAGGCCTTCGAGAACGTCCGGACGATGGCCACGTCCTCGCGCTCCTCTACCAGTTCGACGGCCGAGGGCGAGTCGGTGAAGTGGATGTACGCCTCGTCGTAGACGACGAGCGTCTGGTCGTCGGTCTCCTCGGCGACGGTGCGCACGTCGTTCAGCGACATCTCCGAACCGGTCGGATTGTGCGGACTGGTGACGTAGACGACGCGGTGGCCGTCGTAGGCAGAGAGCACCGCTTCGGGCGTCTGTTCGAAGTCGGTCTCCTTGGCGAGGTTGTACTCGTCGACCTCGCCGTGGTGATACCGTGCGGACATCGGGTAGTAGGCGAAGCCCGGTCTCGGGACGAGTACGCGCTGTCCGGGGTCGATGAACGCCCGGGCGAGGAAGTCGAGCGCGGTGTCGCCGCTGGGAGTCAGCCAGATCTGCTCGTCCGCGACCCCGTGGCGGTCGGCGATCTTCGCGGTGAGGTCGGTGTGGGAGGTCTTGGGGTAGCTGGCGACGCGGTCGGCGCGGTCGCGGATCGCGTCGACGGCCCTCGGACTCGGGCCGAAGGGGTTCTCGTTCGAGGAGAGTTTGACGAGGTCGTCCGGGTCGAGCCCCTTCTCGCGAGCGACCTCCTCTATCCCTCTTCCGGCGCGGTAGACGGCGTGGTCGGAGAGGTCCCGTGGTTCCATACCCGAGCAAAACGGTCGCCGCGTCTTAAGGGTGCTCACACGAGGTCAGCCGGTGTCACAGCGCCGAAACGGTGGTGTCGCCCGGCGAGAAGTGAGTACCTTCAAGGGGGCCGGGTACCCCGAATCGGACATGTCTACGCTGGATACGGCGATGTACGCGCTCCACCTCCTCTTCGGCGGAGTGTGGGCCGGAAGCGTCGTCTTCGTGACGTTCGGGCTTCTCCCGACCGCGAGAGACGGGACCGCCAACGCCGAACCGCTTCGCTCGGTCGTCGAACGCCTCCGGTGGGTCTCGCGGTCGAGCGCCCTCGTCGTATTTCTCACCGGCGGTCACATGGCAGGGTCGGCCTACACGGTCGAATCACTCACCGGGTCGTCACGGGGACACTTCGTCCTCGGGATGGTCGCGCTCTGGGTCGCGCTCACCGCGCTCGTCGAGGTCGGGTCGAGCAAGCTCGCCGACGGCTTCGACCAGATGAAGGTCCGTCAGCCCGCTACCGAGGCCCGTCCGTTCTTCCTCGCCGGCTCCGTCGCCGCCGTCCTCCTCCTCGTCATCGGCGGGTTACTCTCCGTCGGCTACGCCTGACCGGTCTCTCGTTTTCGCCTCATAGTGATTATTGTAGATTATTTCCGGATCGCGCCGACTCCGGTGGCGGCGCGTACCGGTAAATCGCTACAATAATCACTATCAGAGGTCTGCTTCGACGTGATCGGCCGCCTTCAGCGCGAGCGCCGCGATGGTGAGCGTCGGGTTCATCGCGCCGCTGGTGACGAAGACGCTCGACGAGGCGACCGAGAGATTCGAAACGTCGTGGGTCCGGAGCCGCGGGTTCACGACGCTCTCCGCCGGGTCCGTTCCCATGCGCGTCGTCCCCATGTGGTGGGCAGCGGGGCCGGTGTCGTCCGGGCCGACCGTCCACCCCACGTCGACGCCCAGCTCGTCGATCACCCGCCGCTGAATCTCGTTGGCCTTCCGTAGCGTCCGGCGTGTCCTGTCGTCGAGCGACCACTGCACGTCGGGGACGGGGTTCCCGTGGTCATCGGTCGTCGACGGGTCCAGCGCGACCCGGTTCGACTTCCGCGGGAGCTGTCCGACCAACCCGCCCATCGCGATGTGGTGTCCGTAGTCCTCGCGCAGGCTGTCGAGCAGGTCGTCCCCCCACTCGTCGGCGGTGAGCGCCTGCTCGGCGGGCGAGGGACCGGCGTAGTTGAGGAACTCCAGCTTCATCGGCCCGACCCCTTCGAAGTCGTTGTCGTAGAACTGGTGGGTCTCGCTCGTAATGAACCCGACGTGGTTCTGCCGCGTCGCCTCGCGGAGCGTCCCGCCCATCCCGGCAAAGAGGTGCTCCATGAAGTACCGACCGACGAGTCCGCTGGAGTTGGCGAGCCCGTCGGGATGGGCCTCGGACTTCGAGAGGAGGAGCAGTCGCGGGGTCTCGACACCACCTGCCGCGAGAACGAACTGTCGCGCCTCCTGGCGGTATTCGGTCCCGTCCGGCGTCGCGTACACCGTCGCCTCGACGCGCTCGCCGCTCCCATCGGTTTCGAGGCGCTGGACGGGGACGCTGTCGACCACGCGCGCACCCGACGCCTCGGCCGCCTCGACTGTGTGGTCCGCGCTGTACTTCGCACCAGAGGGACAGACGGGGTTGCAGGTGCCGTAGCCGACGCACTGGCCGCGACGGTCGTACGACTCGGAGTTGCGGGCATTGGGGACCGTGTGTATCGTGATGTCGAGCTCGTCGCACGCCTCGGCGAACAACGAGTCGCTGTAGGAGGGCGGAAACGCCGGCATCGGGTGCGGTTCTTCGCGCGGCGGTGCGAAGGGGTTGTCCGACGCGCCCGCGACGCCCATCGCCGATTCGGCCTCGGCGTAGTACGGTCGCAGGTCGGCGTAGTCGAGCGGCCAGTCGGCCCCGACGCCGTCCCGCGATCGGCGCGCGAAGTCTGACTCGTGGAGCCGGAACACCATCCCCTGCCAGTGGAGCGTCGACCCGCCGACGCCTTTGACACGCATCGCGTTCAGCGGATAAAATCGCTCGCCGCTCGCGCTGAACGCGTCTCGCTCGCCGCCCATCTCCCACACGGAGAGCGGCCCGTGCGCCGGACGGATGGACCGCTCCATGCGCTCTCGGTGGTCCGCGACATCGAACCGCGGCCCCGCTTCGAGGACGACCACCTCGAACCCCGCCTTTGCGAGTCGATTCGCGACGAGCGCACCCGCCGGTCCCGCTCCGACGACGCACACGTCTACTCGCTCGCTCGGCGTTCGGTCGACGATGTCGCCCCCCGTGTCGGTCGCGCTCACCGCGGCGACCTCCTAACCCTCTCGCCGGAGTGGACCACCGCCGGTCTCGAAGGACGGACCGCCGCGTCCGAACAGCCGTTCATTAGTTCGACTCAGGTAACCCGGACCTTAGGGCTTGTCATGGCGGGCCGGCGGTGCGCTCGTCGTCAGCAGGGCGGAGTGATTATACTGCCGGCTGTAACTTCGTAAAGATATTCGCCGTCCCGGGGCGGCGAAATTCGTGACAGACGTACAGCCGGCAGTATTAATCGTGTCGGGGGGCTACGTCCGGTGCGTGCCTCTAGTCCCCGCCCGAGCACACCCGGATGGGCGCGATGACAGCGCGGCGAACCCGGGCACGCGACACGAGTGGCGACGGAATCGCCAGCGCAGTTCGAGACGCCACACGGCGTCTCTCGTCGAGGCGGTGTACACCGCCTCGGCATTCAGT
>PXSD01000092.1 GCA_003023165.1 Halobacteriales archaeon QS_9_67_15 | reverse complement strand
GATCGGATATGGTAGCCGTCCTGCTCGTGGTCGGACTGCTCGTCGCGGTCTTCGTCGGGTTTAACATCGGCGGCTCGTCGACCGGCGTCGCGTTCGGCCCGGCGGTCGGGAGCGACACGATCTCGAAGGTCACGGCGGCCGGACTGATGACCGTCTTCGCACTGGTCGGCGGCTGGACGCTCGGTCGGAAGGTCGTCGAGACGCTGGGCAGCGACATCGTCACGACGGCGTTCACGCTGGAGATCAGCATCGGCGTGCTCTTTTTCATCGGACTCGCGCTCTTCCTCTCGAACATCGCCGGCGTCCCCGCGTCGACGTCGATGACGGCGGTCGGGTCGATGGCCGGTCTCGGGCTCGCTCGCGGGACGCTCAACTGGGCGGAGATGGGACAGATCGTGTCGTGGTGGCTCGTCTCGCCCATCCTCGCGTTCTGGGTCAGCGCCGTTATCGGTCGCTACTACTACCCTCGACTGGTCGAGTGGTTCGCGGTCACCCGGACCGAGGGGTCGCTGGTCGTCTTCGACCGCTCGGGGTCGCTCCCGCGGCCGGAACTCGGGCCGAACACGACCCGGCGGGAACTCGTCGGGACGCTCTCGGTCGTCGGGATCGGCTGTTACATGGCCTTCTCGGCGGGCGCGTCGAACGTCGCCAACGCCGTCGCGCCGCTCGTGGGGAGCGAATCGCTCGGGATGAACGCTGCCCTCCTGCTCGGTGGCGGCGCGATCGGACTCGGCGCGTTCACCATCGCTCGCCGGACGATGGACACCGTCGGCAACGACCTCACCGAACTCCCGTTGCTCGCGGCGCTCGTCGTCGCCACCGTCAGCTCCACGGTCGTCACCGGACTCTCTGCGCTCGGTGTGCCCGCGAGTTTCGTCATCATCGCGACGATGAGCATCGTCGGCCTGGGCTGGGGCCGCGCGACCCGGACGGTGACCCTCTCCGACGCCCGCAGAGGGGACGCGCCGGAGGTCTCTGTCGGCGCGCTGGCGGCCGACGCGCCCGAGGCCCCGACCGTCGGCGGCGAGGGCGGGACTCCAGAACCGACGAACTCCCCCGCGATCGGCGAGGAGGAGACCGAAGACATCCCCCGCGCGGCGGACCTCTTCGAGCCGGAGACGACCGCACGCGTCATCTTCCTCCAGAACGTCGTTCCCGGGGTTGCGACGGTCGCATCGTTCCTCCTCTTCCGGTTCGTTCCGCTGTGACGGACACCCCGTCCTAGCGGCCGAACGTATACGGACGCTCGTCTATCCACACGCTCCCTCGGTTCGCATATCACCGGTTTCGGCGCTCGCGAGAGTGACGGAAACAGCAAGGTCTAACAGTCAGGGGGGCTAACCGATCAAGTGATGCCCACCGTAGAGTACCTTAATTACGAAGTACTGGACGACAAGGGTTGGGACATGTACGACGACGAAACCTTCGAGAAGGCCGCAGACGCCGGCCTCGACGACGAGGACTACGGCACGCTGGAGGTCAACGAAGGCGAGTACATCCTCGAGGCCGCCGAGGCCCAGGGCTACGACTGGCCCTTCTCGTGTCGCGCCGGTGCGTGTGCGAACTGCGCCGCCATCGTCGTCGAGGGCGAGATCGACATGGACATGCAGCAGATCCTCTCCGACGAGGAAGTCGAAGACAAGAACGTCCGCCTGACCTGCATCGGGAGCGCGGCCGAAGACGAAGTCAAGATCGTCTACAACGCCAAGCACCTCGACTACCTGCAGAACCGCGTTATATAAGCGTCTCACCGACGCGACCGTACTTCCGGACAATCGGGACCCCTCCCGACTTTTGGGACTGACTCCCCGAGCGACCGCGTTTCTCAGTGTTCCCGGTCGAATCGACGGCACACGGCCGAACTCGCAGGCCGAACGACATTTCGACCACGCGCCGAAACCACTAACTCGCTCCATCGCACTCATCCGGTCGTGATCGAGTGGCTGACGACGTTCATGACGAGCACGCCGGCCCCCGACCTGTTTCGGCTCGTCGCCGTCCCCGTCTTCGGCTGGGCGGCCTACAGGGACATCCGGACGCGGCGCGTCCCCAACCGCACGTGGCTCCCGCTCGCCCTCCTGGGGATCGTCCTGCTGTCCTGGGAGATCTCCCGCGCGTCGACGGGCGCGATGGTCGGCGGAACCGCCGCGACCGAGCGCTTCTTCGTCCGCGTGGCGCTCTCGCTCGGGATGGTCGGCGCTATCGGCTACCTGTTCTACTGGTTCGGCGGCTTCGGCGGGGCCGACGCGAAGGCGCTGATCGTCCTCGCCGTCCTCTTCCCGACGTTCCCGGAGTACTACCTCCCGAACGCGGCGCTCCCGCTGACTCGTACCACCGTCGGCGTGTTCTCGCTGACGATCCTCTCGAACACGGTGCTCGTCGGCGCGGTCTACCCGCTGTTCGTCACACTCAACAACGCCCTCTCGGGCTATCGCGCGCCGGTCATGTTCATCGGCAAGCCCGTCAGCGTCGCCACGGTCGACGAGGCGTACGGCTCCCTGCTCCAGACGCCGGAGGGGTTCACCCGCGGCGGCCTCGACCTGGACGCGCTCCGGATGTACCTGCGCTGGCGCGGGACGACCCTCGCCGCGGTCCGCGAGGACCCCGAACGCTACCGCGACCCCGGGAGCCTCCCGGACGACCCCAACCCGCCCGGTGACGGGTCGGTCCCCGACGGTGACGACCCCGCGGGTGCCGCCGCGACGGAGACGGTGACCGACGGTGGACCCGACGCTCCCGACGGCGACGCTTCCGTGACTCCCGACGCGGCCGACGAGACGTCGACTGCTCCCGACGCCGCCGGCGAACGCGCCGACTACGACGACCCGTGGGGGGCGCAGGCGTTCCTCGACGACATCGAGGGGTCGGCGTACGGGACCACTGCCGACGGGCTGCGCGACGCGCTCGACGTGCTCGCCGACGAGGACGTGGTCTGGGTCTCGCCGGGACTGCCGTTCATCGTCCCGATGTTCGTCGCGCTGCTGGTCAGCATCGTCTACGGAGACCTGTTTTTCGAACTCGTCGCGCTGCTGGTGTGAGCGTGGTCCGAATAGTGAGGGACCGAGGTCCCTCATACCGTGCGAATGGGCGGCGAAGCGCCCGTGAGCAGACGAAGTGATACTGCCGGCTGTAAGTCTGTCACGAATTTCGCCGCCCCGGGGCGGCGAATATCTTCACGAAGTTACAGCCGGCAGTATGAGGCCCACGCTACCGTTCGACGGGCACGAATCGCTCGTACGCCGGCCCGATCGCGAAGATCGAGACGAGCCAGAGGACCGCCACGACGATGTACGCGAGCAGGACGTTCCGCTGGAAGCCGGGCGCGCTGGTCAGGACCAGCAGCGCGAACGCGCCGACGAGGAGGGCGACGGCGACGACGGTGTTGGTGGCGTTCCAGAGGAGAAACGCCTGCGTCCTGCGCCCCTCCTCGCGCCAGGCTGCGAGAAACTGGCGAACCCGGTAGCCGATCATCGGCCCTTGGTTGTGTGCGGGTCGTCATAAATGTGGTCGATGACCCACGTCGCCGTTGCACTGCTCGTGGCCGCCCACGGCTGCCTCTGACCGCGAGTCCGCGCTGTGACACGACAAAAGACCTATTCGCCGGTCACTCCCAGTTGTGGTATGACCGACGACGTGGCCCTCGCGTTCGACGAGTACGAGCGCATCCCCGCTGTCGCACAGGACGCCGAAACCGGTGACGTACTCATGCTCGCGTACGTCACGCCGGAGGCCGTCGAGCGCACCCGCGAGACGGGACTGGCTCACTACTACTCGCGCAGTCGGGAGGAACTCTGGAAGAAGGGCGGGACGAGCGGCCACACCCAGGAAGTCGAAGAGATCCGCGTCGACTGCGACGGGGACGCGCTCCTCTACCTCGTCGACCAGGAGGGCGGTGCCTGCCACACCGGCTACGAGTCGTGTTTCCACCGGACGCTCGACGGCGAGCCCGTCGGCGAGCAGGTGTTCGACCCCGACGCAGTGTACGAGTGAGCACATGAGCGACGCCGCCCACCCCGCGACCGACGACGCCCGCGCCGCGGCGGACGCCCTCGTCGAGGACCTCACCGACGCCCACAATGCCCTCCAGCGCGCCCGCGACCGCGTCGACGCCGTCGGCGAGGACGACCTCCGGGCCGTCGCCGACACCTACGAGGACCTCACGCGCCTGTTCGACCGCTACGAGGAGGCAGTCACCGGCGATGGCGACTTTCAGACGTTCATCGAGTTCCAGGGGAAGATCGCCGCGGTCACCGAGGAACTGCCCGAGGACGTGCGACGGCGTGACGTGTTCGAGCGCGTCGACGACCGCCTCCAGCAGCGCCGTCTCACCGAGTCCGACTGGCAGAGCGTCCGGTCGGCGCTCGAACCGGTCCGCGACGACGTGGACCGCCTCGAAGCCCGCGACGAGGCCCGCAAGCGGTACGAGGACGCCCGGTTCACCGCCCGGCGACGTATCGACGCGCTCGAAGACCGCATCGCGGACCTGGAGGGCCTCCAGCGGCTCGGCGACGCCGACCTGGAGGCGCCAACCGAGCGCCTGCGAGACCCCATCGAGGCGTACAACGACCGCGTCCGCGACGCGTTCGACGAGTTCCGACGGTCCGTGAGCGCCCGCGACTTTCTCGATTTCGTCGTGAAGACCCGCGCGTACCCGCTCGTCGGCTTCGAGTCGCCGCCCGACGACCTCCACGAGTACGTCGCGAGCCACGAAGCCGGGGAGGAGCCCGTCGACCAACTACTGGAGTACGCCGACTACTCGAAGTCCAAGCTCGACCACTACGTGGCCGACCCCGAGGCGCTGAAGCGCAACGTTTCGACGCGACGGACGTACCTGCGGCGGCTGGGCGCGGAG
>PXSD01000091.1 GCA_003023165.1 Halobacteriales archaeon QS_9_67_15 | reverse complement strand
TCAGTCGCTCCGCTCCTTCATTCGTCCCTCGCACGGGTTCCGTCGCGAGATGAACCTCGCGACAGCGCGCGCCGATTTCTCGTTTCGAGCGTCTACTCCTCGTTCAGGTCCCACAGGTCGACGCCCTCGGGCACGTCGGCGAGCGCGCTCGCCGGCCAGCCGTCGTGGGCAAGCGTGAACGCGGTGTCTGGGTGGGCCTCGACGAGCCGACGGACGCCGACGGCGGCCGCCTCGTAGGCGGGCGAGTCGAGCCGTTCGGGGACCTATGCGGTGAGCGGGTAGCCGTCCGCGAGTTCCGTCGGGAACGGGCCAAAGGGCGGCTGGACGTTCCAGCACTCGTCGAACCGGTCGGCGTGGTCCAGCAGGGCGCGATAGCCGTCGAGCATCGCCGGGTGGCTCCGGGCGCGCGCCTCGACGAGTTCCATGAGGCTGCCGCGACGGATGGCCTGCTTGATGGTCCGGAGTTCGCCGTAGGAGACGTGGAGGTTGTGTTCGGCCAGCAGCCGCTCGCGTTCGTCGCCGTTTAGACTCCTGAGTTCCGCGGGTGTGTGAGCGCTACACACCGAACAGGAACAGGGGAAGTACGCCAGGTCTTCCAGGTGCTCCGTCGTCCGGACGGTCATGTAGCGGTCGTCGCGAGCGTAGATGGCGTAGGCGGCGGAGTCGAACAGGTCACAGCCGAGCGCGACGGCGAGGGCGAACATCATGGGGTGGCCGGCACCGAAGAGGTGGACCGGCGCGCTCTCGGAGAGGCCGCGCTTAGCCGCGCTGACCACGTCCACGAGGTCGGCGTAGCGGTACTCGTTCATCATCGGGACGACCGCGCCGACGGGGAACACGTCGAGTCCCGACTGCGCCGCGTGTGCGCCCGCTTGCTCACGCAGGTCGGGGTAGGTCGACCCCTGGACGGGCGCGTTGACGAGCATGTCGCCCGTGTCGACCTCGGCGGCGGCGGCGAGGCGGTCCTCGGTCGTCGCGAGTTCGGACTCGGCCTGTTCGCGCGAGACATCGGGCGGCGTGGGGATGTCGACCGGCGTGGCGATGTCCGAGCCGATGTCGTACTGGAAATCGAGGATCTCCTCGCTGGTCACGTCGATCTCGCCGTACTCGGCCAACTGGAACGAGCCCGAATCCGTCACGATAGCGCCGGAGAAGTCGAGCAACTCGTGAAGCCCCTGTTGTTCGACGGGTTCGCGGAGGTCCTCGCTCCCGTAGAGGACGTAGCTGTTGGTGATGAGGATCTCCGCGCCGAATTCCGATTCGAGTTCTGCGGGCGTAACGGTTTGCAGATGCGGATTGATCACCGGAAGGAGCGCGGGCGTCTCGACGGTGACGCCGGCGCGGGGGACCTCCAGTTCGCCCAGGCGGCCGGCGGCGTCGTAGCGGTCGACCTCGAAGACATCTGCCATTGCTCCGGATTTCCCGCGGGCGGGCCTAAGGGTTGTGTTCGGTCGCTATCCCAGCTCGGCGGGATCGACCCGGTCGACGATTCCGTCGAAGTCGTCGTCGAAGCTCAGTACCGCGTCGATATCTCGTTTTTCCAGTAGGGCGATCGTCGTCGCATCAGTGAAGCTGAGACCCTGATCGTCGAATCGCTCGAACGTCTCGACTGCGTCTCGGAAAACGGGCCGGTCCACGTGTTCGAGTGTGACGAGATCCGGGTAGCTCGCGACACCTCGTATCCGCCGTCCGACCTGTTTAGCGCGTTCGAACGACCCGGTACGACTGAGTGTTAGGGTCACAGTTTCGTCGTAGAGGTAGTCACTCGTGTATGGTTGGCCCTCCTCCCCATCGATAATTGCGTCGAACGCGCGAACTGCATCGTCGTGACGTGTCGCGTCGGTGTCAGCGTGAGCGTAGAACACACCACTGTTGATAACGACGCTCATCCGTACAGGATTTCGTCGATATCCTCTTCGTCGGTTTCGACACCGGAAGAAAACATTCCGCTGTGGAACGCCTCCCGCTCTTCTTCCGAGAGCGGGACGGTCGAATCTCGGATCGAGTCGACGAACTCCGACTTCGACTCGTAGGCGTCTTCCAGCAGACGCGACAGTATCTCTTGCTGTGTCATCTTCTTCCCGGTCCGTAGTTTGATCTCCGCCTGAAGCTCTTCCAGTCGAGATTTCGCCTCCTCGTCCATCTTGACCGCTGTCGCCATATTTGCAGTAAGATCTGGAACTAAGTTAACGTTTCTACCAGACTACTGTTCGCCACCGAACAGCTCGAAGTACAGCACCGCCAGCATCGACCGCCCGTCGCGAAGGTCGTCCTCGCGGGCGGCGTCGACGAGCGCGTCGAACGCCGTCGTCTCGACGCGGATGTCCTCATTGTAGTCCAGGTCCTGCTCGCCGGTCGGCTCGCAGTCGCGGGCGACGAAGTAGTGGAAGACCGCGTCGGCGAAGCCGTTCGCGGGTTCGACGGTCGTGAGGTGTTCGACGGCTCCCGGACGATACCCCGTCTCCTCCTCGAGTTCGCGCGCGACGCAGTTCGCGGGGTCGGCGTCGGCCGACTCGATGCTCCCGGCGGGGACCGCGCGGTTGACGCGGCCGACCGGCTGGCGCCACTCCTCGATGACGACCACGTCGCCCTCGCCGGTCAACGGCAGCACGACGACGCTCTGGCCCTCCGAGAGGTAATCGAACTCGGCCTCCTCGCCAGACGGGAAGCGGACGGTGTCGGTGACGACGTCGAATCCCTCGCAGGTGTAGGACGTGCGACTGTCGAGCGTCTCCCAGACAAGGTCGTCGGTCATACCGGCCCTGACGAGGCCACCGAGTTAGCGGTGTCGGCTGCGGTCGGCGCGGGGGCTGAACGCGACCGGTCGAAATCCCGAAGGCGCGCGGCGCCGACGAGCGAGTATGGATGTCCGCGACGAGTTCATCCCGGAGGCCGAGTTCGCGACCGTGCTGGACCGCGTGCCGCAGGTCTGTGTCGAAGTCGTACTGGAGCGCGATGGGCAGGTCCTGCTCGCCCATCGAACTGAGGCACCGGCGGAGGGCGAGTGGTTCTGGCCGGGGAGTCGCCTCTATAAGGGCGAGGAACTCGCCGACGCCGCGCGTCGGGTCGCCCGCGACGAACTCGGCGTCGACGTGACCATCGAGGCCCGGCTCGGTGTCTACGAACACTTCTGGGACAGTTCGTCCGTCGACGGGGTCGACTCCCGCCACACCGTCAACGTGGTCTATCGCGTCCGTCAGACCGACCCCGGCGAACCGATCGAACTTGACGAGCAACACGACGATTACCGGTTCGTCGACCCGGCCGCGGACGCCGCGGCGTTCCACGAGTACGTCCGGCAGTATCTCGCTGCCCTCGACGGCGGCTGGGACTGAGACGGCCGCGACCGAACGCTCGCGACTGAGACGGTCGCGTCGCCGGCGAGTCGAACGAGAGCGACCTTTTCCGTCCGGCGCTCGAACGCGTCGTATGAGCGATTCGCGGTCCGCGACGGCGACGCGAGCGGGAACCGACCGTGAGTCGGCCGACGACGGACTGACCGTCGACGCGGGACTGCTCGTCGTCCCCTCGCCCGAGTGTGAGGCCGACCGACTCGGCGCGTTCGCGTCGCGTATCGCGACCGACGCGAGCGAGGAACTCACGGCTGCGACGGCGGCGAACTGGCGCTTCCACGAGGAGGAGCCCGAGCGGCTCTCCGACCGGGACCCCCGCCGCCCGTCGGCGTTCCTGGACGAGGCGGCGCTCCGGATGGTCGAAGGGCCGTACGACCTGCTGGTGGTCGTGACCGACGCGCCGCTACTCGCGCGGAGCCGCCGCCGCGTCGCCGGGCTTGCGTCGCCGCTGAGCCGCGTCGTCGTCGTCTCCACCCACCGACTGCAGGTCAGCGGTCGCGGCCAGCCGAGTCGCTCGCTCGACTCGGCGACCGTCCGGCACAACGGCGCGACGGTCCTGCTCCACCAGATCGGCCACGTCCTCGGCGCGAGCCACGACCCCGACGGCGGCGTGATGGCGCCCTTCGAGTTCGACCCCGACCGGTCGGGCGTCCCCGAGTTCGACGCCGGGGCGAGCCGACATCTGGAACGGATCGCAGGTCAGATCCCGGAGGAGTCCGTCGAGTCGCGGAGCGTCCCCGGACTCGTGGCCTTCCACCTCGGCAGCGCGGCGCGCAACTGGCGACAGGTCGGGCGCGCGCTGGTGACGAGCCGCGCGCCGCTGTTGCCCCTCTCGCTGCCGAAGCTCTCGACGGCGGCGGTCGCACCGGCGCTGATCCTCGTGTTCAGCGCCGAGACGTGGGACGTCGGGATGAACCTCGACAACGTGACGGCGGTGTCGTTCGCCGCAGCGAGTATCCTGCTGGCGGCGGTGTACCTCGTCTTCTCGTTGAACCTCAACGTCCCCCGTAAGCGTCGGGCGGTCGTCACCGAACACGTCGCACTGCTCAACGTCGCTATCCTCGGCGTCCTCGTGTTGGGGATGACCGGGCTGTTCGCGCTCGTCGGCGCAGTGATGCTCGTCATCGAGTTCGTCGTCTTCCCGCCGAACCTGATGACCAACTGGCCGAGCCTCGAAGACCCAGTCGTGACGGTCGTCGACCTGGTCCGAACCGGGGGGTTCATCGCGACGATCGGCGTCCTCTCGGGCGCGCTGGCCGGCGGTCTCGAGGACCGGACGATCCTCCGACAGCTCGCGCTCTTCCTCGCGAAACCGTGACCGTGAGCGCGCCGGAGCGAAGCGGTCACCCTCAGTTCCCGTCCGCCGAGACGACCTTGTAGAGGCCGCCGGAGTCGTCGGGGTCCGACTCGTCGTCGTCTGCCTCCTTGCCGTCGAGGTACGCGTCCGACGCGCGGTCGGTAAAGTAGACCGCACCGTCGGCGGCCAGCGGCGTGCTCGACACGACGCCGACGCCTTCGACCGACCACACTTCCGCGCCGGTCGCCTTCTCGACGGCGTAGCAGTGTTCGTCGTAGGAGCCGACGAGCACGTGCTCGTTGGTGACCGTCGGACAGCCGATGAGTGACCCGGCAGTGTCGAAGCGCCACTGTTCGGCGCCGTCCGCGAAGTCCAGCGCGTAGAGTCGCGAGTCGTGGCTCCCGACGTAGACGGTGTCAGTGTCGGTCTCGATGGACGGCCCGGACATCACGAAGTCGTCGGGTTCGAACGCCCACTGTTCGGTGCCGTCGTCGAGCGCGACGCGATACACCGTCTGGTCCCAGGAGCCGAAGACGGCGCTCCCGTCGTGGGTCGCGACCGGCCCTTTGATCGGTTCGTCGGTCGAAAACGTCCACTGGAAGTCGAGGTCCGGGTAGCTCCAGGCGTAGAGGTCGCCGTCGTTGGCGCCGACGACGAGCCGGCCCGCATCGCGGTCGACCGCACACGTCGAGTGGGGGTGGTTCGTCACGCGGTCGTCCGACCATTCGACCTCGCCGGTGACGGCATCGACGGCGAACAGCTCGCCGCTCGGGTCGTAGTATTCGACGGCGATGTACACCGTGCCGTCGTGGTAGCCCGGGCTGGAGCCGATGGCGTCGCCGAGTTTCGTCCGCCAGTAGCGCTCGCCCGTCTCGAGGTCGAACGCGTAGAGCGCGCCGTCGTAGGCCCCGATGTAGACGACGCCGTTGGCGACGGCCGGCGTCCCGTGGATGCCCCGGCCCGTCTCCTCGACCCGCTCGGTCCAGACGACCTCGCCGTCGGGCGTCACGCGCCTGATTTCCCGGTTGTCCCCCGGGACGACGATGTCGCCGCCTGGCACTTCGACGGGACTGGCCTTCGCCGCGGTGTGGTCGCCCGTGTTCACCTCGCGAAGCGTCCACTCGACCTCGGGATCGGTCGGGATCGTCTCGTCGAGGGAGACGCCCTGCCGTTCGAGCCCACCGCGGAACTCGGTGGCCGCGAACGTGTCGAGCGGGCCGTCGGTCTCGACGGCGTCGCCGCTGCTCCGCGGGAGCATGGTGTTACAGCCGGCGAGTCCCGTCGTCGCGCCGGCCCCGACCGCACCCAGGAACGCCCGTCGTGAGAACCGCTCGTCCATGGCCCGGTCATCGGTGGCGGGTAATGTGACTGTTTTGGACGGCCGTCTCGAACGCACACGACGACTCGTGGCGCCGACCGGTCCACGACAGAGCGGTCCAGCGGCCGGTGAGCGACGCCTAACAGAATAGGGCGAACCCTCACCCGGCCACAGCGCGTTCTAGATGATACAGCGGAGTGCTGGTCGAGCGCTCAGCCGTCTCTACACGGACACGATTGAACCCACCGATCCATCAATGAGTGACACACACGACTACCAGACGAGAGCGTCGACGTACTCACGCGAAGCCGTTCCGACCGACAAACGCCCGGGACACGAGCGGCGCTCCGGTGACGACCCTGTCGTCGAGATGGAGGTCGAGGACGGCGAGGGGAACGAGTGGTTCACCGTGGGAAACGGGATAGGCGTCGTCTGCACCCTCGACCCCGTCGACGTCCGGCAGTGAGCGCCGGCGCGCCCGACTGCGGCCTTCCCCGCGCGCACCGAGGCGTTTAGGTGCGGGGACGGAGACACACGGGTATGCTCGTCACGCTGGAAGGGTTGGACGGGAGCGGGAAGTCCTCGGCCGTCGACTGTCTCGCCGAGCACGACGCCGTTCCGGGCGACGCCGTGTTCACGCGCGAGCCGACGGCGTCGTGGTACGGCGAGGCCGTCGAGCGGTCCATCGCCGACGACGACGCCGACTCGCTCGCGGAGTGTTTCCTCTACACCGCCGACCACGCCGACCACCTCGCGCGAGTCGTCAGACCCGCGCTCGAGGCGGGGCGGCTGGTCGTCTCCGACCGCTACTCGGACTCGCGATACGCCTACCAGGGCGCGACGCTCGCCGACCACCCGCATCTCGACACCGACGACCCGCTCGAGTACGTTCGCGACATCCACACGCCGTTCACCCGACGGCCAGACGCGACGATCTACTTCGACGTCGACCCCGAGACCGGCGCTCGTCGTGCGGGCGGGACGAACAAACTGGAGCAGGTGGACTTTCTCGAAGCCGTCGGCGAGAACTACGAGCGACTGATCGACGACGACCCCGAGCGGTTCGTCCGGGTCGACGCCACGCGCTCCCAGGAGGCGGTGCTGTCGGACGTGGAGTCGACGCTACTCGACCTGCTTGGGGAGTGAACGGCAGATCGTGGCGAGCTTCAGCGGTTCTCGTAGCGACTGGGGCGGTCGTCGTCCCAGCGGTCCGGGAGGTCGACCTCGTCGGGCGAGGGCATCCAGAAGTAGTCGAAGGTGATGCCGGTGACGGTCGGGAGGAAGATAACGACCGCGATGACGACGCCGGCCGAGCCCAAGTCGGGGCCGAGCGGGAGGACCCCGCTGAACAGGAGCGTCAGGAGCGTCAACGCGATCGGACAGAGGACGACCGCGTAGAGGAACCCGCCCCAGCGCGTCGACAGGCGTACCCGGAAGAAGCGGGTCATCAGGGCGACCACGGCGCTGTGGACGAACAGGATGAACACCAGTTCGAGCGCCTCGACGGCAGTGACCATACTCCGTCTACGGGCGGCGCGCTCTTTGAGGTGTCGACTGCGAGGCGCGAACGGTGCGAGGCGCGAACGACAGTGAGCGCCTCGATTGCGAGCGGTGACCACCGGGAGCCGTGAGCAGTGAGCGCCTCGATTGCGAACGGGGAGTGCGCGGCGCGTAGCGACGTGAAGTCGAGGTAATACTGCCGGCTGTAACTTCGTGAGGATATTCGCCGCCCCGGGGCGGCGAAATTCGTGACAGACGTACAGCCGGCAGTATAAGCGCCGTGCGACGGAGTCATCGACCGCTCGCGACCGCCAGTGAACGGACGGCTGACAGCGTGAAAGCCCCCGCTGGCTCGTGGCCCCTGACTCGCTGTGCGCTTCGGTCGCTTCGCTCCCTGCAGTGCTTGCGTCATCAGTTGACCACGAGCCAGCGGCCCCTTTCATTCCCACCCGCGTCAGCTGATCGGCAGTCTATACGGGCGGGAATGAAAGGAGCGGCCTGCTTCGGGAAGCCCCGCGTTCGTGGCGGCTCCGCCGCGAACTCGGGAGAGCTAAGCTCTCCCGGTGACGCAAGCACTGGAGCGAACGCAGTGAGCGAAGCGCGCAGCAAGCCGTGCGACCGAAGCAGGCCGGGCTTTCCCGCCGTTAGCGGACAACACGGGAGCAGCAACGACGACAAAGACGCGTCCACGGACCGCCACAATCACTTTCACGCGGGCGGTCCTCGCATCGGCATGCACCGCGTCATCGGCGAACGGTCGCTGACGGAGACGAGTGTCGACTCGGACCTGGCGCGCGCCTTCCTGCGGGATATCGTCCGCGCTCGCGTGTTCGACCAGCGAGCGGTCGCGCTCCAGCGCAGAGGCTGGATGAGCGGCTACCCGCCCTACGAGGGCCAGGAGGGCTCACAGGTCGGGGCCGCCTACGCGCTCGACGACGACGACTGGCTCTTCCCCACCTATCGGTCGAACGCGATGCAACTCGCGCGTGACCGCCCGCCGGCAGACCTGCTCCGCTTTCGTCGCGGCTACTCGGAGTTCGAGCCGCCCGAGGCAGTCGCCGACGACCCGACGGCCGAGGAGCCGTCCGGGCCGGGAGCGGCAGCCGCTCGCGGCGGCACTACGTTCACGCAAGCGACGCCCATCGCAACGCAACTCCCCCACGCCGTCGGTGCGGGGATGGCCGCCGACCACCTCGGCGACGACCGCGCGTTCTGTGCGTACTTCGGCGACGGCGCAACATCCGAAGGGGACTTCCACGAGGCGATGAACTTCGCGGGCGTGTTCGACGCACCGGTCGTCTTCTTCTGCGAGAACAACGGCTGGGCGATCAGCATGAACACCGGCGGACAGACGGCGAGCGACACCCTCGCGCAGAAGGCCCGCGCCTACGGCTTCGAGGGCGCACGCGTCGACGGCAACGACCCCATCGCGGTCTACGAGGCCGTCTCCGAAGGGCTCGAGTCGGCCCGGTCGGGGGAGCCGGTGCTCGTCGAGAGCCTGACCTACCGGCAGGGAGCTCACAGCACGAGCGACGACCCCTCGCGGTATCGCGGCGACGAGGACCTGCCGGAGTGGCGGACCGCCGACCCGCTGGAGCGGTACGCGGACTACCTCCGCGAGGAGGGAGCTGTCGACGAGTCGTTCGTCGCGGACGCACGCGAGGCCGCGAACGCGGAGCTCGACGAGGCGGTCGCGGCCGCCGAGGAGACGCCGGAGCCGGACTCCGACGAGGTGTTCGACTACGCGTACGCGTCGCTGTCGCCGCGAGTGGTCAGTCAGCGCGAGGCGGTCGCCGAGCGAAGTCGACAGTCCGAGTGACTGCAGTCGAGGTGGGAGCGTCGAGCGAAGACGGGCGGCGAGACCGAGCGGTCGCGGTCGGTCAGGCGAGGCAGATGTAGGTCTTGGTGTCGGCGATGCCGTCGAGGTCGCGGAGGTTCGTCGCGACGCCGTGCATCAGGTCGTACACTTCCTCGCCGGTCGCCTCGACGATGATGTCGTACTGGCCGGCGACGATGTGCGCCTCCTCGACGCCGTCGATGCCCCGGATCGATTCGAGGAGTTGCTCGGACTTTCCGGCCGCCGTCTTCACCATGATAAAGGCCCGCACCATCGTACGCGTGAGTTCTGCTGGCTGGCTGAAAAACCTTCCCCCGTCCCCGACGAATCGGTCGGAGCGGCCCTGATCCGGGTGAAACCGAGCGTCCGAAACAGGTGACCGACCGGGGGTCGTCAGCCACCGCCGGAGGTACCTTTATTCCGGACCTGCTCGTAACGATTCACATGCGATTCGTTATCGTGGGTGCCGGCCGCGTAGGGCTCCGAACGGCACGCGCACTCGAAGACAGCGGACACGACGTGGTCCTCATCGAGCGCGACCCGACGAAAGTCGACCGCGCGAACACAGAGGGGTACGAGGTCATCGAGGGCGACGCGAGCGACGAGCAGGTCCTGCTGTCGGCGGACCTCGACGACGCGGAGGCGCTGGGCGCGCTGACGGGCGACCTCTCGACGAACTTCGTGGCCTGCATGGTCGCGAAACACCACGGCTGTCGCACCGTCCTCCGCATCGACGAGGACTACCGCGAGAGCATCTACCGCAGGTACGCCTCGGACGTCGACGAGGTCATCTACCCCGAGCGACTCGGCGCGATCGTCGCCAAGAACGCCCTGCTGGGCGGGAACATCCGCGCCGTCGCCGACATCGCCCAGAACCTCCAGCTCGTCGAGTTCACCGTCACGACGGACTCGCCGATACAGGGGTACACCCTGAGCGAACTCGAACTCCCCGCCGACTCCGAACTCCTCGCGTTCGGCAAGAAAGGGAGTTCGCTCTCGATCCCCGACGAGGACGTGCCGCTGGAGGCCGGTGACTCGCTGGCCATCCTCGCGGACTTCGAAAAACTCGACGACGTCCGCCAGATAATCGTCGGCGATGCCGTCGCGCCCAGGGGAGGTGCCTGAGATGGTGCGCGCCTACGTCATGATCAAGGCCCACTCGGGCGACGCCGAGCGACTCAGAGACGAGATCACCGGGGTCGAGGGCGTCGACAGCGCCTACATCGTCGCCGGCGACGTGGACTTCATCGCCACCGTCTCCGTTGACGAGACGGCCGACGTGAAAGCCGTCGCCGCCACCCACATCCAGCGACTCGGCGGGATCGAGGACACGCAGACCTACGTCGCGATGGACTGACGAGACGGTTCTCTTTTCGACTCACGATCCTTTCCAGGCCGCTTTCAGCCGCGAACGACGAAGGCCACGCCGAGGCCGACCGACTGCCCGGACGGCGCGGCGACCGTCCATCCGCTCACTCGGTAGTCCGGAACGCGCGGTCGCCGGCGTCGCCGAGGCCGGGGACGATGTAGCCGTCGTCGTCGAGTTCGTCGTCGATGGCGACGGTCAGGAGGTCGGCCTGCGAGACGGCCTCGTCGACCCGGAGGAGCCCCTCGGGGGCGCTGACGGCCGAGAGGACGAACAGGTGCTCGGGGTCGGGCTGTCCCTCCAGCACGCGCTCCAGCACAGCGCACATGGTCGACCCGGTGGCGAGCATCGGGTCGGCGACGATGACGGTGTCTTCCGGCTCGATATCGGGCAGTTTCACGTAGTCGACGGAGATGGGGAACTCGCCGTCCTCGTCCATCCCGGCCGCCTCGTCGCGGCTGGCGGAGATGACGCCCTGGCGCGCGCGAGGGAACGCCTTGAGCAGGCCTTCGACGAACGGTGTCGCGGCCCGGAGGACGTTGACGATGACGACATCGTCGAGTCCCTTGACGCGCTCGCCCATCGTCTGGGTCATGGGCGTCTGGACGGAGACGTACTCCGTCTCCATCGCGCCGTCGATGATCTCGTAGCCGCAGATCCGACCGAGCTTCACCAGTCCCTTCCGGAACTCGACCTGTTCGGTCTCGACGTCCCGGAGTCGTGTCAGCACGTCGGACGCGAGCGCGTGGGTGATAAGGTGCGCGTCGCCGCGGTCTTCGATGGTCATACGCCCGACTGCGTGCGGGCACACCAAATATCCACCGTGCGCTCCGGGGTCCCGTCGCGAGGGTCGGTCCACTCACGGGACGCCGCGTGCTAGCATTCCACATAAATTGGTACGAGCGGATCTTGGTCCCGACGGACGGGAGCGAGCCGAGCGAGGAAGCGACCGACCACGCTGTCGACGTCGCGCAGCGCTACGACGCGACCGCCGACGAGCTGTTCGTCGTCAACGAAACCTACCCCGCGGTGAGTCACTGGGACGTGGTCGTCGAGGAAGCAGAATGAACCGGTGAGCGGGCGCTCGACGCGATTGCTGACGCCGGCGAGGCGGTCGACGTCGACGCCGAACGGCACCTCCGATGAGGCGTGCCACACGAGGCGATCGTTGACGCTGCCGGCGACTACAATGTTGATCTGATCGTGATAGGGACGCACGGCCGGACGGGACTCGACCGGATCGCCAGCACCGGAAACACGACCGAGCGGGTCGTCCGACTGACGGCCGTTCCGACGCTGGCGGTCGGCGGTGCGGCGGCCGACCCCGGAGAGTGATCGGGGCGGCCGAAACCATGGAGGACGACGCGGTCGTCAGTCGCTGGCCTGCGTGGCGACGCCGAGTTCGTCGAGGAGCGTCCGCGCGGCGGCCGAGGAGGAGCCGGGGCCGCGGGCGGTGACGAGGTCGCCGTCGACGGTGACGCTCGTGTTCGAGTCGAGTTCGGCGTCCCAGTTCGCGCCGACAGCCTCGACCTCGTCCTCGACCCAGTAGGGGAGCTTGCGGCCGTCGGGCATGCGGTCGTTGTCGTCGACGATGCCTTCCTCCCACTCGTTGGGGAAACCGGTCACGTCGCGACCTGCAGCGAGATACTCTCCGTCGTCGGTGCGCGTGAACGCGAGGATACCGACGGCGTGGCAGACGACGAGCGCCGTGCCCTCGTCGCCCGCAACGGCGTCCCGGAGGAGCGCGCGGGCGTGTTTGTCCTGGTTGATGTCCCACTCGGTGCCGTGGCCGCCGGGGAAGACGACGGCGTCGTGGCCGTCGGCCGAAACGTGCGCGACCGGGGCGGGGTCGTTGAGTTCCTCGTGGTTCTCGTGGACCTCGCGAGCCCGCTCGGCGGTCTCCTCGCCGACCTCGTCGGGGTCGACCGAGCGCTCGTCGACGACCGGCGGGTCGCCCGAGGGCGTCGCAACGGTCACGTCGACGCCCGCGGATTCGAGCGTGGTGAGCGGCTCGATGCACTCTTCTGCCCAGTAACCTTCCTCGCTGACGACGAACAGTGCGGCTGTCATACAGTCTCGGTACGGGCGCGAAACTGGTAAGGGCTCCTCCGGACGACCGTCTTGCCGGAACCGAAGCCCCGGAGTGACGACGCTCGCCGCGGTCTCACCGCAAGACGAGCACGTACGTCAGTCCGGCGAGAAAGACGGTCGCAACGGCGACGTTTACCGGAGTGAACTCGCCGAGTCCGACGATTTCGAGTCCGTAGACGACGCCGACGCTGAACAGCAGCGAGATGAGCAGGTTCAGCACGAGCAGCACCCGGATGTCGCCGTCCGAGGACGTATGACCGTCGGTCGCCATGTCCACGAGCCCGGACGCCGGCCTCTTAGCTGTGTGGGTCGCGCTCGAAGCGTCCGAGCGAGGGCGCTGTCTGCGAGCCGACCACTCGGCGACGCTGCGTGTGTGCCCGTCGCTCGGAGACACTGCGTATGCGCTGACAAGACATACGGGGATCCAATCCTAACCGCCGCCATGAAGCTCCGCAACCGGGACGGTGCGCTCGTCGACCCGGTGCCGTGGTTCGTCGTCACGGCGGTGGCGTTCGCGGTCGCGTACTCGTTCGGTCCCGGGTACTTCGCGGCCTTCGGCGTGCCGATCGGCCACGGACTGGTCCTCTCGACCGGACTGTTCGTCGCGGCGACAGTCGCGACCTACTACCGGTTCGTCTGGACCGTCTCGCCGAACCGTCGCGAGGAGGTGCCCGTCGGCGACCGCTTCGAGCGGCTCGTCCTCGCGACAGTCGCCTGTCTCGGCGTCGTCGTTCTGCTCGCCCTCCCGCTCGTAGTGGCATGAAGCTGGGAACGGGGCGGATACCGTCCGGAGACGGGGAGTGTAGCGGCCCCGCACTGTCCCGAGACGATAGGCTCATCCCGGCCCATCCCGACGAGCGAGACATGACCGACTACTTCGAGGTTCACGAGCGCGACGGGGCGGCCCGTCTCGCCGAGGTGCGCCTCGACTCACCGGTGACGACGCCTGCGCTGGTCACCGACGCAGACCGCGCCGACGGCGCTCCCGAGGCCGGCGTCGCCCGCCCCGTCCTCTCGGACGCCGGGACCGGCTGGACGACCGAACCCGGCGTCCCCGAGGGTGACGAGTCACGCCTCACCGTCCTCCCCGCGCGGGGATTCCCCGCGGGGACGCCCGAAGACGTACAGGACGCCTTCGCGCCCGAATACCCGACCGTCGAGTTCCCGAGCGCCGCCGTCGTCTCGGCCGGAACAGTGGCCGACCACGGCACCGACGCGTACGTCCTCTCGGGCGCGCAAGGCCTCGTCGGCCACGCCCGGGCCTTCGTCGACGCGATGATCCGGGTGCGCGAGACGATCCCACCGGACGCGGGGCTCTACCTGCCGGGCGTCGCCACGCCCGCGAACGTCGCGACGGTGGCCTACGCCGGGGTAGACCTCGTCGACGCCGACCGCGCGGTCGTTCGCGGGACGCAGGGCCGATATCTCGCCGTCGACGGCCACCAGTTCCTCGAAGACCTCGACGAACTCCCGTGTGCCTGCCCGGCCTGCCAGCAGCCACGCGAGGAGTTCGGCCGCGAGGAGTGCGCCCGGCACAACGTCAACGCCCTCGCCGCCGCTCTCAAGACCGTCCGGCGGCGCATCCGCGACGGTCGACTGCGCGACTACGTCGAGGGACAGGCCCGCCACGAGCAGTGGCTCACGGCCACGTTCCGTCGCCTCGACCAGCAGTACGGCTATCTCGAGGAGCGGACACCGATCCTCCGGCAGGCCGAGATCACTGCGGCGACGGAGGACACGATCCGTCGCGTCGAGATCCAGCGCTTCGCCGAGCGCGTCACCTCGCGCTATCGGAATCGCTTCGACAACCCGCTCGTGCTGGTCCCCTGCTCGGCGCGGAAGCCCTACACCGACTCACAGAGCCACGGCCGGTACCACGACGCCATCCGGTGGCGCGCCCACAAGGTGTCGATGACCTCGCCGATCGGCTGTGTCCCGCAGGAACTCGAACTCACCTACCCCGCACAGCACTACGACTCGGTCGTCACCGGCCGCTGGAGCGCTAACGAGACCGAGTTCGTCGCGAGCGTGCTCGAACAGTACCTCGAGCGCAACGATTATCCGCGCGTCGTCGCCCACGTCCCCGAGGACTACCGCCCCGTCTGCGAGCGCGTCGAGGAGCGCCTCGGCACCGAGTTCACCTACACCGTCAAAGACCACCCGACGACGACCGACTCGCTCGGGAACCTCGCCGGCGAGCTCTCGGGCGAGCTGAAGTACGGCAAGCGCGAGCGCCAGCACAACACCGTGCGGGCCATCGCCGACTACCAGTTCGGCGAGAGGGCGGGCGACGCGCTGTTCGATGACCTCACGGTCCGGGGGAGCCAGCCCGGACTCCAGGCCCACGACGGCGACGGCGAGCAACTCGCGGTGGTCGTCCGCCCCTACGGGACGCTGGCGTTCACGCTCGCCGGCGCTCGCCACTGGGTCGAGAGCGACGCCCCGACAACGCGCGTCGAGATCGACGACTTCGTCCCTCACGGGAGCGTGCTCGCTCCGGGCATCGTCGACGCGGACGAGTCCATCCGCGTCGGCGACGAGGTCGTCTTCGAGGGCCCGAGCGCCTTCGCCGTCGGCCGCGCCGAGATGACCGGCCCGGAGATGGCCGACTCGACCCGCGGCATCGCCGCGCAGGTCCGCCACGTCGACGAGCGAGACTGACCGAGCGCCCGCGGGCTCGACCGCGGACTGCTCGCGAGCAACACCGCTATCGCCTTCGATAATCTCCCCGCAATAATTATTTCGGAGAACAGGAAAGTCGGTGGCAACGTGATGCTTCGGGCGGAGCGACGGCGGACGACAGGTCGGCGACCGGTCGAGGTCGAAGTCCGATGAGCGGCGACTCGGCTCGACCGGCGTGGGTCCCGGACGCCGTCGACCGGGACGGTTTCGAGGCGCTCGGTGCGACGCTGACCCGGACGCTGTTCGGCGGTCGTGCGGGACTAGCGCTGTTCTGCGGGTCGCTCGCGCTATTCATGTTGACCTGGCGGGTCGGCGTCTTCTTCAACGACATTGGGCTGTACCCGACGATGCTCGAGTACGTGAGTCGGGGTGAGCTCTCGTTCGGGACGCCCGACGAGGTCGACTTCGGTTACCCGGGGATGCACCACCGGGACGGCGAACTCTACGGCCGCGGATACGGGCTGGTCGCGCTCGCGCTCCCGTTCTTCTGGGGGCTCGAGCTGCTCGACCCGCTTGTGGACCTGCGCTGGCTCGTCGTCGTCGGCTGGAGCGCTCTCCTGCTGGCGACTGCTGGACTCGTCGGCGAGCAGACCGGACGCCGACGCCGTGGTCTCGCGGTCGGCGGTGCGCTCGCCGTGGTGGCGCTGGTCGGCAACGCCTGGTTCTACAAGCACTTCCGGGCGGACCTGCAGACGATGGCGCTCCAGCTGTCGACGATGCTCGCCGGCGCGGTCGTCGTGGTCGCGGTCTATCGCCTGCTCGCCGACCGACACGGGACGACGGTCGGGCTCGTCGGCGGTGTGACGGTCCTGCTCGGCACGCCGGTGGCGTTCTGGGCGACGACGCCGAAGCGACACACGCTCACCGCGATGTTCGTCGTCCTCGCGGTCTACGCGTTCTATCGGAGCCGACAGAGCGACCGATACGGGAGACGGGCCGCGCTCCGCGGCGGCGCGTACGCCTGTGCGGGACTGCTCGCCTGGGTCCACGCACCGGAGGGCTTTACGCTCCTGGCGGCGCTGGCCGTCGTCGACCTGCCGACGGCACCGCGCAACGACGCCCGAACGCTGGCGGTCGTCGGCGGGGTCTTCGCCCTCTCGCTGGTCCCGTTCGCCGTCACGAACGCCGTCGTCTCGGGGAATCCGCTACTCCCGCCGCACTTCCTCGACAGCTACCACGGCGGGGCGTTGGTCGACGCAGCCGACGGCGGAGCGAACGCCGGGTCGAGCGCGGGAACGGGTGGGGGCGGTTCAGGAGAGACCGACACCGGCGGGGCGGGCAGCAGATTCTGGCTGGCGACGGCGATAGGGGGCGTGCTCGCTCGGTTCAACCCGGTGCTTAGCTTGCTCGAACAGGGGTTGGGCATGTACGTGACCGGGTTCGTCACGCTGTTCGCCGACCCCGAAGGCGTCTTCCAGACGTTCGTCTACTGGGGATCGACCGAGCGCGACTCGGCCAACATCTTCTTCGACGGCGGGACGAACCTCTCGGTCGTCCAGTCCGCGCCGGTCGTCGCCGCGCTGGTCGCGCTGCCGCTCCGGAGCCGGATTGAAGAGTTCCGGCGCGGGACGCGACGACTCCGCGACGCCGTCGACCCGGTCGACCTAGTTGTAGTCGTGTTCGCAGGCCTGCTCGTCTCTCTCTACATGAACAGGCTCCCCATCCACGCCATGGCTACCGTCCGCTACCTCCACCCAGTCTATCCGCTGGCCGTCTACGGGCTGTTTCGACTCCCGCACGTTCGCTCGATACTCACGACGGAGATGCGGGCGGCAGTCCTCGGGTACGAGGTGGCTGTGCTGTTCGGTCTGCCGATATCTTTCGGGTCGCTGCTCGTCGTCGAGTCGGCCAAGGGCGAGGTCGTCCAGACGCTGGGCCTCGTGTCGCTGGTCGTCGCAGTGGTTCTCGCCGTCGCGCTACTGGCCAGTCGTCGCGACGAGCGAGCGACACGCGCGGCCGCCGCGACCTTCGGCGTGGCTGTCGGACTGGCGACGATACACCTCCTCCTGACCTCGTTCGTAGTGCTGCACTACGGCCCGTCGGCGCTGCCGGCCGTCGACGCGCTTTCCGGCGAGTTCCGCTGGTGGACGCTGACGATGCCGTGAGGTTGCCGGCTTCCGTGCACTGAATTTTCAAACCGCAAAAATTCGGACCGCTGACCGGCGGCGCTGGCGCCGGCCGTGGACACGGACTTCGCCTCGCGAAGTCTGCGACCGCCGAAAGACGCCACTACCGTCTTTCGTAGACGCGATTTCGCTCTCAGAGCGAAATCGCGACCGCCGAAGGGCGACGTAGCGCCCTTCGTGCTCCCGGGCTTCGCGGAGCGAAGCCTGGGACCGCCGAGGTTTTATCGCCCGACCGGATAGAACGGGGCAATGAGTCAACCGAGCCCCGAGGTCTACGAGCAGGGCAAGGGGATGGACGCCCACAACAAGGTGATGCGCGAGGTGCGCTCGCGCAACGACGCCAGCTACGACCCACGCGAACCCACGCGCGTCTGGCTCGACGAGGACAACACCCCCGACGGCTTCGTCGACTCCCTTACCATCATCCTCAACACCGGCGGCTGTCGCTGGGCGCGCGCCGGCGGCTGCACGATGTGTGGCTACGTCGCCGAGTCCGTCGAAGGCGGCTCCGTCGCCCACGAGGACCTCATGACCCAGGTCGACGCCTGTCTCGAACACGAGCGGGAGAACGCCGATTCGCCCGCCGACCAAGTCAAGATCTACACCTCCGGCTCCTTCCTCGACGAGCGCGAAGTGCCCGCCGAGACGCGCCAGGCCATCGCCGAAACCTTCGGCGACCGCGACCGCATGGTCGTCGAATCGCTCCCCGACTTCGTCGACCGCGAGACGATCCGCGAGTTCACCGAGCAGGGGCTTCGGACCGACGTGGCCATCGGTCTGGAGACGGCGACCGACCGCGTCCGCCGGGACTGCGTCAACAAGTACTTCGAGTTCTCCGACTTCGAGGACGCCTGCGCCGAAGCGAGCGCCGTCGACGGCGGGGCGACCAAGGCCTACCTCCTCATGAAGCCGCCGTTCCTCTCGGAGGGCGAGGCCGTCGAGGATATGAAGCGGTCGGCGCGTCGCTGTCTCGCCGTCGAGGGGTGTCACACCGTCTCGATGAACCCCTGTAACGTCCAGAACTACACGATGGTCGAGGATCTGTACCACGACGGCGGCTACCGCCCGCCGTGGCTCTGGTCGGTTGCGGACGTACTGGAGGATACGGCGGACATCGACGGCATCGTCGTCTCCGACCCCGTCGGCCACGGCTCGGACCGCGGCCCGCACAACTGCGGCGACTGCGACGACCGCGTCCAGCGCGCCATCAAAGACTTCGACGAACGACAGGACCCGTCGGTGTTCGAGCAGGTCTCCTGTGAGTGCGAGCGGACGTGGGAGGCCGTGGTCGGACGCGAACGGAGCTACTCCCTCCCGCTCGCTCGCTGACGCCGCGTTCGCGTCGACCGACTGTTCCTGCCGACTCCATGCCGGCTTCCCCGACGTGGCGACTCGACCCGAAGCGGTCCCCGCTTCTCGCTACCGTATGTGGATATTTCACACCCCGTACGCCGCCGTTATAGTGCGGTTACACTTTCACTCCGGTTGCCGTGGATTTTTACGTGTCAGGGGTCTATGGTGACGTAGGGGCCCTGGAGACCTAACTGTCACACGCTCCAGACCCCTACGTTCCCCATCCTATCCATATCCTCCCCGAGTCGCTACCACGGCGTTCGGAGTGGCGCGTGGAACGCCATCTACGGGCAGACGATTACGTCTGCGTTCGAGAAGTCGGGAGCGAGGTCGTCCGTGTATCCAGTATCACGTCCGTCGCGTAGTGCGAACTCCTCGTCGAAGAGGAACCAGGCAACGAACGGCGCTCTGCCGCTCGGATACGGGGTCGCTGTCGAGTCGGTCGTTCGCTCCTCGTCCGAAAACAGGATAGTACCCTCTACTCTCATCTGGAACTTTCGACCGGTCTCGGAGACATCTG
The DNA here is from genome assembly GCA_003023165.1 of Halobacteriales archaeon QS_9_67_15. Lineage (GTDB taxonomy): Archaea > Halobacteriota > Halobacteria > Halobacteriales > Haloarculaceae > Halosimplex. The sequence goes on along the minus strand of PXSD01000091.1, from coordinate 738 downwards.
CGACTCCGGATCGGACGGTCAATTCGTCGTATTCCGCCGGGGACGTGCGTAGAAAATCGTTGTGGCGGTAAGATTTTTCGAACGAGGTCGCATACTCTTCAAGTTCGCTTCTATTGAAACTGCCAGGGTATTCTGGGTATGAGCGCGGTTGCAGACCCCCGTCGGTTCGTGACGGCTTGGGTAGCTCAGTTCGCTCACAATTCCGTAGAGACGGTGTATTTACCGGCTCTTCAGCGGCCGTTCCTGTGTTCGGCGACCCACCTGTATCAGGTGAACGTTCCGGACCCGTTGGAGTTCCCCCCATATCATTTCCACAACCGGCTATAATTGAAACACATGCTGTACAAAAAAGAATCTGTCTCCTCGAACGTTCAACCATAGAGAACGAACTCTACCAATACAGTATATGTTTTCTGGATAGTTGATTATTTACTGTCGCAGTGGTTCCAGAGCTCAGCAGTTTGGAATACAGCAACGCCTAATGTCATTCAGAGTGAAATACACAAGTGGCGCTTTGCATTTCATTCTGTAGAGAACGGTCTCTATAACATCACAGACGTCTACTCATCTCCCAGTCTGTCTGCTGACTTCATTCGCTCTTTCATTCCTCAAATGGGTTCGTCGCAGAACAAACACTCTGATAGCATCCACTGCCGCTTGTTCATACTGCCGGCTGTAACTTCGTGAAGATATTCGCCGCCCCGAGGCGGCGAAATTCTTGACAGACTTACACCCGGC
>PXSD01000090.1:11081-17282 GCA_003023165.1 Halobacteriales archaeon QS_9_67_15 | reverse complement strand
CTACACGGAGACCGACCCCGACGCCGTCTTCGTCTGTCTCCCGCCGTTCGCGCACGGGGACCAGGAGATCGCTGCCGCCGAACACGGCTACGACCTCTTCGTCGAGAAACCGCTCGCGCTCTCGGCCGAGAAGGCACACGAGATCCACGACGCAATCGAGGCCAGCGACGTGCTCGCACAGGTCGGCTACGACTGGCGCTACTCGGCCGGCGTCGAACGCGCTCGCGAGATCCTCGCCGACCGCGCAGTCGGGTACGTCGACGGCTACTGGTGGGGCGGCGTCCCCGGCGGCGAGGACCACTGGTGGCGACACTTCGACCGCTCGGGCGGCCAGGTCGTCGAACAGGCGACCCACGTCTACGACACGCTCCGCGCGCTCGCCGGTGACGTCGAGCGCGTCTCGGCGGCCGGCAGCCACCGCATCGAGGACGCCGTCGACTTCTCCGACGCCACCTCGGCGACGATGACTCACGAAAACGGCGCGATCAGCCACGTCTCGACCACCTGCGCCGCCGAGGAAGACGAGAGCGCGCTCGAAATCGTCGCCGACGGTGCGACTATCGAAGTGAGCGAACGGTCGGTCACCGGCATCGTCGACGGCGAGGAGATCGACGAGACGTTCGACCGCAACCCATACGCGGCCGAGGTCGAGGCGTTCGTCGACGCCGTCGCGACCGGTGACGGTGCGGACCTGCGCTCACCCTACGCGGACGCGCTCGAATCGTTCGAACTGACGCTCGCCGTCAACGACTCCATCCAGAACGGCGAACCGGTCGTGCTGAACGAGTAGTCCGACGACCAGCCGGGCGGTCGAGTCACTGCGGCGACTGACCGCGAGCGACCCACCTACTCCAGCAGACTCTCGCCGGTCATCGCGGCCGGTTTCTCGATCCCCATCAGCGCCAGCAACGTCGGCGCGACGTCTTCGAGTGCGCCGCCGTCTCGGACCAGACGCCCCCCGTCAGTCCCATCCGGAGCGAGGTAGACCAGCGGCACGGGATTGGTCGTGTGTGCGGTGTAGGGTTCCGCTTCGGTCCCCATGTCGTCGGCGTTGCCGTGGTCGGCCGTGATGAGCGCGTGGCCGCCCGCCGCGTTGATCGCCTCGACCAGCCGGCCCAACTGGGCGTCGACGGCTTCGACGGCGGCGACGGCCGCGTCGACGTCGCCGGTGTGACCCACCATGTCCGGGTTCGCGTAGTTGACCACCAGCAGGTCGGGGTCCCGCTCCTCGATCTCGGCGATGGCCGTATCGGTCACCTCGGCGGCGCTCATCTCCGGCCGCTGGTCGTAGGTCGGCACGTTGGGACTGGGGACGATCTCGCGGATCTCGCCGTCGAACTCCACCTCGCGACCGCCGTTGAGGAAGTACGTCACGTGGGCGTACTTCTCGGTCTCGGCGAGTCGGAGCTGCGTCCCGCCCGTCTCCGAGACGACCTCGCCGAGGGTGTTCTCGGGGCGGATCGGTGGGAAGGCCACCGGCAGGTCGAACGTCTCGTCGTACTGGGTCATCGTGACGACGCGCGTCCTCGGCGGGTCGGTGTGGCCGCCCCACGCCCCCGAGCGGATGTCCGCGAGCATCCGCGTGAGCTGGCGCGCGCGGTCCGAGCGGAAGTTGAAGAAGACGACCGAGTCGCCGTCATCGAGCGTGCCTCGATGGCTCGATGAGCTTCGCTCATCGGCGTTGTCGAGAGGGGGTTGGCCCTCGATCAGCGTCGGCTCGACGAACTCGTCGGTCTCGTCGCGCTCGTAGGACTGCTGGACGGCCTCGACCGCGGATTCGGCGGTGTGGCCGGCGTGACGGTTCACGATGGCGTCGTAGGCCAGTTCGGTGCGGTCCCAGTTCTCGTCGCGGTCCATCGCGTAGTAGCGACCCGAGACCGTCGCGACGTGGCCCGTGCCCTGCTCCGCGACGTGGGCCTGCAGGTCGGCGAGGTAGTCCTCGCCGCCGGTCGGTGAGGTGTCGCGGCCGTCGGTGAAGGCGTGGGTGACCGCCTCGACCCCCTCGTCGACGGCGAGTTCGATCAGCGCGTGGAGATGGGACTGGTAGGAGTGGACGCCGCCGTCGGAGACGAGCCCCATGAAGTGGACGCGGCCGTCGTTCTCCCGGGCGTAGTCGAACGCCGACTGGACGGCCTCGTTCTCGTCGATGGCGCCGTCATCGACGACGTCCTCGGGGACCTCGTCCGCGTCGACGCCCGAACCGGGACGGGTGGCGCGCCAGCGGTCGATCGAGTTGGTGACGCGGGCCGACTCCTGGGTGACGACGCGGCCGGCGCCGATGTTGAGGTGGCCGACCTCGGAGTTGCCCATCTGTCCCTCCGGGAGGCCGACGCGGCGACCGGAGGTGGTCAGCGTCCCGTACGCGCCGGCGTCACGGAACCGGTCGAAGTTCGGCGTCTCGGCGGCGGCGACGGCGTCCCGGACCCCGTCGTCGGGGTTCAGGGCCCAGCCGTCGAGGATGACGAGTGCGGCTTTCACACTCCGAGGTCCGACCGGCCCGCTCAAGTCGGTGTCGGTCCCGACGCTCGCGAAGCCGGCGGGACCGCTGGCGCTCGCGTCGCGCGCCCACCGCCGTCGAGGGCACCACTATCTCTTTACTGCTGGCCGTGCCTCTGTAGGGTATGGACGCGCAACTGCTGCCGGACGAACTGGCCGACCAGATCGTGGCGACGGCCCGCACGGCGACCGGCGACAGCCTCCGCTCGGTGACCTTCTTCACACGCTCGGACTTCGAGCAGCTGTACCTCCGCGAGGACCTCGAGCGCGACGCGGACCTCGACACCTTCGTCGGCCACGAGTGGCGCGGCTTCCGCGACACCCGCAACGCCTACCAGTCCTCCGAACTCGGCGAGTACCGCTTCACCGTCCGCGCGTTCACCAACGGCTACCTCCTCCGCGTTACCGGCGGCCGCCGGGGCGTGCTCATCACCACCGACGGCCTCCAGATGCAGTCCTACGAGGAGATCGCCGACGCCATCGAGAAGATGCTCGCCGAAGACCCCACCGCCGAATGACGCTCGACCCCGTCCACGTCGACGGGATCGCTCGCCTCGCCGGACGGGTCAGTCAGGGCGTCGACGAGGACGACCACCAGGACGCCGCCGAGACGGTGTGGACGGAGTTCCTCGACCCCCTCTATCGCGACGGCAGCGTCGTCCTCGAACCCCTCGGGCAGCAGCGCCGCGAGCGGGTCCCGGTCGACGGCGTCGCCCTCCGCGACGCGCCGTTTCCGACCCAGCACGGACTCGATTCGGGGACGATCAACCCGACCACGTTCAAGAACGGCCTCGTGCTGGACGTGTCACAGGCCGCGATGGCCGCCGTCCCCTCCGATCTCGACCTGCACCGCGCGCGCACCATCGTGATGACCGTCCACTCCAACGACGACACCTACGTCCTCGGCGAGGACGACTGGACGATGCAGGACGAGGGCTACGTCCGCAAACGCGCGCTGCACGCCCCCCGGGTCGACCGCTACGAGCAGAACGTCGTCCACGCGCTCGCCCTCTACCTCGCCGAGAGCGAACACGCGCTCAAACAGGCCGAGATCGTCGACGACCTCCTGGTCCTCGACGGCCCGCTCTACCCCACCGGCCTCCTGAAGTGGGCCGAACGCGGCACTGAACTGGCTACCCTTCTCACGGAGGACGAGCGTCCGCGCGACGTGGTCGAGAACTACGTCCGCCTCGTCGAGACGTTCGTCGAGCGCGACGTGCCCCTGATCGGCTTCATCAAGAACAGCACGGCGAAGGCGCTCACCCGGACAGTCCGCGACGCGACGAACGCCCCGTGGGCCAACGACAACGCCTTCTTCGAGCGCATCCTCGCGCGGCGCGACGACGACGGCGACCTGCGCACCGACGCGCTGACCGCGACCAACTGGTTCCGGTCCCGGGTCGGTACCGACCGCGTGATGGCCGCCGACGGCGACGCGCTCGGCATCGACCGCGACCTCGACCCCGAGGCTTACGAGGTCACCTTCTTCGTGCTGTACGACCCCCGAGACGACCTCTGTTACCGGATCGAGGCCCCGTACGCGTTCACAGAGGACGAGGACACCCGCGCGGCGCTGCGCCTGCAGGTGCTCCACGACGTGGCCGGCGAACAGGGGCCGCCGCTGTCGGTCGCGAAGGCCGACGAACTCGCCCACATCGACCGGCAAGCCAACGAGCAACTGCGCCGCCGGATCGAGCGTGAACTCGGGAGCGACCGACACCGTGAGTACGACGATAAGCGCTGGGGCGTCGACATCGAGGAACTCGTCTGACTGTCCGCCGTCTCGACGCTGAAGTCGCCGAAATCCGACCATACTCGACTGAGTCCGGCAGTAGGCACTGGAAACGGCAGTTCTGTACAGACGAGCCACGGTCGGCCGAATCGCGGACCGAGGGGTGACCGCACCGCTCGAATCGGCGGTCCCGCCGTAGACGGCGAGCGCGTGGCCGTCGGCCTCTCCTACGAGACGTTCCTCCTGCCGGCCGTCGCCATGCAGGTGTCACTGTGGTACGTCGCGTGCACGAACGTCGTGGCCGTCCTCACCCAGGACCAGGAGTCGACGATCATCGACGCGAACCTGCTCCAGTTCCCCTACTGTTCGTCTCAACGGCGTTCCTGCCGCTGGACGTGCTGCCGGGCTGGATCCAGACGGTCGCGCGGTACAACCCCATCACCTACGGCGTCGACGCCGCTCGCGCGCTCGTGCTCGGCGAGGACGTGATGACCGTGCTCGAAGTCTCCCGGTTCGGCGGCACCCGGGATACGCTCGTCCCCGCCGTGTAGTTTTTTACCGCCGATTGGAATGAAATCCCGGTTTCGAGTGTCTGATGAACCCGAATACGTCGGCCGCTGTGAAACTATCTACAGTAATCCGTATCAGTTCCGTCCCGACCCGTCGTCCGCGTCGGGGTCTTCGACGACCTCGACCTCTACGTCGTCGCCGGCGAGTCCGAGCCGCACGAACTGCGTCCGGACGTGTTCTTTCGCCGTCGCGAGCGCCGCGTCGCGCGTCTCGAACCCGCGCGTCGTCGGCGCTTCGAAGGCGACGCGGCGTTCCTGCCCGTCGATCCGCTGGCGCTGCCCGCCGGACTCGACCTCGTAGAACTCGTCGCAGATCCAGACGAACGGGGCTCCCTCGTCGGGCGCACCCTCGAACGTCGGCGGCCGCTCGCCGCGCTCGTAGACTGTCCCCGTCAGCGCCGTCCCACCCGCGTGGCCGCGTACCAGTAGCATATTCTCGACTCTACGCGGCCGACGGGCAAAAGCCCGCTGGCAGCGTTGTCGTCCGCCCCGCTCGCTCACAGTTCTAGGTCGACGACGACAGGAAGGTGGTCGGAGGGGAACCAGCCGTCGTCGACGACGTCGGCGGCGACGCCGTACCCCTCTACGTCGCAGTCGGCGACGAAGACGTGGTCGATCTGGCGGTCGGGCAGGAGCGACTCGAAGTTCGTCCGCGTCGTCGACGGGCCGTGGGGCGGGTGCGCGCTCGCCTCGCGGGCGTCGGTCAGCGGGCTGTCGCCGTCGTCGGCGCCGGCAAGCACGCGGTGTGGGTCCTCGCCGGCGAGGCAGTTCAGGTCGCCGGCGACGACGGCGGGTGCACCTTCGCGGAGCGAGTCGACCCGGTCACGGATCACCCGCGCGCCCTCGCGTCGGGCCTGTGGGCCTTCGTGGTCGAGGTGCGTGTTCAGTGCCAGCAGGGAGCCACCGCTGCGACGGTCGGTCAGGCGCGCCCACGTCGCGATCCGCGGGTACGCGCCGTCCCAGCCAGTGCTCCCGGGCTCGTCGGGCGTCTGCGAGAGCCAGACGGTGTCCGCACCGACGCACTCGAAGCGGTTGCGACGGTAGCCGACCGGACAGAACTCGCCCGCTCCCTCCTCGCGGCTCCGTGACTTCCCGACCCACTCGTACTCAGGCAGCGCTTCGCGCACGTCCTGGAACTGATGTTCGAGCGGTTCCTGCAGGCCGACCACGTCGGGGCGGTGGAACCGGAGCGTGCCGGCGACGGCGTCACGTCTGGCCGCCCAGTCGAACTCCCCGTCGCTCGCCACGTCGCGGCGAACGTTGTACGTGAGGACGCGAAGGGCGTCGCGGTTCATACCCCACTGTCGGGCGTCGGGGGTCTTCAGGCTAGCCCAACCATCTTTTTCGCTCGGGGGTTGCGCGCGGCGCAACCCCCGAGCCAAAAACATGGGTGAAAAAGGCCGA
>PXSD01000090.1:8102-11046 GCA_003023165.1 Halobacteriales archaeon QS_9_67_15 | reverse complement strand
AGCCTCGCGTCGTTACACTCCGCGAGACACCGAACTCGCGCCTGCGGCGCGAGTTCGGCCTTTTTCACCCATGTTTTTGCCGGAGGGGTGGGCGTCTCACGCCCACCCCTCCGGGAAAAAGATGGTTGGGCAAGACCCATCACCTCCCAGTCCCACGTGGCGGGTATGTCCGACCTCGGGGATTTCACTGATTTCGACGGCGACGACGACGGTGACGACGGCGACGACGGGGGTGCGGCCGCCGACGAGACGGCGACGGCGGCGTCCTCGGCCGAGACAGACGGACCGGCGGCCGACATCACTCCGGCCGAATCGACCGATGACGAGACAGAGGCGTTCGCGGAGATGGACGTGACGCCCGCGGGGGAAGACCACGGGGTCGGCGTCATCTCCGCGACCGAGGGGTTACGCATCAGTGAGGACGGCGAGGAGACGGAACTGCGCGCGTACGTCACCGTCGAGAACCGCTCGGACGTGCGCATCGGCAAGTACCTGCTCGCCCCGTACCAGGACGGCGAGCGTCTCTTCTGTCGGATCACGGCCCTCGAATACGCTCAGGAGTTCCGCGCCGACGACGCCACCGAGATCCACGCCCGCCGGGCGATGCGCCGGGGCGACATCGACGAACAGGACTTCAAGTTCGTCGCCACGCTCGACCCCGTCGCCGTGCTCTACTCGGAGGGTAGCGAGGCGCACAGCGCTTCGGACAGTCGAGCGGCGGAGCCGCGAGACGGCGACCTCAAGCGGCGGATGACCGACCGCGTGCCAAAACCCGAGACGGTCGTCCGCGAGGCCACCGACACGAAGGAGATCAAGACCGGCCTGAAGATCCCCGAGGACGGCGTCTTCCTCGGGTACCTCTCGGTCGGTGGCGAGAAGGTGCGGACCGCCGCCGACCCGCCGACCATCGACTACCGGCTCACGGACGACTACGGCGACGGCGACCCGCTCGTCTTCCGGCACACGCTCGTCGCCGGCGGGACGGGGTCGGGGAAGACCCACAGCGCCAAAAACGTCCTCCGACAGTATCTCGACGAAGACCGCACGTACCCCGTCGAGGACGGCACCCGAGACGTGTCTCCCGGACTCGTCATGTTCGACCCGCAGGACGAGTACGCACAGATGCACGACGACAACCCGGACCTCGACGGCGAGTTCGCCCGTCGCCTCGAACGCGAGGGCATCGCTTACGGCGGCGTCGACGACACGATCGCCTTCGTCCCGAAGGTCGAGGGGGCGTCCTACGACACGAGCGACCACCGCGCCGAGCAGGTCGAGTTCACCATCCCCTTCTCGATGGTCCAGGACAACCCCTGGCTCATCGCCGGCTCCAGTCTTAATGGCAACCAGTACAACGCGCTCCGCTTCCTGCTGAACCGCTTCGCCCGCGACTATGGTGACGGCACCTACCAGCAATTTAAAACGTTCCTCGACGACCCCGCGCTGCGCGAGGAACTCGACGAGACGGGGCGCGTCCACGAGGCGACGTTCAACGCCGTCAAGCGCCGCGCGCTCGGCTTCGACGGCATCTTCGACCGGGACGCCCGCCGGATCACCGAACGGGTCCACGAGTTCGTCCGCGCGGGCGGCATCTCGGTAGTCCCGACCTACCACATCAACAACTCCCGGACGACCGTTACTGTGGTCCTCGCGCTCGCGGCGCTCATCGTCGATCAGAAGCTCTCGAACGACCCCGAGTACGAGCGCATCAAGCACACGCCGCTCGTGCTCGGCCTCGACGAGGCCCACAACTTCCTCTCAGAGGTCGACAGCGTCCAGGGCGAGCAGATCATCGGCAAGTTCACCGAGGCCGCCAAGCAGGGCCGGAAGGAACGGCTCGGACTCTTCCTCATCACGCAGGACCCGCAGGACATCGCCGACCCCGTGTTCAAACAGATCAACTCGACGGTCGTCCTGAACCTCGGCGACGACGACGCCATTTCCGCCGTCAACATCCCCGCCAGCCTCGAACAGAAGGTCCCCTACATGGAGAAGGGGCAGAAGGTCGTCTACTCGCCGGACAACTCCGAACCCGTCGAACTGGTCGGCCTCTCGAAATGCCTGACGAACCACGAGTGAGCAGTCGCGAGGGGTGGAAGCAGGCCGAACATCCGTTCACAGCGACGACAGCTCTGTCACGCTCGCGTCGGCCGTCTCCGCTCGCGACCGCCGCGTTTCAGAGCCGCAACTCGGTCGCTTCCTCCCAGCGCGGGGCGAACTCGACACCCACGTCGGCCGCAAACTCGGGGTCCTTGAGGTCGATGACGGCGAAGGTCTCGTCTTCGACGAGCGGGTGGGGCACTTCGATACAGACCTCCGTGTCGTCGATGATCTCGAAGGTACCGGTGATGTTCGAGATCGTCCGCGTCTCGCAGCGCTCGTGTGGCTGGAGGATGTCGCGGTAGCGCTCGCCGACTGTCTCCGGGAGCGTATCGACCAGTTCGGGCGTTAGCAGGACCGAGACGGTGACCCCTCGCTCCAGCGCGCCCTCCAGCGCGGCGGTGATACGGGCACCCACGTCGTCGACGTCGAACTGCTGGATTGCCGCGGAGGCGACGACGACCACTCGCTCGTCGGCCGCGGTGATCCGCTCGACGAGCAGGTCCGCCGCGTCCTGCTGGCCGACGCTCGCCGTCCAGAACGGCTCGTCGACCGGGTCGGCCCCGTCGAGGTCGTCGACCAAGTCGTCGACGATGTCCTCGTACTGCTCGGCCTGTTGTTCGAGCTCGCGCTTCTTGTTGTCCAGCAACCGGTCCAGCGCCGTGTCCGACTCGACCGCGACGTACTTCTTCGGCCGACTCGCGGTCTGGCTCCGCGCCAGTCGCTGTGTCTCCAGGCTGTTCAGGACGTCGTAGATCCGGCCCATCGGGACGTCGCTCACCCGCGAGAGGTCTTTCGCCGTCGTCGGGCCCGTCTCGAGGAGCGCGCGGTAGGCCCGCGCCTC
>PXSD01000090.1:5401-8087 GCA_003023165.1 Halobacteriales archaeon QS_9_67_15 | reverse complement strand
ACGACCGCTTCCCCGTTCTGGGCGCGGTCGTCGTCGGGAGAGACGACGGTCTCGTGGTCGACAAGCCGGAGCGCGGCGCGGTGGAGGTCGCTGCCGGCGTTCGCGCCGACGGCGACGGCGCGCGGGTCGCGCAGGCGAGCGACCGCCGAGGCGTAGGTGGCGACTTCGACGCCCATCCGGTCGGTCGCGTTCGCGAAGGCTGCGAGCGCCGTGCGAGCGGCTTCGCGGTAGCGGTCGTCGTCGGTCAGCAGCCAGAGGTCGACCAGCGCGTCGGCCATATCGACGTTCGTATCGAGCGGGTACAGCGGGCGGTCGAGCAACCCTTCGCCCGCGACCGGCCCGTCGCGGAACGCGCCGGAGTCGGCCTGTCGCTGGTCGATGGCGTAGTCGGCGACCGCGCGACCGGGTCCGAGTTCACCGAGCACCGACGCGCTCGTCGTGAGCCCCGACAGCACGCGGGCCTGCGATGTGAGCAGTCCCGTCTCTCCGACGTCGCCGGTCTCGGGGTCGCCGAAGTGGGCGACGGCACCGTCGTCGCCGACGAGTTCGTCCAGCACGTGGTCGCGGGCGCGCTCGGCGTACCGACGCGCGCGCTCGTCGTCCGTGTAGGCCGCGTAGGTGAGCAGACCGTCGATGGCGACGCCGTTGTGTCCGGCGAAGACCGTTTCGTCGACCGGCGGCGCGTCGGCGTCCTCGCGTTCGGTCGCCTCCAGCCGGTAGTAGTCGTCGTCGCCGGCCTGGCTCGCCGCGAAGGCGTCGCCGGTCCACAGCGCCGTCGTCAGGTACTCGACGGTCCCTTCGGCGGTCCCGCGGTAGGACTCCTCGCCGGTGTAGCGGTAGCCGTGGGCGAACGACCGCACCAGCGCCGCGTTCTCGTCGACGAGCTTCTCCCGCTGGGGCGACCCCCAGTTGCGGTTGTGCGAGAACCGGTAGAAACCGCCGTCGTAGGTGTCGAACAGCCGGTTCTGGACCGCGTCGAGCGTCCGCGTCGCCTGGTCGCGCGCCCGGACCAGCGCGAACTCGACCGTCCGGGGGAGCGGGAACTTCACGTCCGTGCCCCAGCCGCCGAACTCGTCGTCGTAGGCGGCGAGCAACTGTTCGACCATGTGCTCCTCGACGCGGACGGAGAGCTCGCCACCGGGCGGTTCGGCGTCGCCGAGCTGGCGCGGGATCGACCCCGCCTCGGCCCCCTTGCCGTCCCAGGTGCGGCGCACAGCGTCGAGAATCTCGCGGAAGCCGTCGATCCCGAGGAAGGTCGCGCCCGTGATGACGGTGCCCGCCGGCGTCGTGAACACCGTCGAGGGGAACCCGCCCATGTTGTAGCGGTCGCGGACGCGCGGGTGGCGGTCGACGTTCACCCGGACCGGGACGAACCCGTCGCTGACGTTCGCCGCGATGCGGGGCTCGGCGTAGGTCGTGCGGTCCATCTCCCGGCAGTCCTCGCTCCAGGGTGCCCACAGCGAGAGCAGGACCGGCTTGCCCGCACCCTCGGCGCGGCCGAACGCCTCCGGGCCCCACTCGCGCCACTCGACTTTCGTCTCGACCGCTGAATCGTCCATACGGCGCGGTAGCGTCCGCGAGGGTAAGGGCTTTTCAACTCGCGCCGTTCCGACTCGGACGGAACCACGACGGTTCGAACGCCGACGCCACGAGGCTTATGCACTTCGGCATCCACGTATCGGTAACAGATGGGCATCTTCAACAGACTCGGCCGGGAGGTCGAACAGTTCAAGCAGACGGCCAAACAGTCGGCCCAGGAACGGCACGACTACCGCTGTGCGGACTGTGACGCCCGGTTCTCGACCGACCACGACTACTGCCCGGACTGCGGCGAAGACGTCGTCGTCGAGACGGCGGACGAAGGCGAGTAATTGTCACTGCTCCGGTGGTCTCACGGACGACGATTCTCTCGGTCCGGTGAGCCGCTCACCGTTCGCGAACGACGACGAACTCGGCCAGGTCCCTGAGGTAGTCCATCGCCTTCGAGCTGTCGGCGTCGACGGCTTCGAGGGCGTCGAGTGCAACCTGTGACTGTTCGCGTGCCCGTTCGTTCGCCTCCTCGGGCGTCAGGTCGCCCACCTGCACGAGCGACGGTCGCTCCATCTCCGCGTCGTGCCCGGTCGGTTTCCCGAGGTCGTCCGAGTCGGCCGTGGCGTCGAGCACGTCGTCGCGCATCTGGAAGGCGACGCCGACCTTCTCGGCGTAGGTCCCGAAGTTCTCGACGGTGTAGGCGTCCGCGTCGGCGGCGATGGCGCCCAGTTCAGCCGCCGCGCGGAAGAGCGCCCCTGTCTTCCGCCGGGCGAGTTCCACGTACTCTTCCTCGCTCGTGGGCTGGGCGACCAGTTCCGTCGCTTCACCCTCGCCGAGTTCGACCATCGACTCCGAGACCGCCTGCATCGCCCGCTCGTTCGTCGAGAACAGCCCGAACGCCTCGCCGAGCAGTCCGTCGCTGGCGACGATTGCCGGCCCGTGACCGTATTCCGCCCACGCGCTGGGCGTCCCGCGGCGCAACTCGGAGCGGTCGATGATGTCGTCGACGACCAGCGACGCGCTGTGGACGAGTTCGATCCCCACCGCGAACTCGACCGCCGTGTCCACGTCCCCGCCCAGCGCCTCACAGACCAGCACCGTCACTGTCGGCCGGACCCGCTTGCCCCCCGAGAGCACGACGTGGCGCACCTCCTCG
>PXSD01000090.1:0-5241 GCA_003023165.1 Halobacteriales archaeon QS_9_67_15 | reverse complement strand
CCGGAACGACCTCGAACAGGTCGTCGACGATACCGTAATCGGCGATATCGAAGATGGGCGCGTTGGGGTCCTTGTTGACCGCGATGATCGTGTCTGCGCCCTTCATGCCCGCGACGTGCTGGACGGCACCGGAGATGCCGACGGCGAGATACACGTCGGGCGTCACGACCTTCCCGCTCTGGCCGACCTGGCGATTTTTCGGGAGCCAACCGTTATCGACCACGGGGCGGGAGGCCGAGACCGTCGCGTCCATCGCCTCGGCGAGGTCCCAGATGATGTCGAGGTTGTCCTCCTCCTCGATGCCGCGACCGACGGAGACCAGTACGTCCGCCTCCGAGATGTCCACGTCGCCGCCGGCGACCTCCTCGAAGCCCGTGACCGTCGAACGGATCGCGCTCTCGTCGATGCTCACGTCGAACGGTTCGACGGCGGCGTTGCCGCCCTCCGGCGCGGTGGGCCACTCGGCCGGTCGGACCGTCACCGCGGCGCGGTCGGCACCGACCTCGATGGTCGTCTCGACCTTCGAGCCGTACATCTCGCGCGTGACCACGAGGTCGCCGTCCGCGTCGAGGTCGACGGCGTCGGTCACCAGCGGCAGGCCGAGCCGGTCGGCCACCGCGGGGGCGTAGTCCAGCCCGTTGACGGTGTGTGGCAGGAGGAGGTACTCGGGGTCCAGTTCGCGTCCGATCTGCTCGACCGCCTGAATGTACACGTCGTGGTTGAACTCCTCGCCGTAGTCGACGGTGTGGACGGCGTCGACGCCCTCGCGAACGAGGTCGTCGCCGAAGGACTCCACGTCGCCACTGACGACCGCGACGTGTAGGTCGGACCCGCTCGCCGCCGCGAGTTCCCGGCCGGCGGTCACGAGCTCGTGGCTCACGTCGCGCAACTCGCCGCGGCGGTGCTCCGCGACGGTTAGCACCGTCATTGGCCCACCCCCTTGTCGCGGAGGACGCCGGCGAGTTCACCCGCGGCCTCGTCGGGCGCGCCCTCGAACACCGTCGCTTCCCCTTCGCTCTCGGGCTCGTACGTCGCCGTCCACTCCAGCGGCGTCTCCAGAACCCCGCCGTCGAGGCCCAGGTCGTCGAGCGTCTGGGCCTCCAGCGGTTTGTTCTGTGCCTGCCGGATGCCACGGAGGCTCGCATAGCGCGGCTCGTTGATACCGGTCTGGATGGTCAGCACCGCGGGCAGTTCTACGTCGGTCAGCTCCTCGACGCCGCCCTCCAGCTCGCGGTGGACGGAGGCGGTCCCGTCGCTGCTCGCGGCGTTGCCGCTCGCGTTCCCCGAGGCCTCCCGCCGGTCGGCCTCGCTATCCAGCTCGAGCTGGTTGACGACGGCGGCCCACTCCATCCCGAGTTTCTCGGCGAGCGCCACGCCCGTCGCGGCGAAACTGTCGTCGCCGCTCTGGACGCCCGAGAGGATCAGGTCCGGGTCCTCCTCGCGAGCGACCGCCGCGAGCAACGCCGCCTTCGTCTCGGCGTCGAGCAGGTCCCGCTCGGCGATGGCGTCGTCCCAGACGCGGACCGCGCGGTCGGCTCCCTTCGCGAGCGCCTTCCGGATCGCCTCCTCCGAGCGCTCGGGGCCGACGGTGACCGTCACGACTTCGACGTCGTCATCAGGTTTCACCTGATCGCCCGCCGAGTTCTGCTCGGCGCTGTCACCGTCCTCGGCGATCCGGACGGCCTCCTCGACGGCGTAGTCGTCCCATTCGTTCAGTTCGTAGGTGAGATAGCGCTCGTCGACGCCGAGTCCGTCGATCTCGAACTCATCGTCGACGACTGCGACGTCCGTCACTGTCACGAGAATCTTCATACGCGGACGTAAGCCCGGTCGGGGGTTAAACGTTTCCGAGGGGTGGATCGTTGTTCGGCGTTTTCACGGCACTGGCTGTCCCTCGACCGTTTCTATCAGGTTCACTTCGAGTCGAAATCGGCCACGTCCTCGTCGGGGAACGAGATGAGGTTCTCGCGACCGATGCGGAGCTTGTCGATCCGGCCCTCGTCGTCCATCGTCGAGAGCAACTGCGACACCTTCGCGTTCGACCAGCCGGTCTCCCTGACGATCGCGGCCTGTTTCATCCGCCCGCCGTTCTGCTCGATCAGCCGTTCGACGCGCTCCTCGTCGCTGAGCAACTCCTCGTCGATATCGCCGTCGGCCTCACCACCGCCGGCCGCGGCGGCTCCTACGCCCGCGGCCGCCGACCCTGCGTCCGAGCCGCCGTTCGCGGCGCTCTCGCCGACGGAGGGACTGCTCCCGTTGGTCGCGCTCACTTCCGCGTCGGTGCTCGGCGAGGTCGGGCTAGCCGTGTCCGCGGCGCTCGAACCACTGCCGTCGGTTCCGTCGGTGACGAACGCGCCGAGTCCGTCGTCGTCACCGCGCACGTACAGTCCGACGACGACAGCGCCCACACCGGCGACGACGAGGAGCACCACCAGCGGGAGGGCGTCAGCGAGGCCGCCGTCTCCGCCACCGCCCGGGGGTCCACCACCGCCGGTCGTCGGTCCCGCACCGGTCCCGGTTCCCGTCCCCGCGGGGCCTGCGGTCGTCGGTGTCGGCACGGGCGCGTCGCCGGAGTAGACGATCCACAGCCCGCGCTGGCCGAACTCCTGTGGTCCCTCCCAGCGCGCGACCCCGTCCGTGAGACTCGACGGTGCCGAGCTCGTCCCCGTCGGAGCGCTACTGACACCGTACCCCTCCGGCGGAACCACGACCAGTGTCTCCTCTCCGGACAGCGACGGCAGCCAGACGCCCGACTCCGTGTCGAACCCGTCGTCGACCGCGAGCCGGTCGCCGGTCCTGTTCCCGAAGTTCGTCCACGTGAACGTAACCCAGAGCAGACCGGTCTCGTTGCGGGTCGCGTGGTGGCGTTCGATGTCTTCGATCGCCATCTGGCGACCGGTCGCGCGACTGGCGTTCGCCGCGCTCTTCCTGAACGTGTCCAGCCCCAGCGGCGACTCGCTCCGGTTGAACTCCTCGACCAGCTCCTCGAACGCCGCGCGGTCGTCGCCGTTCTTGATAGAGACCGCAGTCGTCACTCGCCACCGCGCGTCCCCGTCTGCGGCCACCTCGATCCGCATCTCGACCTCGCCGGGCTCGACCGAACTGTCCTGTGGTGCCAGTGTCTGTCTCTCACCGAGGAACTCCGTGGTCCGTGTCTCCGGACCACCGGATACCCCGCCGAGTGCGGCTGCTGGCAGCACCCCGACGAGGAGGAGGGCCACTGTGAAGACAGCGGCGAACGACCGCGGAGACATACTCGACCAATTCCCTGCCTCGCGGAAAACACTTTCTATTAAAACGTCTCCGAGTATTTTGAAAGGTCTACGGCTCTCTCGGCCGCTCGCGGGTTCGTTGGGAGTAGGTGGATTTTTGTAACCGGGCACGAAAGAGGCTATGACGATGTCTCCGTCCCGCCCTGTCCTCCTCGCGTGTCTGGTCGCGGCGGTGGTCCTGGCGCCAGCGAGTCAGACCGTCGCGGCCGCCAGTGCCGCGGGTCCACCCGCGCCGTCCGAGCGCCCCGACGACCCGGACGTTCGACCGGTACTCGGGCCGGCCGATCCGGCGTCGCTCACCGCCGACCGCTCGTTCGCCACCATCTCCGCGCAGCCGAACACGTCCAACTATCTGGGGATCCGCGACAGGGCGGTCGAACGGAGCGACCAGTCCCGTGTGGGACTGAACGTCGGGAGCGCGGTTCAACAGGACGTTACCGAGCTGCAGAGCGAGTACGCTTCGCTTACGTTCGAGCAGCGCTACGGGAACACGACGGGCCAACAGGCGCGTCTCGACGTCCTCCACGACGAGGTCGGCCGACTGGAGCGGCGAGTGCAAGACCTCGAACTGCGCCGGAACCGGGCCATCGACGCGTACAACAGCGGTGACCTCGGGACCGAGTCTTTCCTCAGGGAACTGGCGGCCATCGACGCGGCCGCCCGCGGCGTGGAGTCACAGTTCGACCGGATCCGGCAGGCCGCGGGGTTAGAACTGCCGTCCGACCTGGCGACGAAAATGACCAACCTGGAGGCCGACCTGCTCTCGCTGCGCGGTCCGGTTCGCCAGCAGGTCGCACAGGGGATGGCCGGCAGCCGGGACTCTATCCCGGTCTATACGGTCACGTCGCAGACGGGCGTTGTTCTCGCCTCGGTGCAGGGGTCGCTGTACTACCGCGAGGCGTACCTCGGGCAGAACCGGGACCAGGTCGGGACCGACCGCTTCGTCACCGACAGCGACCCCAGCGGCGTCAGCACCGCCAACAACCGCGCGACCCAGCTCTACCCCTGGGTCTACGACAACATCCGCTCCGGGCCGAACGTCGAGACCATCGGCAACACCTCGATCTACTACGTCCGACTGGGGCACTCCCACGGGTCGCTCGACACGTACCTCGACGGACGGACCGAGTCCGTCTTCCGAGAGTTCCAGGGTAAGTCCCTCGACGCCCTCCCGGTCACGACGAGTTCCAACGCGAGCGATGGCCTCTCGCTGCGCGTCAACCGAACCCACGGCACGGGTCCGATGGAACTCGTCGTCACGGACAACGCCACGGGTGACCCCGTCAACGCCACGGTCGTCGTCAACAGGGACGAGGTCGGGTCTACCACGCTGACGCCACAGCGTGCCGTCCGGGTCTCCGTCACGACCGACACCGGTCGGTCGGTCACCGAACGCTTCTTCGCCGACTGACCGGCGACGCCCCTTTCCAGTCGAGCGCCACAGCGACCGAGTAATACCGTCGAAAACAGCTCGCGTCGCGCCGCCAGTGTTCTACTCCGGGACTTCGGCGACCGTCGTGATCGCGACTTCGGGGCTGTAGGACGCACCTGCATCCACCTTTTTCACCTCGGGGTCGGTCGCGAGTCACTCCGTTCCTCGCTCGCGACCCACTCGGTCAAAAACGTGGGCGAAAAAGCGCTCGCTCACTCCGTTCACGGGTCGCTTCGCGCGAAGCGGCAACCCGCCTCGACTTCGCGGTGCTACGCGCCGCGCACTCCCCGTTCGCAACGAGGTGCTCTCCGGTCGCACCTCGCTCCGTTCGCTCGCGTCGCGCCGTCAGTGTCCTACTCCGGGACTTCGGCGACCGTTGTGATCGCGACTTCGGGGCTGTAGGAGGGGCCCATCGTGACGTGGCGGAACTCCTCGTAGCCGGCTTCCTCGAACATGCGGTCGGCCTCGTCGGCGCCGTAGAACAGCATGAACGCGTCGGCGAGCTTCTGGAAGACGGTGTTTGAGGGGTAGTTCGGG
>PXSD01000089.1 GCA_003023165.1 Halobacteriales archaeon QS_9_67_15 | reverse complement strand
GACCTGACGTTCCGCGAAGTCGAGCCCGGGTCGTTCGCTCTCGCCGGCTTCGACGTGGCCGCGATGGAAGTCCGTCACTCGATGTACTGTCTGGCCTATCGCTTCACCGAGGAGAGCGCGAGCGACGACGAGGGCGGCGACCCGCCCGCGTTCGTCTTCAGCGGCGACACCGAGGCGTTACCCGAACTGGCCGAGTTCGCCGACGGTGCCGCGGTGCTGGCACATGACTGTTCGTTCCCGGACTCGGTTGACGTGAACAACCATCCGACTCCGAGCGAACTCGGACGAGTACTCGGCGAGGCCGACGCCGAGATCGGCCGCGTGTACCTGACGCACCGCTATCCGCACACTGACGGCGAACACGAAGAGATGCTCGACTCGGTCGGCGACCGCTACGACGGCGACGTTCGGTTCGCCTCGGACGGCCTCTCGCTCGACATCGAGTGAGACTCCGCTCGGTCGGCTCGCAGTACGGCCGACGCGAGCGATTCGGTCGCCACCCGTCCCGTCGAGGGATCCAGTCGCCGCCCATCCGGCCGGAGACGTCCCACGCGTACGCACTGTCGACATCGATCGGGATCCGCACTTCCTCGCGGTCGGGCGAGAGGAGACAGCTCGCCAGCTCCGAGTCCGCGTCGCCGAGGTACCGTTCGATGAGCGAGCGGAGGACGGCCCTGTCCTCGTCGGGGGCGATGCTGGTGGTTCCGGCCCCGCGGACGCCGCGATACGGCACGTCGTTCGTCGAGGTCTCGCAGGCGATCTCGGGGTCCTCTCGGAGGTACTCGACGAGCGGCGGTCGGTCAGGCGCGTTCGAGCGTCACGCGGAACGCGGCCCCGCCCGCGTCGCTCTCCGTGACTGCGACCGACCCGCCGTACGACTCCGTTAGCGCGCGGACGAACCCGAGTCCGAACCCGGTCCCCTCGCTGTCCGGTCCTTTGACGCCCATCTCGAAGATCTCATGGCGGATGTCGGGCGGGATACCGCTGCCGTCGTCGGCCATCGTCACGGTGACCGTGTCCGGTGTCGGCTCCTCGGCGCGCATCTCGACAGTCACGTCGCCGTCGTTGTGGACGGCGGCGTTGCTGAGGACGTTGGTGAACACCGAGTCGAGCAGGTCCCCGGCGTAGACGCGATACTCGAAGTCGACGGCGTCGAACTCGACGTCCAGCGACTCGTACTGGTCGTCCACGTCGGCTACCGTGCCGGCGAGCAGGTCGCGGAGGTCACGCGCTTCGGGTTCCTGTTGCTCCTCGAGCGTGGTGACGAGGTCGCCGACGCGGTCGATGAGGTCGGCGGAGTTGCTGGCGGCGCGTTCTATCTTGCCGACGTACTCGGTCGCTCGCTCGTCTTCGATCTGTTCTTCGGCGACGTTGGCGAAGCCGGCGATGACTTGCAGGTCGTTCCCGATGTCGTGGCGCAGGAGTCTGTCGTACATCTCGACCATCTCCTTGCGCGTCTCCAGGTCCTGTCGGGCGCGTTCGAGCCGTTCGCGCGACCGGATATTGCTGATCGCCGTCGCCGCGTGCGTCGCGAGGATCTCCATCGGCCGGACCACCTCGTCGCCGAACTCCTCGGTCGTCGGCGACCGGACGACGATCACGCAGATCGTCTCGTCGACGATACCCTCCGGGACCGCGAGCGTCGCGGTGGTGTCGGAATCGGGGTCGACGCCGGCCTCCTCGCCGGTGTACGTGACCGTCTCGCCGGTCTCGTACGCCTCCCGACCAGCTTCGCCGGGTGCCGTGCCGCTCGAGAGCTCGGGATTCGTGCTCCCGACGACTCGCAGGTCGCCACCACGTGCCTCGACAATGGTCCCGTCCGTCAGCTCGAACAGGATCGTGATGGCCTCCAGCGTGAGCGAGACGACCTCGTCGACGGTCTCACACTGGTTCAACGCCTGCCCGTACTTGTTGAGGTCGGCGACCTGGCGCGCGAAGTCCTGACGTTGCTCGAATCCCATGGCGTCCACCGAGTGTAACTACCGATACTACCGAAAGTGGCATTTAAACAGTTGTGCCGCCGTTATCATCTGTGAAACGTGGATATCGAGAGACAGAGCCGGTCGGTCAATCGATACGATAGCGGAGCAGTGCGGCGATGCCGCCGAGATTCCGGAGCTGTTGGCCGGGGTCGAACTCGCCGGAGAACACCGTGACCTCGCCGCCCTTCTGCTCGGTCGTCTCGATGATGTCGTCGACGTCGGTCTCCCACTCGCCGTCCGCACCGCGCTCCTCGCGCAGGCGCTCGTCGAGGACGAGTAGTTGCTCGACCGCTCCGAACTCCGCGGCCTCCGCGACCTGCTCGGGGCCGTAGGCGACTTCCGAGCCGGTGGCGATCCGTTCGGTGAGTTCGTCGACGAGGTCGGCCTCGGCGGAGATCCGCGTCTCGGTCTGCACCTCGTCGACGGCGCCGCGCTTAAGCACTTCGTGGACGCCGCGGTCACCGACGCCGGTGGTGTCGACCACCGAGAGCTGCCCAGGGAGCTCGAAATTGTGCTCCTCCATGTAGTCCAGGGCGTCCTGCTTCGTGAAGCCCGGTCCGGCGAGGATGACCGCTTCGACGTCCATCCGCTGGAGGACCTCGCCGAGCTCCTCGAACAGCTCGTCGCGCGGTCGGGCGCCGTCGCCCCAGGCCGACTTGCCGGTCGGTCCGGTGATCGAGGCGCGCTCTTCGGTTCCGTACTGGGCGACGGTGTGGACGTGGGCCTCGCCCTCCTCGACGGTCGCGATGGCGACGTCGGGGTTCTCGGTGGCCTCGACCGCCTCCTGGAGACGGTCGTCCTGGTCGGGTTTCCACGCCTTCTCGACTTCCAGTTCCTCGAACGGTTCGAGGTTGATCGTGTGGTGGAAGTCCAGCTGGTCCTCGCGCGAGCAGTCGACGATGACGCCGCCGACGCGCAGGCGGTTGGCGAACTTGGCGAACTCGACGTCGTCGACCTCGAGTTCGACCCACATGTGTTCGCGTTCGCCGCCGGTGTCGCGCATGTCGTCGTCGTTGCGCTGGATCCGCCGCGTCGTGTCCCCGCCCACCAGGTCGCCGGGCTCGATGATGTAGGTGAGATGCCACAGGTCGTCGAGACTCTCCGGCACGAGCGTCACCCGCTCGCGGCCCTCGGTCGTCGGGTGGCGGTCGTTGGTCTGCATACTCGGGCCTCGCCCTCCGACGGCAAGTGTGCTGTTATTCCGTCCGCGCCGTCACTCGCCCGGTGGCCGGCCGTGAATAGAAACCGCACACCGGTGTCCTCCCCTCGCTCGTCGAGTGCGACGGTGGGTTACAGGAGCCCCGCGCGCTCGCCGGCCGTCTCCAGCGCGCGTTCGGTGTACGCGCCGAGCAGTTGCAGACGGAACTCGGCAGAGGCCTGCTGGTCCTCCATGACCATGTACTCGTCGAGGCTCTCGCCGGCGCTGTCGGCCGCGTCCCCGACGGTCTCGGCGTCGAGCGTCGCGTCGTCGAGGGCGTCCTCCACTGCGGTCAGGCGGACGCCGTGGTCCATCACCCCGTTTGCGGCGACGCGAGCGTCCGTGACCGCGTCGCCGTCGACGGTCAGCCTGGCGGCGACGCCGACGAGCGCGTAGCCCGACGACGGGCTGGCGGGAGGTCGACGGCGGTGACGACCTCGTCGTCGCCCGCGGCCGTCGCGTACATCCCCTGGAAGAAGTCCTCGCTCGCGACCGTCCGCTCGCCGTCCGGGCCCCGGACGTGGACGGTCGCGTCGGCCGCGAGGACCGCACCCGGGAGGTCAGACGCGGGGTCCGCGTGAGCGATGTTCCCCCCGATCGTCCCGCGATTGCGAACCTGGCGGTCGCCGATCCGGCTCGCCGCCTCGGCGACGACGGTCACGCCGTCCCACAGGCGGTCGTCGTCGGCGATCGCCGCGTAGGGCGTCATCGCGCCGACGCGGGTGCCGTCGCCGTCGTGGTCGATCCCGGTGAGGTCGTCGACGGCGCTGATGTCGACCAGGGCCTCGGGGCTGGCGAGGCCGGACTTCATCGTCGGCAGGAGGCTGTGCCCGCCGGCGACGAGTTCGGCGTCCGGATTCTCCTGCAGGAGGTCGACGGCGCCCTCGACGCTCTCGGCGCGGTGGTACTCGAACCGGTCGGGGTACATCAGTCGTCACCTCCCGTCGCGCCGGCGCGCTCGTCGACCGCTCGCCACACGCGTTCGTTCGTCAGCGGCATCTCGATGTGCTCGACGCCGAACGGCTCCAGCGCGTCGACGACTGCGTTGACGACTGCCTGTGGCGCGGCGATCGTGCCCGCCTCGCCGACGCCCTTGACGCCGAGCGGGTTGACCGGCGAGGGCGTCGTCGTGCTGTCGGTCTCCATCTCGGGGATGTGGGATGACTTGGGGACCGCGTAGTCCTGCATCGACCCCGTCGTGAGCTGGCCGTTGTCGTCGTACTCCGCCCCCTCGTAGAGAGCCTGCCCGATGCCTTGCGCGATGCCGCCGTGGATCTGCCCCTCGACGATCTTGGGGTTGATCTGGTTGCCGACGTCGTCGACCGCGACGTAGTTCTCGAAGTCGATCTCGCCGGTCTCCGGGTCGACCTCGACGACGGCGACGTGCGTCCCGAAGGGGAACACGAAGTTGTCGGGGTCGTAGAAGGCCGTCGCCTCCAGCCCGGGGTCGACGTCGTCGGGGAGGTCGTGCGCGAGGTACGCTTCGAGGGCGACCTCCTGGATGCCCATCGAGCGGTCGGGCGCGCCGGCGACGTGGAAGTCGCCGTCGTCGAACTCGATGTCCTCCGTGGCGGCCTCGAGCTGGTGGGCCGCTATCCGCTTGGCCTTCTCGACGACCTCGCGAGCGCCCTTGACCAGCGCCGACCCGCCGACGGCCGCACTCCGGGAGCCGTACGTGCCCATCCCCTGCGGGAGGTCGGCAGTGTCGCCTTCCTTTACATCCACGTCCTCGTAATCGACGCCGAGTTCGTTCGCGACGATCTGCGCGTAGGTGGTGTCGTGGCCCTGGCCGTGGCCGGAGGTCCCGCAGGCCGCGGTGACCGTGCCGGTCGGCGTGAAGCGGACGAGCCCGCTCTCCCAGAGGCCGGCGCGGGCACCGAGCGCGCCGACGAGTTCCGAGGGCGCGAGCCCGCACGCCTCGATGTAACAGGACAGGCCGATACCGAGGTAGCGGCCCTCCTCGCGGGCCTCGGCCTGCCGTTCGCGAAACCCCTCGTAGCCGACGAGGTCGAGCGCTTTGTCGAGGGGCTTCTCGTAGTCGCCAGAGTCGTACTCGACGGCGACGGGCGTCTCGTAGGGGAAGTCGTCGGGGTCGACGAAGTTCTGCCGTCGGAACTCGGCCGGGTCGGCGTCCACCGCGTCGGCCGCGCGGTTGACGAGTCGCTCGACGATGTACGACGCCTCCGGTCGGCCGGCCCCGCGGTAGGCGTCGACGGGCGGGACGTTCGAGTACGCGCCGGTCACCTCGCAGTGGATCGCCGGTATTTCGTACTGTCCGGACATGAGCGTCCCGTACAGGTAGGTCGGAACCGCCGGGGCGAACGTCGAGAGGTACGCGCCGAGGTTGGCCTTCGTGTCGATGCGGAGGCCGCGGATATTCCCGTCGTCGTCGATGGCGATCTCGCCGTGCGTCTCGTGACCGCGGCCCTGTGCGTCGGTGAGATACGTCTCGGTCCGGGTCGCCTGCCACTTGACCGGCCGCTCCAGTCGCTTGGCGGTCCAGGCCGCCAGCGCCTCGTCGGGGTAGTGGTGGATCTTCGAGCCGAACCCGCCGCCCACGTCGGGCGCACGGATGCGGAGCTTGTGCTCGGGGTGGTCGAGCACCCCCGACATCAGCAAGCGGTGGACGTGCGGGTTCTGCGAGGCCATGTGGACCGTCAGCTCGTCGTCGCCGGGGTCGTAGTCGGCCACGGCCGCCCGCGGTTCCATCGCGTTCGGGATGAGCAACTGGTTGGTGACGTCGAGGTCGACCACCGTGCCGGCCTCGGCGAACGCCTCGTCGGTCGCCTCGGCGTCGCCGATCTCCCACTCGAAGGCCGTGTTCTCGCCCGCCTCCTCGTGGAGCACCGGTGCGTCCTCGTCCAGTGCCTCGGTCGGGTCGGTGACGGCGTCGAGGCGCTCGTAGTCGACGTCGATCGCGTCGAGGGCGTCGTGGGCCTGATAGCGCTCCTCGGCGACCACGACGGCGATGGCGTCGCCCTGATAGCGTACCCGCTCCTCCGCGAGCAGCGGGTGGTCGACCTCGCGGAGCGTGTCGAGCTCCCACGCGGTCGGGACGTTCCCGGACACGTCGAGGTCGTCGGCGGTGTAGATGTCCACGACCCCGTCCATGCCCTCGGCCGCGTCCGTGTCGATCCCGTCGATGCGAGCGTGGGCGTACTGGCTCCGCAGGATGGCGACGTGGGCCATCTCGGGGAGCTGGATGTCGTCGGTGTACTCGGCGTCGCCGGTCAGGAGCGAGGGGTCCTCGCGTCGCTCGACCGCCGACCCGAGGATGTCCGCCGCGTCGACGTCCTCGGCCGCCACCGTCTCGACTCCCTCCGGTCGCGGCTCCTGGGGCGACTCGTCGGTCGCCATCTCAGTCACCTCCCTCCTCGACGGTACCGCCGTCGGCGGCCGTCTCGCCGGTCGCTGTTTCGGGGGACATCGGGCTGTCCCGCATCTCCTCGGCCGCCGACTCGACGGCGTTGACGATGTTCTGGTACCCGGTGCACCGACAGAGGTTGCCCTCCAGCGCCTCGCGGATCTCCTCGCGCTCCGGGTCGGGGTTCTCTTCGAGGAACGCCGACGCGGTCATCACCATTCCGGGGGTGCAGTAGCCACACTGCAAGCCGTGTTCCGCCTGGAAACTCTCCTGCAGCGGGTGCATGTCGCCCTCCTCGCCCATCCCCTCGATAGTCGTGATCTCGGCGTCCTCGGCGCGGACGGCGAGTTCAGTGCACGCCTTGACGGCCTCGCCGTCGACGTGGACGGTACAGGCCCCGCACATGCTGCTCTCGCACCCGACGTTCGGGCCGGTGTACCCCATCTCGTCGCGCAGGGCGTGGACGAGCAGCGTCCGTGGTTCGACGCTCAGTTCGTGGTCGGTGCCATTGACGGTCAGTGTGATCTCTCGTTCCATGTCAGAACAGTCCGGAGACGCGGTCTCGAAGTCCGCTCGGTTCGTCTGTCTGTACGTCCCGTAGTTCGTCCTCGATCCGGTCGAAAAAGCGGCCGACGACGCGGTTCGCGACCGGGTTGATGACCCGCTGGCCCATCTGTGCGACGCGACCGAACACGTCCGCTTCGGCCCACCACTCTATCTCGACGCCGTCGTCCGTCTCGACGAGCTCCATCCCCGATGCCATCTCGAAGGAACTGCTGGCGGCGCTGCCCTCCCCCGAGGCGTCCATCCGGGGGAACTCGCGCTCCTCGATGGTGACCACCGTCTCGAAGCTCGGTTCGACGCTCCCGACGCTGATCTGCATCAGCGCCGCGTAGCGCCCGCCGTCCACGAACGCTCGCTCGGCGATCGCCTCCGGGTCGGCCGCCGGCAACGTCTCTGGGTCCTCGTCGGTCGACGACTCGTCCAGTTCGTCGAAATCCACTTCCTCGTCGTCGACCGCGACGAGGAACTGACACCCCGGGAGCGACTGCTTGATCATCACCGGGTCCGACAGCGCCAGCCAGACCTCCTCGCTCGTCACATCCGCTATCGAAACGGTGCCGTCGAACTCCACGCGTCACCCTCCGACTCGTCCGTGACGTGCAACGTTCGTGTTACCATCCCACATATTCACTTCTGAATATTACATGAACGTGCATTAAGTATTCCGCCGGGGACTCTCTGCCCACCGTCGGAAGCCGGTCGTCGAGTCGGCCAACTGTGGCGACTGTGTCGATTATCGGGTCCCTGTTTCCAGGACTCTGATACCGCCGCGTCTCGCCCGTTGATCCATGACCGAGATCATCGACGGAAACGCCGTAGCAGCGGACGTGCGGGACGAAGTCAGCGAGGCGGTCGACGACCTCGAAACCGAGGGCGTCACGTCGACGCTGGCGACGGTGCTAATGAGCGACGACCCCGCGAGCGAGACGTACGTCTCGATGAAGCAGAGCGACTGCGAGGAGGTCGGTGTCGACACCGTCGACGTCGAACTCGACTCCGACACGCCGGCCGCGGAGCGCTACGACACCATCGACAACCTCAACGCCGACAACGACGTGAACGGCATCCTCGTGCAGATGCCCGTCCCCGACCACGTCGACGACCGCCGCGTGCTCCGGAGCATCGACCCCGAGATGGATGTCGACGGCCTCCACCCGGAGAACATCGGCCGCCTCGTCGCAGGCGATGCGCGGTACAAACCCTGTACGCCCCGCGGTATCCAGCGCCTGCTGGCGGCCGCGGACGCGGAGACCGAGGGGAAAGACGCGGTCGTCGTCGGCCGGTCCAGGCTGGTCGGCAAGCCGATAGATCCGCGGCGGAGCGGGTACTGCGGCGGTCGATCCCTCAGAAGTCGACGTCGAAGTCGTCGAGACGCCGCTGGGCCTCGGCGAGCGCGGTCTCGTCGTCGTCAATGACTGCGCGACCGACGGCGCGAGCGACGTAGACGAGTTCGCCCGCGGTCCGCGGCGACACGTCACCGTTCAGCGCTTCGATCCGTCTCTGGTGGTCG
>PXSD01000088.1 GCA_003023165.1 Halobacteriales archaeon QS_9_67_15 | reverse complement strand
CGAAGTCGATCGTGCTCCCCGGCGTGATAAAGCGCAGCAGAAAGACGAGCGTAATCACTCCCCAGACGACCAGGATACCCTGCGCAGTTCGCCGCAAGAGGAACCGGGTGAGACGCATGAGCGGGCTCGTCGCCGATCTACGCCTGGTTCATGCCCTGTGCGAGGAAGTATTCGTCCTGGCGGGGGTCCCAGTCGATCCGGCCGTTGATGCCGTACACGAGCCACTCGCGGTTGAGGAACACCCAGACGGCCTCGTCGTGGGCCAGCTGGCTGGCCTCCTCGTACATCGAGCGGCGCTCCTCGCTGTCGTAGGTCCGCTGGGCCTCCCGGACGGTCTGCATGTAGTCGGTGTTGGCCCACGCGGAGACGTTGAGCGTGCTGTACCCCTCGGTGTCGAAGCTCACCCAGTCCTGCCCGTCGGGGACGGCGTCCATCGAGACCTTCGGGTCGAGCAGGACGTACAGGAAGTTGTCCGGGTCGGCGTTGTCGGTGTACCACCCGAGGAAGCAGGCGTCGTGTTTCCCCTGGTCGGTGTAGTCGAGGTACGGACTGAACGTCGAGAACTGGTTGATGTTCACCGACAGCCCGACGTCTTCCAGGTCTGACTTGACCTGGTTGGCCGTCTGGATCGGACTCGGGTTGTAGCCTCTGGGATTCGAGAACGTCGCGAGTTCGAACTCGAAGCCGTCGCCGTAGCCCGCCTCTTCGAGGAGCGACTGGGCCCGGCTCGATGTCCTCGTTGTGGCCGAGCACGTCCGGTGGGAGCGGCTGGTCGGCCTCCGTGGCGAAGCCCTGGTAGATCCGGTTGACGATGGCCTCGGTGTTGACGGCGTGGGAGACCGCTCGCCTGACGCGTCGGTCGCGGAACTCCTCGCGCCGGGCCATGTTGAACGCCATGTACCCGACGTTGATGCCGTTCTTCCGGAGCAGTGTCGCCGAGTCGCTGCTGTCGGCTCGCTTGAACCCGTCGGAGTCGAGGTTGTCGGTGATATGGGAGTCGCCGTTGATCACGTCCTGGACGCGGGTGCTGTTCTCCTGGATCGTCTTGAACACGACGTTGGCGACGTTCGGTCCGTCGCCCCAGAACTCCTCGTTGGCCGTCAGTCGGATGCGGCTATTGGGGTTGTCGAGCTGGTCGAACGCGAACGGCCCGGTCCCGACCGGCTGTGTACCGAGCGCGACCTGGTCGTCGCCGCTGGTTCCCATCTCCTCGATCCGGGACTCGGAGAGGACGGCCGCCGCGAACATCGCGAGGTTGCGGAGGAACGGCGCGTACTGCTGCTGGAGTTCGATCGTCAGCGAGTAGTCCTCGCTGGCGTCGACGCTCTCGATCCAGTTGCCGAGCGTGAACGGACCGTAGCCCGACCGGTTCTCGTCGCCGAGGTAGTAGTCGTAGTCCGACTGGGTGAACCGCTGGTAGGTCGCCTTGAAGTCGCTCGCCGTGAACTCCTCGCCGTTGTGGAAGGTGACGTCCTCGCGGAGTTCGAGGGTCGCGGTCGTTCCGTCGAGCGAGTAGTCCGTCGCGAGCGCGTCTTCAAGCTGACCGCCGCTCCCCGGCGCGAACTGGATCAGCGTGTCGAAGATCTGGTTCGTGACCTTCGCGACCTCACCGCTGGTCGTCTGTTGGGGGTCGTAGTTCTCGGGGTGGTCCCCCCGAGCGTACACGAGCGTCCCGCTCAGGTCCCCGCCGTCACCACCGCCGTCCGACGCTGTCGTTTCAGTATCGCCGTCACCGTCGCCGTCGCCGCCGTCACCGCCGTCACCGTCACCACCGCTGTCGGCATCGTTGCCGGGTTCGGTCGTCTGTCCGTCGCCACTGTCACCGTCACTACAGCCCGCGACTGTTACCGTCGCTGCCGTCGTCCCAGCCAGTGTCAGGAACGTCCGCCTGTCGATGGACTTCTCCGGAGACATGGTCACGACTGCTCCCAGACGGGTTATACGTCCCTCGATACTTCACACTCAGGTACACGAGCGTTACCCGATGGTAACGGCGGTTTACCGGGCAGAACTGCGAGGGCCGCAAGGAAAGTCGCGCCCGTGTCGGTGTTACAGGTCGTCTCCGTCGCCGGGCTGGTCGTACCAGTGACACGCAGCGGGGTGGCTGTCGTCCTGGAGCACGGGGTGACGGCGCTCACAGACGCTCTCGAAGCGGTCGCGGAGGACGCGCTCGGCGGCGTCCCACTCCTCGGCGGCGAGGTGTTCGAACGACTCCGCGACGACGGCTCGATTCCGGGCCCGGAGTTCCGTCTCGAACGTCTCCGCGAACATCGTCTCGATGAACGCCGACAGCGAGGCGGGCCGGTCGCCGGCCGCCGCGCCGTCTCCCCCGGGCGAACCGGCCGACCCGGTACCGGTGCCGGTCGTGCCGCCGTCTGCCGTGGCGCGAGTTCCCTCCGCGGCGGCCGCCCACATCGCGTCGACGGTGATCGACCGCTCTGCGACCCGCTGACGGTAGTCCATCACCTCGCGGTAGGTCTCCCGGTCGATGTCGATATCGTCCGGCGGGATTATCTCCGGACACCGCGTCCGGAACCGACAGCCCGACGGCGGGTCCGCGGGGTCGGGCACGTCGCCTTTCAGGAGGATGCGGTCGGCAGCGACCGACGGGTCCGGCTCGGGGATAGCCGACAGGAGCGAGCGCGTATAGGGGTGTTTCGGGTCCGCGAACAGTTCGTCGGTCTCGGCGACCTCGACGATCTCGCCGAGATACATCACGGCGACCCGGTCGCAGATGTGCCGGACGACGCTCAGGTCGTGGGCGATGAACAGGTACGTGAGTCCGAACTCCTCCTGGAGGTCCTCCAGCAGATTGATAATCTGTGCCTGGACCGACACGTCGAGCGCGCTGACCGGTTCATCGCAGACGATGAACTCCGGGTCGACGGCGAGCGCGCGGGCGATGCCGACCCGCTGGCGCTGACCCCCGGAGAGTTCGTGGGGGTAGCGGTCGAACTGGTCGGGGTCGAGACCGACTGCGTCCATGAGCTCTAACACGCGATCCCGCCGTTGTTCGCGGCGCGAACCGTCGGGCTCGGACTCGGGGAGGTCGTGGATCTTCAGGGGTTCGGCGATGGTCTTGCCGACGGTCATCCGCGGGTCGAGGCTCGACAGCGGGTCCTGGAAGATCATCTGCATGTCGCGGCGCTTGCGCCGTAAGCCGGACTTGTCGAGGTCGGCGAGGTCGTCGCCCGCGAAGACCACCCGGCCGTCGGTCGGTTCGAGCAGGCGCAGCAGCGTCCGGCCGGTCGTCGACTTGCCACAGCCGGACTCGCCGACCAGTCCGAGCGTCTCGCCCTCGTACACGTCGAAGGAGACGCCGTCGACGGCGCGGATGGCCGCGTGTTCGCGGCCCAGATACTCGTCGAGCAGGTCCTCGGCCTGCGAGAAGTGTTTCGTGAGGGCCTCGACCGAGAGCAGTCGGCGGTCGGTCCGCGTCGACGCCGTGGCCGAGACGCCCGCGGTTTCCGCGCCGTACTCGCTCGTGTCGAACGACTCGAGAACGCACTTCGAGCGGTGGTCGACCCGGTCGGGTCCGTGCTGGAGATACGGGATCTCCCCGTGGCGACACTCGGGCTGGGCCCACGGACACCGGGGCGCGAAGTGGCACCCGTCGGGCATGTCGACGAGGCTGGGGACCGAGCCCTCGATCGGGGTGAGCCGGTCGGTGTCCTCGCGGGGGATCGACTCCAGGAGCGCGTAGGTGTACGGGTGCGAGGGGTTCTGGAATATCTCGTCGACCGGCCCTTCCTCGACGATCTCGCCGGCGTACATGACGGCCACGCGGTCACAGACCTCCGCGACGACGCCCAGGTCGTGCGTGATGAACAGCACGGCCATCCCGAGGTCGCTCTGCAGGTCGTCGATCAGGTCGAGTATCTGCGCCTGAATGGTCACGTCGAGCGCCGTCGTCGGTTCGTCGGCGATGAGCATCCTGGGTCGGCAGGCCAGCGCGATGGCGACGAGGACGCGCTGGCGCATCCCGCCGGAGAACTCGTGCGGGTAGTCGTCGACCCGCGAGGCCGGTTCGGGGATGCCGACCTGGTCGAGCATGTCGACGGTGTCGGCGAGGACCTGTTCGTCCACGCCGCCGATACGCGGGAGGACCTCGCGGACGCCGTTGACCCACGAGTCGCGCCGCGTGTGGCCGTAGCGGTGGAGTCGCAGGCTCTCCGCGATCTGTTCGCCGACGGTGATCGCGGGGTTGAGCGATGTCATCGGGTCCTGGAAGATCATCCCCATGTCCCCGCCGCGGACCTCCCGCATCGCCGACTCCGGTGCCGCCGTCAGGTCGACGTAGCCGTCCTCGACCGAGACCCAGCTCTCGCCCGACTCCGAGAGCGCTCGCTCCGGCGTCTCGCGGACGAGATGGCGGGCGAGCACGGTATCGGCGAGCGAGCGGTCCGCGTCGACGCTCTGGGGGAGCACACCGCGGTCCACCGTCGCGTCCGTCAGATGGAGGAACGCGCCGCCGGACCGGCTGCCGGTGGACCGGGCACCGTTCACGTCGGACTCGACCGCGACGCCGCTCGGGTAGCGACGAACGAGGCGGCGGACGGTTTCGACAGCACCGAACCGCACGGTTCCGCCCGCGATACGGCCGGGTTCCTCGATCAGGTCCATCGTCGAGAGCGCGGTCACGGACTTGCCCGACCCCGACTCGCCGACGAGTCCGACCGTCTCGCCGCTCTCGACGGTCAGGTCGATCCCGTCGACCGCCTTGACCACTCCGCGGTCGGTGTCGAAGTGCGTCCGCAACCCGTCTATCGCGAGGAGGTCGCTCATTCGAGCGGCCTTGGTCGATCAGTCTGAAAGTTATACAACGGCTACCGGTCGACGACGTACCGAGGGGAGCGGTGCAGGAAGGTGCCCGTCGACGGTGGGCGGCGAGGTGTTGGGCTGGTCGACGACGGTCGTTACGCCGCCCGCTCCCGCAGTGCGGACGCGGACGTTCTCGCCGACGGGATCGGCGAACCGTTCGCGCTCGCCGCCGGGTCGTTCGTCGTCGCGCTCGTAGACGACGGTGCCGCGGACGAGCGTGAGTTCGGGGAAGACGGCCTCGCGGCCCTCGAACGGCGTCCAGTCGCAGCTGGTGTGGAGACGGTCCGCGCGGACCGGGTGGGTCTTGCTGGGGTCCACGAGGACGAGGTCGGCGTCCATTCCCTCCGCGACGCGGCCCTTCCCCGGGAGGTCGAACACCGCGGCGGGGTTCAGCGCCGTCAGGTTCCGGACCCGTTCGTAGGTCAGGTCGCCGGTGCGCGCGTCGGCGAGGAGGAGCGGCAGTGCGGTCTCGACGCCGGGAACGCCCGAGGGCGCGTCCCAGATGTCGGCGTCTTTCTCTTCGGCGGTGTGGGGTGCGTGGTCGGTCGCGACCACGTCGACGGTCCCGTCGACGACGCGGTCGTAGACGCGCTGACGGCGTTTCTCGCGCCGGAGCGGCGGGTTCATGCGCCCGTGGGTGCCGAGGTCGCGGAGGTCGCTGCGGGAGAGATACATGTGGTGGGGCGTGACCTCGCAGGTCATCCCGGACTCTTCGGCGGCGTCGATGCCCTCCGGCGTCGAGGTGTGGGCGACGTGGATCTGCGTGTCGCGCTCGGCCGCGACGGCACAGGCCCGTTCGACGGCGGCGACCTCGGCGCGAGCGGTGCGGTAGGCGCTCCACGCGTCGGCGTCGTCGCGCTCCTGGGCACTAATATTGAACAGACTCGCGTCCTCTGCGTGGACGGTGACGGTCACGTCGCGGGCATCGGCCTCGGCGAGCGCGTTGACGAACAGCGGCTCCTCGATGCCCATGTTCCCCGTCGAGTCCGCGAGGAAGACCTCGCCGAGCGCGAAGCAGTCGCGGTCGAACAGCGAGTCGGGGTCCCAGTCGCCGTTGACCCCGCCGTTGATGCCGTAGTCGACGAGCGATTCGGCGGCGAGGGTGGCCTTCTGGTCGAAGGCGGCGCCGTCGACGGTGGGCGGCGAGGTGTTGGGCTGGTCGACGACGGTCGTTACGCCGCCCGCGGCGGCGCTCCGGGAGCCGGTCGTCCACGTCTCCTTGTGGGAGTCGCCGGGCTCGCGGAAGTGGACGTGCGCGTCGATCATCCCCGGGAGGAGGCGCTTGCCCGTGGCGTCGACCACGCGCTCGCCCTCCCGAGCGTCGACGTCATCGCCGACGGCCGCGACCGTCTCTCCCGACACGCGGACGTCCCGCCGACGACCGTCCGCGAGCGTCGCATTCCGGAATAGCATACCCATGCTCCAACGTCCGCTGCCCTAAGTTCAATGGTTTCGGTCAGGTCGGTGGCACGTTTCGGGCAGTACCAGCCGCCTACGGACCGACGTGTTCGATCTTCAACTCCTCGCCCGGCTCGTCGGCCAGCGCGCCCTCGACCGTCCGAACGACTCGCTCCGGGTCCCCGTCACCACCCGCTCGCGCGACGCTCGACGGGGTCGAGGACCGCCGCGATCTCGTCGTGATCCCGGACGGTCAGGACGCCCGCGACGACCGCCGCGTCGCCGTGGACTCGCTGGGCCAGCCCCGCCAGTTTCCGCGCCTGACCGCCGCCGACGGCCTGTACCGAGTGGGTGCCGGGGCAGAACGAGTCGGGCGGTTCACCGTCGCGGGCGTCGACGCCCAGTCCGTCGAGCGCCGCCAGCAGGTCCGCGGTCGCGGCGTCGTAGCGGTCGTCGAGGCCCGAGCGTATGTCGTCGACGGGCGTCACGCGAGCGAACGCCACCGTCGACCTGGTGTAGGCGACGGCGCGGCCGCCCACCTCGCGCTCGACGGTCGGGAAGTCGTGAGCCTCAGCGAGTTCGCGGGCGCGGTCGTACCCGTCTTCCTGTGCGTCGCGACGACCGAACGCGACCTGTCGGTGCGGTCGCCAGACGCGGACGGCGGGCTCGCGCTCGTCGGCCACCCAGTCGACGATGCGGTCGGAGACGGTGCGGTCCGCCTCGATGGTGTCGGCCCGACCGCGGTAGACGCGCAGACATCCGGGAGCGGTTCGGCGACCGCTATCGGATCGTTCAGTTACCGACACACGTCGCGCTCTTTCCGGTCGACGACGACCCGCTCTCTGGGCTTCGAGACGCAGTCGGTGACGCCTTCGAAGGCGACGACATCGACGCGCTGAGATCCGAAGCGCGCGCGAGCGTCAGCCGAACCGCACGGGACGAAGCGACGAACCGCGGACCCGACGAGAAGTGACTCGTGTACGTCGAGACCGACTTCCTCGTCGCACTCGTCAAAGACGACGACCGGTTGCGCGAACCGGTGCTGAGCGCGCTCGACGAACGTGAGGGGCTCCACACGTCGATCCTCTCGTACGCGGAGTTGCTCGTGCTGTTCTACGACCGCGACGCTGCAGAGTACGAGATAGACATCCCCCGTGCGACGACGAACCTGATCGAACTCGTCCCGGTGGTGCCGAGCGAACACGAAGACGCGATCCTCGCGGCCGCGGCGTTCATCGACGAGCACGGGCTGACCCCCTTCGACGCGCTCCACGCGGGTATCGTGACCGCCGGGAACGAGCGCGTCCTGTCGAGCGAACTCGACTACGACACGGTCGGTCTCGACCGCGTTCCGCTCTCGGACGGCGAGACGGAGTAACGGGGACTATGTGGGTCTGCCCCTAACTGCTGTCGATGGCCGTCACGCTGTCGTCCGACGTACTGTCGCGATACGCGCGGTTCACGCTGTACAACTCCCCCTTCGCCGCCCACGACCGCGGCTGTGCCGTCGACCTCTACCCCGGCGAGACCGCCGGTCCGGACCCGGAAGACGGCGACCCGGTCGACGCCCCCTCGCCGGTCGCCGGCGACGTGCTAGAGACGCGGACGGTGACCGCGCCGTCGAAACCCTACGCCGCCGAGGAGGACCACCTGATCCTAGTCGGCACCGGCGAGCGCGTGGCGCGGCTCCTGCACGTCGACCCGGCGGTCTCGGCCGGTGACCGCGTCGCGGTCGGCGACTCCCTCGGTCGACTCGTCCGGGCCGGTTTCTTCGCGCCGTGGGTCGCCAACCACGTCCATCTCGGCTTCCGAAAGCACAACGCCAACCACTACCGCGCCGCCGGGTCGCTCCCGCTCGAACTCGACCCGGCGCTCGACCTCGCCGCGCTCGAGTGGGACGGCACCGGGACCGTCGTCGCCGCGGACGAGACCTACGCCGTTCTCGACTCGCCGACCCATCCGGCGCCCGGCGACCGGTTCGCCGGGGTCGCCGCGTCGGACGAGGTAGGCGACCCGGCCGGCGTCCTTGACGGCGGGCTGCCGCACTACGACTGCGGCGGCCTGCTCCGGAGCCATGGAACGCCAAGCGCGGCACACGTCCTCGGGGAGCGAGTCGGTGCCGTGGACGGTCGAGACGTGACGTGGAGCGAGGTGACGGTGCTGGCGAACGGCGACCCGGTGACCGGCATCGCGCTCGCCTTCGGACGGGACCGGGCGGGTGTGAAACTCGTCGGCGAGAGCGTCGATCTGCCGGCCGGGACCGACGTGATCGTCACGGTCGAGACGGGTCGGTAGTCGCGGTCTCCGGGAGGGTCAGCAGGGCGGTCGCTGCGACGGTCACCGGGGCGGTCGCCGGCGTTCGCTGACTCACTCGCCGTAGCGCTCGCGGTGCTCGCGTTTCGCCCGTTCGTACGCCTCGTCCTCGCGAACGCGGTCGAGGTACTCGCGGTAGACGACCGCGATCTCGCGTTTCTCGTCGTCGTACCACTCCTGTGGCTCCCGTTCGACGCGGTCGCCGCTATCGTCTGTTCGGTACTTGTTCCCGCCGGGGTACTTCGCGTAGCGCATCGCCCGCGTCCACCCCATCTGGAGGTACTTCCGGGCCATGTCCATTCCGACAAAGTCCTCGGCCTCGCGGCTCGCGGTTTCACCGCTCGCTCTAGTCGAGGCCTCCCGTCGGTCGGCCTCGCGGTACTCGCGGTAGCGCTCGTAGATCGCCTCGGCACCGCCTTCGGCGTCCTCGAGCGTTGCAACCCCCCACAGTGGGAGGAGTTCGGACTTGTACGGTTCGATCTTGAACGCGCCGCGCTCGTCGGGCGTGTGGCGATACCGCTCGGGATGCTCGCGGAAGTCCAAGTCGTACTCCGGGCCGTCCTCGACCTCGTTGACGTCGCCGCGGACGGGGTCGCTCATTCGTCGCCCACCCCCGGCGTCACCGGGTCACCGTCGAGCGCCTGCTCGAAGCGGAGCAGTTCGTACTCGCCTTCGGTCCGGTGGCCGGTGCCCTCGTACCCGCGGGACCGGTAGAACGACACCGCGGACCGCTGGCGCTGTGCCGTCCAGAGGAAGACGCGGTCGAGGCCTCGCTCGCGGGCCGCGTCTTCCAGCCCGACGACGATGGCGCTCCCGTACCCCGCTCGCTGGTGGTCGGGGTGAACCGCGATCCGGAGCAGTTCGCCCGCATCGGGCGGTATCTCGCCGTCCCCGTCGGAGACCGCGAGGCCGCCCATCGCGACGATATCCCCGGTCTGACCGTCGATTGACTCGCGGGCCGCATCGCTCGCGGGGCGGGCGAGGCGCTTTGCACCTCGCTCTCCCCGCTCGCGTTTCGAGGGCTCGTTCCGCTCGAGTTCGCAGACGAGGAACTCGCCGCCGGTGTCGAGGTAGGTGGCACGAACGTCCCGCAGGTCGTCGATATCGGGCACGTCGGTGGGGTCGGTCCCGGCCTCGCTCAGCGCCGTCCGGTGGAGGTGCCAGACCGCGTCGCGGTCGCGCGGTTCGTAGCGGCGGAGCGTCCCGGTGACGGTGTCCCGGTCCATCAGACGAACTCGACCTCCTCAAGCGGCGTCACTTCGCCGAACAGGAAGTCGGCGGGAGTCCGGCGCTTCCGGCGGTGTGGAGCACGCAGACGTTCGCGAGCGTTCCGCAGACCACCAGGTCGTCGATCCCGTGGGCGTCGAGCCAGCCCTCCAGTTGCGTCTCGTGGAAGGCGTCGTAGGTGTGTTTGACGACGACCAGGTCCCCCTCCTGTGGGTCGAGCTCCGCGACGATCTCGGCCTCCCAGGAGCCTTCGAGGACGTGTTCGCCCCAGCGCTCGAACTCGTCGTAGTAGTGAGCGTCCGCGAACTGCTCGGGCGGGTGCACGTCACGGGTCCAGACGACCTCGCATCCGGCATCACGCACCCTGTCGACCACCTGTTCGACTGGTTCGACCGCCTCCTCGCTGCCCGGTGCGTAGAGGCTGCCGTCGGGGTGACAGAAGCCGTTCTGCATGTCCACCACGACGACCGCCGTGGAGTCGGTGTCGAGTCGCATCTCTACGTGGAACTACGTCTCGTCCGACAATAGGTTTGCCGTCGTCCAGTTCTCCGGCCGGCGTCCTGGGCTCGATTCGCACTGTTTTCGCGTTCGCCTCAGCCTCGTGGAGCGGCCCGTCCGGTCGTATCGACCGCCAGACCCTTGGCCGTCGCTCCCGGACTGACCGGCAATGAGTGTCCGGGACCGGCTGGTGGGCAATCAGGTCGGCGTCTACGCGGCCGCCGTGCTGGTCGCCGTCGCGCTCGGTGTCGGCCGCCCGGGACTGGAGTCCGGCTTCGAGTCGCTGATCGAACCGGTGCTGGCGGTCCTGCTGTACGTCACGTTCCTCGAAGTCCCGTTCGTTCGACTCCGCGCGGCGTTCACCGACCGTCGGTTCATGGGTGCCGCTCTGGGGATGAACTCCCTCGTCGTCCCGGTCGTCGTCTGGACGCTGACGCGGTTGCTCGCGGTCGGGCCGGCCGTCCTCGTCGGCGTGTTCATGGTGTTGCTGACGCCCTGTATCGACTACGTCATCGCATTCACCGACCTGGCGGACGGCGATGCCGGACAGCTCACCGCCGCGACGCCCGCGCTGATGGTCGTCCAGTTGCTCCTGTTGCCGGGCTACCTCTGGCTGTTCATGGGCAGGCAGGTCGCGGCCGTCGTCGAACCCGGTCCGTTCGTCGAGGCGTTCCTGCTGCTCATCGCGACGCCGCTCGCACTGGCGTGGCTTACCGAGGCGTGGGCCGAGCGGTCCGACCGCGGCGAGCGCTGGCAGGAGGCCATGGGCTGGCTCCCCGTCCCGATGATGGCCGCGACGCTGCTGGTCGTCATCGCCTCGCAGCTCCCGCGCGTCCGCGACTCGTTCGACCAGATCGCCGCGGTCGTTCCGGTGTACGTCGCCTTCCTCGTCGTGATGCCGTTGCTGGCACGGGCGGCCGCCGGACTCGCCGGACTGGACGTCGACGAGGGGCGCGCGCTCGTGTTCACGTCCGTCACTCGGAACTCGCTGGTCGTGCTCCCGCTCGCGCTGGCGCTCCCCGCGGGCTACGAACTCGCGCCCGCCGTCGTCGTGACCCAGACGCTCGTCGAACTCTGCGGGATGGTCGTCCTCACGCGGGTCGTCCCCGCGTGGCTCGTCGCCGACGCGTCCGGACCGCTCTCGGTCCCCAGTGCTGCTCTTCGGGAGTGAAAACCCGCGAAAACCGGTCGACCTCGCTCGGGCCGCCGCGCCGACGCGCTCGCCGACCGCGTCGACGATGGCGTCGGCCTCGTAGTCGTCCGTGTTCTTGTCAAACACGAGGTCGCCGTCGGCCCGGAGCTCGAAGATACCGTCGTCATGGTCACGCGACGGCTCGATCCGGCGACACGTAAACGCTCGCGTGACGGACAAACCGTCCGGACCGGCGGTCTCGGCGGCGAGGCTCTCACTCCGACTCGTCGGCCGGCGGGTCGAAGTCAACCGTCGCCGCGTCATCTGCGGCGCGGTCGATCGCCGCGTCGAGCGAGCACTCGCGGACGACCTCGCCGTCGCGGACGAGCGGCCGGAGGAGCGGCTCGCCGTCCTCTGGGCCTTCCTCCTCGGCCAGCGCGACGTGGTGGCCGCCGTCGTCGGTGCGGTAGACGGCCTTCTTGTCGGTGAGCTTCCCGCGTTTTGCGGCGAGTTCGCCGTCGACCTCGACGATGTCGAGCGCGAAGTCGACCGGGTCGGCGTTGCTGACGTGGCTCCCGACGCCGAACCCTTCGACGTACTCGCGGAGGTCGCGCAACTGCGCGGGGCCGAGGCCGCCGCTGACGAAGATACTCACGTCGTCGAACCCCTCTGCGTCGAGCGTCCAGCGCACCTCGCGGACGATGTGCTCGAAGTCGCCCCGCCGCGAGGCGGTGGTGTCGATCCGCACCGAGTCGAGCGCGTCGACGGCCTCGGCCGCGCGGACGGACTCGTCGACCTCGTCGCTGTAGGTGTCGGCGAGCGCGACCCGCGGGACGCCCTCGCCGACGGCCTCGTCGAAGGCCTGCCATGCGGCCTCCTGCTCGCCGCGGCCGAAGGCGATGACGAGCGCGTGGGGCATCGTCCCGCCGGCCTCGCGGCCGATCACTTCGCCCCCGGCGACGTTCGAGATGCCGTCGAGGCCCCCGATCAGCGCCGACCGCTCGACCATCGCGCCGATAGAGGGGTGGACGTGTCTCGACCCGAAGCTCAGGACGGTCGTGTCGGGCGCGGCGCGGCGGGCTTCGAGCGCCGCCGTGGCGACGCCCGTCGGGTGCGAGAGCAAGCCCAGCAGTGCGGTTTCGAGGCGGCAGAACTCGAGGTACGGGCCTTCGATACGCATGACCGGCCCGCCGTCGAACAGCCGGCCTTCGCGCATCGCGTCGACGTCGACGTCTCGGCTTTCGAGCAGGCGCGCGGCGTCTTTCACGCCCGCGAGCAGTTCCCACTCCCCGGTGGGGAACTGGTCGGCCGTCACCTCGGCGACGACGTGTGGGTTCCTGTCGGCGTGCTCCAGCGTCTCGACGGTCCGGTCGAAGTAGGCGTCCGTGGCTCGCCCGTCGGCGATGGCCTCCGGCGGAACGATGTCGAAGCCCGACTCGTCGGTCATGCCGGTGTGTACCGGGCCATCCGACAAAAACCGTCCGCGTTCGATTCGGGTGTCGGTGCGGTCAGTCGTATAGCTCGACCGTTATCTCGTACAGTGTGGACCTCTCGGTGCTGGAATTAGTACAAGAATCCGTATATTTGGACCGAGTTCTGTCGGATTGCTGCCCGAATTGTCGGCTAAATACGAGCTCTAAGTCGTTCACGCTGTCGGTGTGCCCTGAGCGACTTGCTCGTAGATATCCTCTTCAGATCGCACGAAATCACCGTCTCTCTGAATCACGTCGACAGAGTCGAGTTCACCGATTTTATCTTGGATATAAAATTGGTCTTTGCGCTCTCCGTGGAGTTCTTCGTAGTTGTCTGCAATTGTTTCGATATCCAACCACAAGTCCTGTTTCCCGCGCTGGACGGCGTCGAAATAATATGCGCCAGAGTACTTCTGATAATGCCCGAGCATACTCAGGTTTAGTTCATCTCGGATCGTGACGTATCCTCGCTGAACAACGTCACCGAGAAACTTCCGCCCGAATTCATCCCAGCTGTATTCGTTCAGATCGGCAGATTGGAGGCGGTCACCAGGCAGGATTTCGCCGTTTTCGACTCTGATGTAGCCGAAATTCTGCAAGAGGTTAACGTATTCGCGCGTGTTCTTTGACCGTTGATTCTCATCTATCCGGGAAACAGTCAGTCCCCTCCGGTTGCGAGCGGCACGCAGGATCTGGAGGATAGGGTTAAGTTGGGTTCTGACGGCAGGGAGGTCGTAAACGTGTTTGTAGATGGCTTGTGCCATCGAGAAATCGAGCTTCTCCTTGATCTCCTCCTCGCGCTCATCGATTCCCTTGAGGATATCACTGCGATCAGGGACATCTATGAGGTAAACCCCTTGTCCGGTGTTCTCGGCTTCGATCGTGTACACGTCCCGAAGTGTGATGAATTTTAGAACGTTGTCGTGGGTGCGACAGTCACTGAGATCTCGGGGGGACACGTTCCCGAGGGACACCTCCAAGTTCCCGTTCGGTAACTCATGCACGTCGTGAACGTAGACGCCTCTGCCGAGATGACGCTTGAGACGAGTTTCCGCAGGTCCACCTTGGAGCGCTTCTGGGTTCTGAACACGGACTGCCTCGTCGGGTGAGATGTCTGTCGTAGCCATTCTATTCGTCTCCGAATGCTGCGGACAGTGTTTGTTGCTTCGATGGCTCAAGCCATAATGCCCATCGTTTCTCTGGGCGCGACCACCACTCGTTGAATGACTGAATAGGCACGTTCATCGCACCGGCCTCATCGAGATCATTGAGGTCGTGGAAGAACTGAATATACGGATCGAAGTAGAGTACGGTGTCGTCGTTAATTTTGAAAGGGACAATGACGTGTTTCCATCTCCCAAACCCATCCAGTCCGGGTTCGGGAGTGTACTCCTCGGTATGTTGACTGATATCCTCGAAGTACTGCTCATGAAATTCACACAGAGGAAGAGACCGGTCATCGGACTCGATAATTGTTTGTAGTTGGTCGTATCCGACGCCAGTCATGTGATTCACTTCCCAGCCAGCTTCTTCAAGAAGCGGATCGATGCGTGCTGCGAGGCGGTCAGAGGCTGAGGCTCGGTTCTCGACGTAATCAAGGGCATCGCCGAGTTCGCTAATGCTGTAACGAAGGTTCGACTCGCTTTTCCGGTCGGCGAGTTCGTCAAGGATGTTCTTCAGGGCAGTGGGAAAGCAACTGTCGGGTTCGGGTTGCGTATGGAAGTCGCTAACGGCGGCTTGGTTCCGTTCCCTGTCTTCATTCGTTATTGTCACTCTTCTACCCTGTCTGTGTGTTTCACTGCCGCCATTTAAATATGTTAGTTATTAAAAAGCACCAAATGTTGTCGTTCCAGGAGCCGTATTTCAATCTCTGGAGTGAACGGCGTCGAGCTGGTCCGTCGTCGGCGCGTTGACGATTCTGACCGTCTTCCCGTCGCGGACGACGCGGAACGCGTCGTCGAAGTCCTCGTCCTCGGGGACGACGTAGACGTTCCCGCGGGGGTTCCGCGCGTCGTGTGCG